>JAICNB010000075.1 GCA_025928935.1 Acidimicrobiia bacterium
CACGGCCTCGTTCGTCGCACTGCTCGGGGCGGCGACACCACAGGTCGCCTACACCGCCTCCAAGGGGGCGGTCCTGGCCATGACCCGCGAGCTGGCGGTGGTGCATGCCCGGGAGAACATCAGGGTCAATGCTCTCTGCCCGGGCCCGCTTCGCACCGAGTTGCTGATGAAGTTCCTCGACACCGACGAGAAGAAGCAGCGGCGTCTGGTTCATATCCCGATGGGGCGCTTCGGGGAGGCGGCAGAGATGGCCAAGGCCGCCCTCTGGCTCGCATCGGACGAGTCATCCTTTGTCACCGGCACCGAGTTCGTCGTGGACGGCGGGATCACCGCGGCCTACGTCACCCCGGAGTGAGCACCCACCACCCCTTCGTCGACGGCGAGCCCCGCCCCGGCTCCGGTGGTGCGGCGCCGATTCACGATCCGGCCACCGGTGAGCAGATCGGGCTGGTCAGCCGGGGGTCGGCGGCCGACGTCGCGGCCGCGGTCGAGACCGCCCGACGAAGGTTCGATGAAGGGGTGTGGCGGAAGGCCACAGTCCGACGCCGGCGTGACGTCCTTCGTGGCATCGCCGATCTCGTTCGTCGTGACCTGGAGCGGCTGGCCGGTCTCGAGTCGACCAATGCCGGGAAGCCGATCGCCGCAGCACGGGGCGAGATCGGCGCGGTGGCAGCCACGTTCGACTTCTATGCCGGGGCGGTGGACAAGTTCCACGGCCAGACCATCCCCGGGAACGCCGACGGGACCTTGATGACCTTTCGGGAGCCGATCGGGGTCTGTGCCGCCATCACCCCCTGGAACTTCCCGATGCTGATCCTGGGATGGAAGGCCGCACCGGCCCTGGCGATGGGCAACTCGATCGTCGTCAAACCGGCCGAGCTGACTCCTCTCACGGCCCTTGCTCTGGCCGAGTTGGGCCTGGAGGCCGGGCTCCCGCCGGGTGTGTTCAACGTCGTGACCGGCAAGGGGTCCGAGGCGGGTGAGGCACTCGTTCGCCATCCCGATGTGCGGAAGATCTCCTTCACCGGGTCGACCGAGGTGGGAGCGGGTGTGATGGCCGCGGCCGCCCCCGATATCAAGCGGGTGTCGCTCGAGCTGGGAGGGAAGTCGGCCGGCATCGTCTTCGCCGACGCCGATCTCGATCTGTGTGTCGAGTCCTCGATCGCCGCCGTGTACGACAACGCCGGCCAGGACTGTTGTGCCAGGAGCCGGTTGCTGATCGAGCGATCTGTTGCAGAGGAGTTTGCCGGGAGGTTCATCGACCGGGCCCGGACCCTGGTTGTGGGGGACACGGCCGACGAGACGACGGAGATGGGCCCGCTGATCACACCGGATCAGCGTGAGACGGTGGAGCGGTACATCCAGTTCGGGATCGATGAGGGGGCGAAGCTCGCCTGCGGGGGCGAGCGGATCGGCCAGGTGGGGAACTTCCTCTCTCCAGCGGTGTTCACCGGCGCCACGTCTGAGATGAAGATCGTCCAAGAGGAGATCTTCGGGCCGGTGGTCGCCATGAGCACGTTCCAGGGCGAGGACGAGGCGATCAGGCTGGCCAACGACTCGATCTACGGGTTGTCAGGGTCGATCTGGACCCGGGACATCGGGCGTGCTCTCCGTGTGGCCAGAGGTGTCGAGACCGGCATGCTCTCGATCAACTCGTCATCGAGCGTGCACATCGAGGCCCCCTTCGGCGGCGTCAAGGCCTCCGGGATCGGCCGTGAACAGGGCATGGCCGCCCTCGACCACTACTCGGAGTACAAGTCCGTCTTCATCGCCAACGGCTGACCTCGCGCCAGAATGATCGGATGCAGCTTGGCCTTCTCGTCTGCGATCACGTCCGACCCGAGTTCGAGCACATCTCGGGGGACTACCCGGACATGTTTCGGCGACTGTTCAGCGAGCATCCCGAAGTCGAGATCATCACGTATGACGTCATCGGCGGCGTCCTCCCTGCTGACCCGGCCGAGTGTGACGCCTGGATCACAACCGGCTCACGTCACTCGGTCAACGATGACGAGCCTTGGATCCGGCAATTGGAGCAGTTCGTACGGGACGTCGCCCTGGCGGGCGTTCCCTTCGTCGGGATCTGCTTCGGCCACCAGCTCATCGCCAAGGCGCTGGGGGGATCGGTGGTCGAGTCCGATCGGGGCTGGGGCGTCGGGATCAAGGAGGTGGAGGTCAGAGACAGCCTCGGTCTGGGATCCTCCTATCGAATCCTCAACAGCCATCAGGACCAGATCGAAAGGCTCCCACCCGGCGCCGAGATACTTGGCTGGAACGAGCACTGCCCGGTGTCCATGATCGGTGTGGGCGACAACATGATCGGGATCCAGGGGCATCCCGAGTTCGAGCCTGCCTATTCGGGGGCACTCATGGAGTCCCGGCGCGGCAATGTCATCTCGGAGGACACGGTTGATGCAGGACTGGCGACCCTGGACGCCGCGCCCGATTCAGCCCTCCTCAGCAACTGGATACTTGGCTTCGTGAGGAAGCCATGGGTCGAAGAGACGGGATAACATCGGCTTCAACTGCCCATCCGAGGAGACGTCGTTGGCCACCAAACAGGAGAAGCTGGAGTTGCTCGGAGCAGTGCCTCTGTTCAGCGACCTGAGCAAGAAGGATCTGACCAAGGTCTTGGCCACGGCGAAGGACGCAGTCCATCACGCGGACCAGGAGGTCGTGACCGAGGGCCATGGTGGGGTGGGCTTCCATCTGATCGTCGATGGCAAGGTCAAGGTGGTGAGGGGCGGCCGCAACGTAGCAACCCTTGGTCCCGGCGAGTTCTTCGGCGAGATGGCACTCGTGGACGACGCCCCGCGGTCGGCGTCGGTGGTGGCCGATACCGAGCTCAACACCCTCGTCATCTCGAAATGGGAGTTCCGCCCTCTGGTCAAGAGCCACCCTGAGATGGCCTGGAAGCTGATCGAGCACCTCGTCGAGCGGGTCCGGGAGGAGCAGACCGGGCGCGACGCCCTCATCTGCTAGTCGGCTTCGGACTCGACCTCTACGGTTAGGTCCCCGGCGGCCCACCTGGCACGTACCCGGTATTTGGCCGACTCGCTCTCGAATTCGACGTCGACCTCCGGCGGCCCGGACTTCTTGATCTCGGCTGCGAAGCCGGCGGCGGGTGAGGCTGAGCCGAGCTGCACCTCCTCGGGGCGATAGCTGACGACGACGATTCCACCCTCGGTCGGGATGGTCCGGGACGACCACGCGCTCTCGGTCACGGCAGGGGCGGAGCCCGGCGCCGACCCCGTCGCCGGCGTTGTCCCCGATGACGACCCCGGCGATGTCCCCGATGAGGACGTGGAACCTGCCCTCGAAGAAGTCGAAAACGGGGGGAGACTCGTCGTCGATTCCGAGGTGCTCGGCGCTCCGACCGCCTGAACGGGTGGCCTCTCACTCACCTGGGCGTCGGCGGCGCTGACGATCTGCCAGGTCAGACCGGTCGCCAATGCAGCGACGACAACCCAGGCACCGGCGATGGCCCATTTGTTCACGGGACCATTCTCCCAGCTGTCCCGGTTACCGCCCCTCAACGGCGTGTCAAGGTTTCCCTAAGGCGGGGGGTCAGGGCCGGGCCTGCGGATAACCTGCCCCAATGGCCCGCGTCGTTTTGGTCGAAGACGATATCGAGATCAGACGTCTGGTCGCCGAGGCGCTGGCCGGGCAGGGCCACGACGTGGACAGTGCCGCAGCCGCGTTGGAAGGTCTCGAGTTGGCGGTCAAGGGCAAGCCGGACCTGGTCGTGATGGACCTCGGCCTGCCCGACCTCGACGGGACGGAGTTGCTCCGCATGATCAGGGCCGTCAGTGAGGTCCCGATCATCGTCATAACGGCTCGGGGTGCCGACGAGGTGGTGGTCAAGACCCTGGACTCGGGGGCGGACGATTACCTGGTCAAGCCCTTCTCGGTGGCTCAGCTGGAGGCGAGAGTTCGGGCTCTCCTCCGACGTGGGTCGGCCGCCACATCGGACGAGACGATCCAGGTCGGCGGGCTCAGGATCGACCCGGCCGCCCGGGAGGCCTCACTCGCAGGGAAAGACCTCGACCTGAGCCCCAAGGAGTTCGATCTCCTTCGAGTGCTAGCGGAGAGGGCGGGAGAGGTCGTCAGCAAGAGGGCTCTGATGGCTGAGGTGTGGCGGGAGCCCTACGGTGGGGCGGAGCGAACGGTCGATGTTCACCTCTCCTGGCTGCGCAACAAGCTGGGCGAGACGGCCCAGGAGCCTCGCTATCTCCGCACCGTCCATGGCGTGGGGGTGAAGCTGGTCGATCCCAACGGGTGAGACGGAGCCTCGCCCTTCTCAGCCTGGCCACCACCACCCTGGTCGTGATCGCCCTGCTGATCCCACTGGCCCTGCTGGTGAGGCGGCAGGCGGGCGATCAGGCTCGAGTCGAAGCCGAGCGGACTGCCCAATCTGTCGCCGAACTGGTCGCCCTCACGGTGACCTTGAACGGGGATGCAGCCGCGGTCGAGGCCGCGGTCGGGCCGCTCCCCCCGGGCACCATCGTCATTCTCCCGAACGACTCGGTGCTCGGTGAGCCCCTCCCCGGCCAGGGCTCCCTGGTCGCCACCGCAGCCGAGCGGCAGGCGACCATCTCCAACACCGTGGAGGGCGGATGGGAGTACGCACTGCCCGTGATCGGCAGGGAGGGCACGGCGGTGGTGGACGTCTTCGTCACGGACGAGCAGCTGACCGAGGGAGTCAGCCGGGCCTGGCTGCTCCTCGGGTTGCTGGGTGTGCTGTTGGTGGCAATCGCTGTCTGGGTCGCCGACCGCCTGGGGCAGCGGCTTGTCCGCCCGATCAGCTCCCTGGCCACCACCGCTCGGCAGCTCGGTGGCGGTGATCTCGAGGCGCGGGTCGAGGTGGGAGAGCCAGAGGAGATCCGAGAGGTCGGCGAGTCGTTCAACTGGCTGGCCGGGCGTCTCGAGCAGCTCATCGCCGACGAGCGTGAGGCCGCCGCCGACCTGTCCCACCGACTCCGCACCCCGCTCACCTCTCTGCGCCTCCAGGCCGAGAAGCTGAGCGACGACGACGAGCGGGACCAGGTTCTGAGCCAGGTGGACCGGCTCGAACAGGCCATCGACCAGGTCATCCTCGCTACTCGATCAGTCCCGTCACGGGGCAGCGGCCCTTCCGATCTGGCCGCAGTGGTCGCAGCACGATGTGCGTTTTGGTCCGTCCTGGCCGACGAACAGCGCAGGTCCGTCGAGGTGTCGGTGCCCGACCACCCGGTCGAGGTCGCCCTCGCTCCTGAGGATGTAGAAGCGATGGTGGACGCTTTGATCGGAAACGTCTTCTCTCACACCGACCCCGGGACGCAGTTTCACATCTCAGTTGGCGCCGAAGCCGACCGGCCTTGGCTCGAAGTCACCGATGAAGGGCCGGGCTTCACCTCCTCGCACGTCGCCACACGAGGGGTGAGCGGCGGGGGCTCCACGGGCCTCGGGCTCGACATCGTGCGCCGAACCGCCGAATCGGTGCGCGGCTCGATGCAATTGAACAACCGCCCCGGTGGCGGGGCGGTTGTTCGGGTCTGGCTCGGCTGACGATTCAGTCGTCGCTCCGGTCTCCACCCTTGTCGTCGTTCAGGTCGTGGCCCGAGTCGTCTGATCCACCGTGGTCTCCGCCTTTGTCGTCGTTTTGGTCGTGGCCGGAGTCGTCTGATCCGCCACGGTCCCCGCCGTTGTCGTCGTTTTGGTCGTGGCCGGAGTCGTCTGATCCGCCACGGTCCCCACCGTTGTCGTCGAACGTCGTCGATGTGGTGCTGCCCGCCCCAGCCGGGAGACTCGACCCCGTCACCGACCCGTGGGCGAGGCTCGGGGTGCTCGTCGCGCCTGGGATGGTGGTGACTGTGACGGTCGGCTGGGACCCGGTCGAGGCGACTCCGAGCTCGGATGCGGTGTCGTCCGAGCTGGAGGGCGCGGTCGCCTGCGAGCTGGAAGGGTTGGTCACCTGATTCACGGCCGGGCTCGACGGCACTTCGGCGATGTTCGCCCATGCCACCGCGCCGATCGCCCCGACCAACACGGTGGCGGTGATGATGCCGATGAGTTTGCGTTGCATGATCGTCTCCTTTGGCGATGCTTCCTGTCTCCATCAGCATCCGGTATGCCTCATCAGGCGGGCATCAGCGGTTAGTCAAGGACTCCTCAACTCGACTCCGGGATCTCGACGACACACAAGAAGGGACCGCCTTCGAGGCGGTCCCTTCTCTTTCGATCTCGATCGTTGTCAGCTGGGCTCGACCCGGACCCGCAGTTCGCCGTTGTGGATCCTCGCCTCGAACTTGGCGTCGTCCTCACCGTTCTCGAACTCGACACGGATCTCCTGCCCGTCATTCCGGTCCACCTCAGCACTCCAACCAGGGGCAGCGAAAGCATCCACGAGGATCAACCTCCCCTCTGAGATCTGCACGGTGACTGTTCCCCCTTCGCCTACCTGATGGCTGGTCGGGCCGGCGTTCGCGGGAGCTGGCGCACGGCTCTCTTCGCGGTTGTTGTCGTCGATGGTCGTGGCCGTCGTGCCGTCGTTGGCGGTGCTCGTCGAGCTGTCGGGGACTGAAGTGCTGGTCGAAGAGGTGTCGACCAGGTCGATGCTGGTGGTCGGGCTGTTGACGACACTGGTGCCCGTGGTCCCCGGGGTCGAGGAGCCAGTGGTGCCCAGGCTCGAGCTGCTCCCAGTCGTTTCCGGCGTCGACTCGGCCGACGTTCCGAGGCTGGAGCCGGCCGAAGTGCCCTGAGAGCCGTCCGACGAGATGTCGTCGACTCCGTTTCCTGACGCCCAGGCGACACCGACGAGTAACAGCCCGGCAATGGCCGTCGTGACAACACCCACGATCTTTCTGAACATTGGGACCTCCATTGGTCGATCTCCGGGTCCCAGTGTCCGAAATGTCCCCTCATTGCCGCATCAGCGGCACCTCAAGAGCACCTCAAGGCCGTCGAGCCCGCCATTCGTCACGGAGCAGGCCGTAGATGTGGGAGTCGACCCATCGGCCCCGTTTCAGATGTGAGGAGCGGATCGTTCCCTCACGCTGCATCCCGAGGCCCTCGACGAGCCGCATGCTCCTGGGGTTGTCGGTGAAGATCTCCGCCTCCATCTTCTCGTGATCGAGTTCGCCGAAGCTGAGGTCGAGGACGGCGGTCAAAGCCTCGCTCATCAGACCCTGGCCCCAATACGGCTTCCCCAGCCAGTACCCGACGTCACCACGCCCCGGCTGATCCGAGGGGCGGGCACCGATCATCCCGATCGTTGTGCCTGTGGCGCCGGACGACTGCCCGGTCCTGTCGTGGATGGCCCAATGGAAACCACCGTCACCGAAAGACTCGGTCTGGGCCTGCCGGATGAATCCGATGGTGTCGCTGATGTCATCGGGCCCGTCCCAGATCAGGCCCGCAGTCATCTCCATCCGGTCTGCGCCACCGACCAGCTCGTACAGGAAAGGCGCATCCTCGTCAGAGGGGACGGCGAGCACGAGCCTCTCGGTCTCCAGGCGGTAGGTGTTGGTTGCGGCCCGGTCCGGGCCTTTGCCCGTCATCGCCCCAGTATGGCCGTAGGCCATCGGGAGTACCGGCGAGTTTCGTCGGTTGGCTGTCACCCAATCCCAGGCCCGGCTCCGTCTCAACGTCATGATCACCGCTGCAGGTGTGATGGACAACGAGCAGGTGTATCGGTCCTACGCGGAAGAGCTCACCAGGTATGCGACTGGCCTGGTCGGGCCGTTCGATGCTGCTGACGTCGTGACCGACGCCTGTCTCAAGGCCTTCTCCGCTCGGAGATGGCCCGAGGTGAGCAACAGGAGGGCATATCTCTACAGGGCCGTGTTGAGCGTCGCCACCGATCATCACCGGAGCACGCTTTCGAGACGGCTTCGAGAGATGAAGGCGGCTTCGCCGGAGACGGCGCCCCAGCAGGACATCGACATCGACGTCCTGCGTGCGGTCGAACGTCTCTCGGTGCAGCAGAGGGCGGCCGTGCTCCTCACCTACTGGGCCGATCTCCCGGTAGAGGCAGTCGCCGATCGGATGGGCATCTCGACCGGGGCAGTGAAACGTCACCTGGCCCGGGCCCGAAAGCACCTCGAGGAGTGGCTGTCATGAGCAGATCCGACGACCGAAAGATGAAAGAACTTACCGACCGGCTGGTGGCGATGTCGCCAGAGCCACCGCCGTTCCCTGAGGAGGTTTCAGTGACTCAGCGTGAAGAATCTTCGAAGATGCGACCGATCCTGGTCTTCGCCGGCGCGGCCTTGGTCGTCCTTCTGGCGGCGGGGATCCCGCTGCTCCTGGCCCGAGGCGGAGGCGAAGGTGAGCCGGTGGCCACCACCACCACGACGGTGGCGTCGACCGTGACCACGGTGGACCAGGCCACGACCACTACTGCTGTGGCCCCGACCACGACAGCGCCCGCGGTGACGACGACGCAGCCGGCGCCCACCACAACCGTCCCTGCCGAAGAGGCGGGAGCGATCCTCTACGCCGTGCAATCCCCGGAGAACTCGTTCACCGGGAATCCGGCCCTAGTTGCTTTGAGAGGCACCTTCATGCCAGGCGGGGAGCCGATGCATGGTGGCTTCGAGGGCCTTTCCGCCCTGACCGCCGAGGGCCTCACCCTGCCCGATGGGTTCACCAGCATGGTGCCCTCGGATGTGGAAATCTTCGGTGTGACCGCGGAGGACCACACTGTGACGGTCGACATGAATGAGGCGTTTCTGGAAGGATCCGGGTCAGGGCTGCTCGGTGATTTCACGATGCTCAACCAGCTGATATATACCGCCACGGCCCAGGGCGGATTCGAGAGCGTCGTGTTCACGGTGAATGGCGAACCGGTCACGACTTTTGGCAGTGAGGGCCTCGATCTGAGCGGGCCACAGGGCAAGGATGCCTTCCTCGATCAGGTGAACTCGGTCAACGTCGACTCGCCCCTGCAGGGTCAGGGTGACGCGCCACTCACAGTCGCCGGGTTCGCCAACGTGTTCGAAGCGACGGTGAGCCTCGAGGTCGTCGATGCGGGTGGCAATGTGGTCCACCAAGACTTCGCCACCGCCACCTGTGGAACAGGATGCTGGGGTGCGTACGAGTTCCAGGTCGACTACGCCTTCGTGGGCGAAGAGACGGTTCGCGTCTTCTGGCACTCGGCTGAGGATGGGTCGCCGTCAGATGTCGTGTCGATTCCGGTCCTGTGGGACGACCCAGATGGGTGGGACTTCAGTTCGGGCACGTCTTAATCGACGTACCCGGCATGCCCGGAGCGTCATACTCTCGCCATGCCTTTGGACCATTACCGGGAGGCCAACCGGGCCAACTGGGACGCCCGTGTCCCGATTCACTACGACTCCGATGAGTACGGGGTGGCCCGGTTCGTGGCGGATCCCACCCACCTGAGTGGCGTTGTGACCTACGACAAGGAGAAGCTGGGCGATGTATCCGGCAAGACACTCCTCCATCTCCAGTGCCATATCGGGACCGACACCATCTCCTGGGCTCGACTCGGAGCGAGGGTGACGGGCACCGACCTGTCCGAGCGATCGATCGAGGCGGCCCGACGCCTCAGCGAGGAATCAGGGACGCCGGCCCGGTTCGAGGTGGCGGAGTTGTACGACACCCCGGAGGTGGTGGATGGGACCTTCGACGTCGTCTACACGGGCGTCGGCGCCATCTGCTGGATCCCGAAGATCGAGGAATGGGCCGAGGTCGTCTCACACTTCCTCGTGTCGGGCGGGACCTTCTACATGCGGGAGGGTCATCCGATGATGTGGGCGATGGACTGGCTCGAGACCGAGGAGCTCCGGGCCACAGTCGCCTACTTCGAGACGGAAGAGCCCGAGGGCGAGGAAGAGACCGAGACCTACGCCGGCGTGGGCGTTGTCGCCAGCCCACTCAACTACGGATGGAACCACGGGATTGGCGAGACCCTCGATGCCCTGATCCGGGCCGGTCTTCGCATCGACCGCGTCGAGGAGTACGACGAGTGCGAATGGCAGGGGTTGCCGATGATGGTCCAGGAGGACGACGGGATGTGGCGTCTCCCCGACCGCAGAGAAAGGCTGCCCCTGATGTGGTCGGTGCTGGCGACCAAGGTCTGAGATAGGTCGTGCGACCCTTCAGTACCGGCGCGCGATGCCGATGCAAGAAGGAGTGAGTCTGTAACAGGACTTTCTTCCTCCTCCAGTGCGAGAGGGGCCACTCAGGTGGCCCCTCTCACGCGTCAGGCAAGACACGTTATGGAAGAGAAGCCCGAACTGGCTTCGGCCCAGGTAAAGCCTTCGTCGTCCGAACGCCACACCGTGTCACCGTGGCCGGCATAAGCCACACCATCCAGGACTGCCAGGCAATGGCTGTCGAGATTCTCCCCGAACCACTCGGGCAGTCCGTCCAGGCAAGCCTCGAACGACCCGCTGGTGCTGTCACCCCGATAGAGGCGAGCCCTGTTGGATCGTGGCCCCGTCGACGCAGAGAGGAGGATGGTGTCCCCCACCAGAGCCACTGCCCGGCAATACGAAGCGTGCAGACCGTCGTCGCGGTAACCGAACATGCGGCCGTCTGATGATTGGGCGAGACCCCGGGCGCAGGCGGCCAGGACGGTCCCGGTCCGGTTTCGATCGGCGATCACCTGGTGGACGTCGGCGTCTTGGTCGAGGGTCGGGTTGAGCCCATCATCGTCATAACGCAGGATTCCGCCGACGTGGACGTTGACATACACGGTGCCTGCGGCGTCGGCGCCCATCGACCTCACGTCGGGTGGTCCCCCCCACGGCGTGTACCAACGCTCCCGCCCCGGGGCCTCAGCGAATCCGGTGTCTTCGACCAGGTGATCACCATCGACCTGGAATAGCCGGGCGTCGTTCGCGCCCGCCAAGACCCTGTCTTCGAGCGGCAGTAGGCAGTTGAGGACAACCCCATCCATGGCTTGCGCCACCTGCTCACCGTCGCGGTGGACTCGTCCCTTGCCATCGACCGCCCACCAGGAGTCCCCTGCGCGGGCGACATGATTGATCCTGGTGCCGACTAGCAGTGGCCGGGTCGGATCGTCGAGCCCGAACAGGCCGGCTGCTGTCCCCACGATCAGGTCCATGGTCTCGACACTAGGTCGGGGTCGGCTCTAGTCGGTCAGGACCGAGACGATCTCCGCCACGGGATAGACGATCGAGGTGGTCGTGTTGGGCACGTCGAGGTACTCCCAGTCACCGCCTGCCAAACGCCACCGTGCAGTCCATGCGTAGGAGATCCCCAGGTCATATCCGTTGTCGTCTTTGAGCTCGTAGATGTGGCGGGCGCCCCCGTCGGGATACCCGGCCAGCATCGCCTCATCGGCGGGGAAGGTGTCGACTCGACTGTCGCCCCAATCGACCACTACTCCGCTCACCTCGATCTCGACATCGAGGGTCACCCCGCTGGCGCTGGCGAGTTGGGTCTGGTGGATTGGAGGGACCGGCACCGAGACGAAGGTCTCCAGACCGGTGACACCGTTACCAGGGGTCGGATTCACCTCCGGGGTCGGCGGTGGGTGGACGAACGAGGTCACGTATTCCCAGGCCTCCGCCGACGGGTCCACTGTGCTGACCGGCTCTGAGGTGCACCGCCGGAAATAGCCCGATGGGCCAGGCGAACCGTCCACGATGAGTGCCAACTCTGCACCGCCGTCGGGGTTCAGCGGGATGATCTGGTAGTTGGTCTCGGCGCTGGTGATGTACCAACACTCGCCGATGAGGTCGAACCCGATGTTGGGATAGAGACGGCCCGGGACCGAGTTGTCACCCGCGTAGTCGACGACGTCACCACCGGCGATACGGCAACGAGTGACGGTTTTCTCCACACCGACGCCGGGCACTCGTTCAATACTGACCCAGCATGCTGAAAACTGCTGGGCGCTTACCGGGAGGCTAAGCGCACTCAGGGCGAGGACCAAGACCCCTAGAAGGGCACGGTGCAATCGTCTTCCCATAAGTCGTCTCGGAGTGTCCAAAGCGATACAAAGAGCCAGGTGCCATCGAGCCATCGAAACACGTGGACACCACTGACCTCAGCCGTGGTGAATCCAGTGGTGGACATCTCCGACCAAACCGCAGTGCAATCAACTGTTGCTTCGAGGATCTCGGTAGCAGTGA
>JAICNB010000062.1 GCA_025928935.1 Acidimicrobiia bacterium
AGCGTGGTAGAGGGCGACGCTGGCATGGCAGTCATCACTGGTGCAGTAGACGACGATGTCGTCGTCAGGACTGAGAGAAGAGAAGAGCTCATGGGCGTTGTTGAAGTGCTCGGATCCGGGGATGTGCTTCGCCCGAAACGCCCACTCGTTGAGGGCCATCACCAACCTGAACCTGTCGTCGCCTCTCGACAATAGTTCCAGCAGCTCCTCACGAGTAACGGTCCATATCCCCGATGAAGGGGCCGACGTATTCATGTCTTGGCTCCTTTCCGAGCTGTTAAGCCCGTGGAATCAGAGTCCGGGGATGGAGCTAGAAGCACACAATTCCCCTTCCTCGGAACCGCTGGCTGGGTTCGCGGATGGCATCGTGGCATGGTGTCGGCTTCCGAAGAGTCCAACCACTCCAACAGCGGCAGAAGAGTAGACCTCGTCGCGTCACCGCCACCCTCCCAACGAGTCATCCGTGTTCTCAGGCAATCCACTTTCGCCGATTGAGAGCGAGGAACCACTGTGCAACAGATGTGATACAAACGTACCGAGCGATCACGAACCGCCGTCGCCCGTCGCTCCTCGTTGGGATACCTGCGCTATCCCGGATTCGAATGCGAGTACGACAGCCTGCACCCGGTCGCGCAGGCCAAGCTTGTTGAGGATGTGAGCCACGTGGGTCTTGGCGGTGTGTTCAGAGACAACGAGCTCCGCGGCGATCTCCGCATTGGAAAGACCGCGTGCGAGGAGGCGCAGCACCTCGAGTTCCCTGGATGTCAGCGTGGCGAGGGCGAGCGGAGGTCCCTGTGATGTCGTCGCGGTGAAGCGTTCGATGAGCCGTCTGGTCACCGCCGGGGCGAAGAGGGATCCGCCGTCTGCGACCATCCTGATCCCAGACAAGAGCTGTTGTTCTGGCGCGTCCTTGAGAAGGAAACCACTGGCTCCGCTTCGGAGCGCCTCGTATACATATTCGTCGAGGTCGAATGTGGTGAGCACAAGAACACGCGGTGTGTCTTCGCCTGCTTCGGTGATCTGGCGTGTCGCCTCGATGCCGTCCATGGTCGGCATCCGCAGATCCATGAGCACCACATCTGGGTCGAGTTCACGGGCGAGGATGACTGCGTCGTAGCCATCTGCGGCCTCACCGACAACGTCGATATCAGGTTCGCTGTCGAGGATCATGCGAAATCCGCTGCGCACCAGGTTCTGGTCGTCCACGAGAAGGACACGAATTGTCACAGTCGCGCCGAGGCCAGTGGCAGTCGCACTCGGAGCGTGAAGCCACCTTGGGGGCGCCGCTCGGTCTGCAGTTCGCCGCCGTACACGGAGACGCGTTCGCGCATTCCTATCAGGCCGTATCCGGGCCCAGAATCATCGCCGGTGCCGGGGCCGTCGTCTCCGATCTCGAGTTCGAGGTCGTTTGCGCCGTATCGGACAACCACGCGGGCGCGGGCGGGACCGGCGTGTCTGAGGACGTTTGTCAGCGCCTCCTGCACGATCCGGTAGGCGGAGAGGTCGACACTCGCCGGCAATTCCCGGGGTTCGCCTTCCAGCACCACTTCGACCGGTAGCCCGGCCGACTTCACCTGCTCGACCAGCGCGTCGAGCTCCTTGAGGGTCGGCTGTGGTGCGAGGGCAGGCTTCTCGTCGCGTATGCGCAACATGCCGAGCAGGCGGCGCATCTCCTCGAGAGCCTGTTGCCCGGTCTGTTCGATGATCTCGAACGCCTTACGAGCATCTGCGGGTTCAGCCTCGATGAGTCGCCGCCCACCACGCGCCTGGAGAACGATGACGCTTATCGAATGTGCAATCACATCGTGGAGTTCCCGCGCGATCCGGGCCCGCTCCTCGGCAATCACCGTCTCGGTCTTGGCCTCCTGCTGCTTCAGGCGGCTGTCGCTCATGCGCCAGCCCCGGACCGCTCTACCCACAGACCACGGAGCGGCGAGTACGAGGACATAGAACACGATCGCCTCTGCCTCGAGCCTCTCCGGATATTCGGTAGCCAGGTAGGCGAGAAACAGGACGCCAACGATGCCCCCCGCAAGCAGTGTGCGGCGGCCGCTGATGTGCGCACCGGCGTTATAGAGAGCCAGCAGCAAGAACAACCCGAGCGCCCGAACGGTGGGAAATAGCCCTGGCAGCGCCAACTCTTCAACCGTGGCAACGACCATCAAGACGAGAAACGTGATCGGCAGCCGGTTCCTACGAGCTGCAACCGTCCCAAGGATCACAACACCAGCGACGGCGGCCACCCGGCTTCCCACCGATTCGTCGAAGCGAAGGATCTCGGTCAAGGCCAGCGCGGTGATCATGACCGCCAGAGCCTCATCGCCATGGCGACGGGCAAAACTCGCCAGTTCGTCCCGCATCGAAACCCACGCTACGACGTCGTTACTCCAGTTCCTATCCCCCTTCCTAGCGATCGCGGAGGGCGGAAGATCCCTCTCGAGAGTGACATGAAATCGCCAACGACGGCGACGACAAACAGGGCGACACCTCTTACCGTCGAGGCGTTGGCGTCTTGGAGGTGCAGACTGTTCATCGACACGATTGTCACCGCATCGATCCCGGCCAGACCAGTAACCGCGACCGGATGCCGTGCCCGCACCCCGCACCCGACACGCGGCGACATCACGATCGCATTCAACGAGTCATGACCACCCAGGAGACGGCACACGCTGCCGACACGACGCCGCATCAAGTCCTCTCACGCCTGGCAGGCCTTGCCATGACCGCCACCGTCGTCTTCGTCATCCTCGGCAACGAACCCGTCGTTCAAGACTTCTTCGACCAATCACTCAACGAAGAGCAAAGGCTCCAAATTCTGCTCGACGCCGGGGACGAATGGGATCGAGCCAACACCATGTGGGCGATCGCAGGCATCATGACCGCCGTTGGCTTCGCACTATGGGCGGTCGCCATCCACCTCGGTCGCGCCGACCGCACGGCGAAACGCGTGGCAACCGTTGGCGCAATCAGCGCCACCCTCGGCGCTGTCGCCTGGGTCTACGTCTGCGTCTGGCGAGCTGCCGGCCCACCGGCCGAGGTCGCCGCCGGCGTCAGCGGCTTGGTGCTTCTGGCCTGGGCCCTGCTGGTGATGGTGGCAGTCGGCATGGTCGGATGGACCCTCCGCCGAGCAGAGATGCGTCTGCGTGGCTGGGTGCTCATCGTCATAGGGGTGCTTTTCGTTCCCATCGGAACCATTCTCCCGGCCACCGTCGTCTTCCCTGTCGCACTCACAGGGCTGATCCTCCTCCTCACCCCTTCGAGACAATGGGAGTCGAGGCTCACCATCACCAGGACCGACCCACCGGCTTCGATCTGAAGTCATGGCACGGTTCGAGAACCGCCGAGACGCCTGGTGCGTACTGGTCTCTGAGGGGAAGTGAAAGGAGTTGAAGGATGCGTCGTATCCTCATGCTGATCCTGTCGGTGGTTCTCCTATTGGGCCTGGCGATCCCTGCCATGGCCGAGACACAGCCCACCGGCGTCGCCAACGCTCTGGGCCGCAATGGTGGAAACAGCGCCCCCGGGCCGCACTGTCACATCAATCTGGTTGCCAGCGAGCACTCGCAGGGGTTCGACCTGATCATGGTGGGCGCCATACACCAGGCGCATACCCAGACCGGGCTGCCCACCGGGGTGTTCCAAGCCGATCCCGACTGCGTCGCCTGATTCAGCGATCCCGTGAGGGTCTACCCGGTGGCTTGCCGGGTAGTCCCTCACGCGACTGTCGAGACAGGCCGGACGCCGCTCCGAACCAGGTATCTAGTGCCCGAGGCAGGTTCGGGTCACTGAGCTCTCCTGCCCAGGCCACATAGCCATCGGGTCGGATCAACACCCCCGACGGCGCAGTGACCTCGCCCAGGATCGGGAGCTCCCACGCGCCATCGTGGCTGGCGTCGACCAGCCGGACTCGATCCGCCCATGGAGAGAGGTCGACCCCGCCAGACTCGCCGAGGTCGAGGAGCATCGGCCGAGCGTCGTGCATTAGTGCGTAAACGCGGTTGGGCCCGTCCGCGGTCTGAAGGTCGAGGTCGGGCATGCGTCGCCCGAGCAGCGGGTGCCCCTCTCCCAGGTCGTAGTGAATGTCCAGACCGGAGATCATCCCGGCGATACGACGACGCGGTTCATCCATGCTCAAGAGATCGAGGACGGTCTGGCGGAGGGCCTGGCTGCGCTCGTTGATACGGGCAAGCGCGACCTGTGCCATGGTGTTCTCCAGGACCCGGGCACCGACCGGATGACGCTCGGCGTGGTAGGTGTCGAGGAGGCTCTGGGGCGAGGCCTCGTTGATCACTTGGGCCAGCTTCCATCCCAGGTTCATTGCGTCCTGCACGCCCGTGTTCAGGCCCTGTCCCCCTTGCGGGCCATGTACGTGTGCGGCGTCGCCCGCCAGCAGCACCCGTCCCACCCGGTAGGACGCGGCCTGCCGGGTCATGTCTGTGAACCTGGAGATCCAGATGGGGCTGTGCACCCCGTAGTCCGTTCCGTAGGAGGCGATGAGTGCCTCGCTGAGATCCCGGAGGTTGACCTCGTTCGACCTTTCGACGCGCTGCTCCATCAGCACGACGCGGTATGGCCCTCCGCCCTCGGCCGGGTTGACCGGACCGATGCCACCACCCTCGGGGCGCATGCCGATCTCCGGCTCCTCGTCCATCTCTACCTCGGCGATCAGATGGCTGGTCGTCGGGTCCCACCCCGGGAAGTCGATGCCGGCTGTCTTGCGGACCAGGCTGCGCCCTCCGTCGCATCCGACGAGGTACTCGGCCCGAAGCGAGGTGTCATCGGACAGTTCGACATCGACCCCGGCGTCGTCCTGGGCGAAGGCCACCACCTCGCGTCCGCGAAGGATCGGGACCCCGAGGTCGCCGAGCACCCAGTCGGCCAGGATGCGCTCTATATGGCTCTGCCACAACCCCAGGATGTAGTTGTGACGGGTGGGGAAATCGCTGATGTCCAGGAAGGTCCCGGCGTAGCCCACGAATGGATGTTGTTGGCCCTCCGAGAGAAATCGCTCGGCGATACCACGCTGATCGAGCAACTCGATCGTTCGGGAGTGGAAGCCCCCTGCCCGCGATCCGTCCAAATCCTGACTGGTGCGTGGCTCGACGATGACAACGTCGATCCCCGCCAACGCCAGCTCGCCCCCCAGCATCAGCCCGGTCGGGCCTCCCCCTGCGATGATGACCGCATGGTCGGTCATGGCTACTCCCCCTTGAGCGGTTCAAGGCTCCAACTCGACGGATCTGCCGAAGGCGACGAATGCATGCCTGACTCCATTGGTTCAGACCAGTCGCTGCGGGCCTCTCTGGCGTTTCATGTTAAGGAGTGAGGGCGAAGCCGATGACGAGAGGTTCGAGCAGCCCTTGTCAGAGGCATGGCTGGTTGACGGGGGACGGCGACGACGGTTCGGCGGTCCGGTCCGACAAGGGAACGTCCCATGATCTATCTGGCCTTGCTCCGCGGTGTCAATGTCGGGGGCAAGAACAAGGTCGAGATGAGTCGTCTCAAGACCGCTTTCGAGGGGCACGGTCTGACCCGAGTCCGCACCTACATCAACTCGGGGAACGTGATTTTCGCCGACAACCGTCGCCGACCGGCCCGATTGACCACCCTCCTCGAGGAGACCATCGCCCACGAATTCGGCTTTCCCGTCCCGGTCCTCGTGAGGGACATCGAGGTCATGAGGAAAACGGCGAAGGCCATACCACCTTCATGGAGGGACGACTCCACGATGAGGTGCTACGTCATGTTCCTCTGGAAGGAGGTCGACGATCCGGCTGTCCTCGATGGCCTGGCCATCAAGGAGGACATCGACGACGTCAAGTACGTGCCAGGCGCGATCATCTGGCGGGTCGACCGGGACGTGCTCACCCGCAGCGGGATGACGAAGCTGACCAGCGACGCGCTGTATCGATCGATGACCATCCGCAGTGCCAACACGGTCCGCAAACTGGTCGACCTCATGGCCCAGACAGAAGAGTCTTGAAGTTCGCCACCAGACGATCCTCGCCAGCTGATGGTGCAGATCTGATCCTGAATGGGCCTGCCTCACAAGTCCGCCGAGGGCAGTCCCGTGCGGGAAGACGAACACCGTCGAGCATTATCCGCAGCCCGCTACCGGGCGGCGACTTGACGACTTCCGCTTGTTTATCACGGGCATTCGCCGGGTAGGGCGATCCGATGGCCCACGCCGACCGCCGCAGGGGACGCCTCAGATGGCTGGGTCTGGTCACACTCTTCGTAGTCACCGGAGCTTCGGTCGCAGTGGCACAGGAGACCCAGCTCGGGGGCAAGATACAGGCGGGAGGGCAAATCACCATTTCCGCCGACGAGACGGTCGATGGCGACCTGTACGCATCGGGAGGGCGGGTCCTCATCGAGGGCACAGTGGACGGTGACCTGATCGTCGGCGCGGGTCAGGTGACCATCTCGGGTCAGGTGGGCGGCGACGTCATGGCCTCTGCCGGCACCGTAGACATCTCGGGCGAGGTCGCAGGTGACGCGAGAGTGGCGGCCGGCCAGGCATCGGTGAGTGGGTCCATCGGAGAGGACCTTTTCATCGCCTCGGGGACAACCAGCATCTCTGATTCGGGTGAGGTCGGCGAGGACCTCTTATTCGGGAGTGGTCGGATGACCATGAACGGGACGGTGGGCGGTGACGTGCTCGGAGCCACCGGCGCCTACGACAGGCAAGGGACGGTCACCGGTACCGAAAACGTCACGATCCGCGAGGCGGAGGCTCCCACCGCCGCCGATCGGATACTGGACGCCATACAGCGGTTCATTAGCCTCCTGTTGGTCGCCGCTCTCTTCCTCTGGATAGCTCCCAGGTACGTCGAGGAACCCACTCTGATGCTCAAACAGAGGCCCCTGGCCTCCTTGGGCATAGGGATCGCTGCGGTGATCGCATTCGTCGCTCTAGTCCTCCTCGTGATCCTGGTGGCGATCCTGCTGGCCTTCGGAGTGGGCCTCGTGGGTCTCGACGACCTGGTCGGAGCGATCATCTTCACCGCCATGGTGACCGTGGCGGTGCTGTCCTTCCTCTTCTTCCTTGCCGGCGTCTTCGGTGCACCGGCTTGGGTTGGTATGGCCCTTGGGAGCACGGCGATGTCGCTGGACTCGACCGCACGCCGCTGGTGGGCGCTGATCATCGGTCTGATCGTCGTGGTGGCTCTCACCTCGATCCCGGTCGTGGGTGGCTGGATCGGCTTCCTGGTCGTCCTGTTCGGCGTCGGAGCGGCAATCCTCGCTCTTCGTCCTAGCAGAAGGACCACGACGATCGTCGAATCCCCTGCCATCCCGTCTTAGGGCCGGACCCGCTCGACCGCCGAGGCTCAGGCGAATTCGAAGACAAGCGGGAGGAACAGGACCACCGCCGCACTCCACAGCCCGTACGCCGGGAGATACGCGGTCTGCCATCGTTCCAGGTAGTGGAACGACGTCTTGTTGGAGACGAAGCGCACCGAAAGCCAACCCGCCCGGACCAGGTTCACCAGGAGGACGAGGTTGAGACCCAGCGCCGCCACCCGGTTCGGGGTGAAGCCGAACTCCCCGATCCGGGCGATCATCGATGAGAGGACGATGAGATCGAGCAAGAGCGCGCTCACCACGGCGACCAGTTGGATTCGGTCCATGAGGCCCGGGGGGTCAGTCTCCTCCCGGGCCGACATGTCGTAGACGACGAGGCCGAGCACCACGACCAACAACACGTCGAGGACGAGGATCGCTTCCCTGTTGAAGTCGCTGGCCAGATCCGACACCAGGTACAACACCGACGAGGCGGCGAGCATCACGGCGAACAGTGGCGTGAAGATCGACGTGAGGACAGGGGCCATGTTCTCGACCACGCTCTTCTTCCCTTCCACCAGCCACGCGGCGACGATGACCGCGCCCGCTGCACCGGACGGCAGGATCCACCCGAGGACGGCCTCCACCGTCTCTGGCCCCGCCGGCTCGAGGAGGAACGAGGTCAACAACAGCAATACCGCTCCGCCCAAGGCGATCAGCACGTAGTAGATGAACCATTCCCCGGTGAACCGGACGAAGTCCATGCGCCGCTCGTGGGATCGCCACGCTCCGCCGACATACGTGTAACCCACCGCAAACCAGAGGGCCACCGGAACATGGAGGTTCACGACCAGCTCCGATGCTGAGCCCGCGGTCCAGGGGTAGAGATTCACCACCAGGCCGGCCACCAGGAAGGGCGCTGCGGTCAGCATGATCTGAGCGCCGGTCAGCCGTTTCTCCCGGACGTAGTACCAGGCGAGGAACGGAAGAACCAACAGACTCGCGTTCCGCGCGTAGAAGGTCTCGAGGGCTGCTGGGTCCATCCCGACCAGCCGGGGGACCTGGATGGCAATGGCGGCGAGCACGGCCAGCCCGAGTGCTCGCAGCAAGCCAGCCGATGTGCCACGAGCCCCGGATTCCGGGGCAACCGTGAACTGCCGCCAAAGCCTCCCACTGTGCTCCACGGCGAACTCCCGAGACATCTCGTCCACGTCACCGAGCCGTTTCACCGCGACCAGGAAGGCTTCATCCTCACTCAGACCCGCCGCTCCCAGGTCTGCGATCTGTTCCCGAAGATGGGTCTCCAGCTCTTCCACGTCATGACCGTTGACCCCGGTGGCCTGGCTCACATGGGCTCGCCACTCGGCGATGCTCGGCTCGAGGGACCCCATCACGACGCCCCTTCGGCTGCGGGCCTGGCCTGAGAGTGGTGCCATAGGTCATCGAGAGCCGTGGTCACTGTCACCCACTGGCGGCGTTGGTCGGCTAGCGCCACACGCCCTTCCTCGGTAATGGCGTAGTACTTGCGACGACGGCCCTCTGGCGAGGTTCGCCAGCCGGCGGTGACAAACCCGAATCGGTGCAGCCGATGGAGGAGCGGATAGAGCATTCCATCGGTCCATTCGATCTCACCTCCCGACAGCTCGCGGATCCGTTTGAGGATGGCGTAGCCGTAGCTCTCGTCCTCATCGAGGATTGCGAGCACGAGTGGAGTCGCCGATGCCGCCACCAAGTCCTTGTCGATCTGCATATCCGACCTCTGTACCTGACAGCACTATACATTGAACTGCTAGGTATGTGAAGACTCGGAGCGGAAGCGCTGTTCCGCTCAATCCTCCGGCTCGGGCAACATCGGATAACCGGGGATCGGGTAAACGCCTACGACGAATCCGTAGGCGGTGTCCCCGGAACGAGGAAGCGTGTCGAAATCCTGCACCAGGGCCATGGCCTGAGCCCAGAACTCGGAAACGCTCTCGGGGGAGATCCGGGCGTGCCGGATGAAGGACCAGAGCCGATGTGCCTGGAATGCGGCTTCCGACTCTCTGAACGCGACCTCGAAGTCGTTGAAGTCGAGCGGCATCGCCTCGGCGTCGGGGCTCTCACCGACACCTACGTAGAACATGCGAGCGGTGCGGCCGAAGTAGCGCTCCTCGATTGCCCGGACCCGCTTGGTGCGCACCACGCGGACCAACCCGGCCTCGAGGAGGACATTGACGTGATATGCGATCGTGCTCTTTGGCCGCCCCATTGCACGCGCCAGTTCGGTGACGGTTGCCGCACGCTCATGGAGCAAACCCAGAACCGTCGTCCTGAGTTGGTTGGCGATGGCCCGCACCTGGGACGGCGCATCGAGCTGCATCGTGTCGGCGATGTCGTAGTCCGGCACGGTGGAATTGATGGACATCCCTTCACAGACTAACGTTCCCGATTGTTCCAGTATTCTGGATCATTGACGACGCAAAGGACAAACATGGCCCAGATCATCTTGTTTCACCACGTTCAGGGACTCACGCCCGGCATATCGACCTTCGCCGAGGGGCTGAGCGCCGCCGGCCATGTCGTGCACACCCCAGACCTGTTCGATGGCCAAACATTCCCGTCCCTCGAGGCGGGCATGGACCACGCAAGAGCTATCGGATTCGGCAACATCATCGACCGAGCCGTCGCCGAGGCAGAGGACCTGGCAGTGGACCTGGTCTACGCCGGCTTCTCGATGGGGGTAATGCCTGCGCAGAAACTGGCCCAGACCAGGACCGGTGCCCGGGGGGCGCTGCTGTTCGACGCCTGTGTCCCGATCGAGGAGTTCGGCGCCCGGTGGCCGGACGATGTGCCGGTGCAGATTCACGGGATGGATGCCGATCCGAGCTTCGTCGAGGAAGGCGACCTCGATGCGGCCCGGGCTCTGGTCGAATCGACCGCGCAGGCAGAGCTTTTCCTCTACCCGGGCGACGCTCATCTGTTCGCCGACTCGTCGCTGCCCTCATACCGACGCGAGGCCGCCGACCTGATGACCGGTCGGGTACTCGACTTCCTCTCCAAGATCCGGTGAGCGGGCGGCTTCTCAAGGACGGCCTTCCAAGCTAAATGCCTCGAGAGCTCCGCCGTGGCCGCGAGCCAGCCTCTGCTCATGCGTGTCGAAGCTATTCAGTCGGGTGTGGTCTGGCCCTCAGGTGGTGGAGGAATGGGTGGTTGGGCCGACCCACCCAGGTCCTCGTTGGACTGGAGGAACTCCTCCCGGGTCATCTCGCCGCGGGCGTAACGGAGCCGGAGGGCTTCAAGTGCGTCGTCGCCTCGGTCATTCGATCCCGTGCCGGGGGCTCCCCGCCGCCAGAGGAGGGCGACCCCGACCGCCAGCAAGGCGAGGACGGCCAGGAAGAAGAAGACGATCAGCCACCGGACAGCAACGCCACGCCCCCAGTTCCATGGGTCCGCCATCTGAAGGAACAAGTCGAGTGCCATGCGACGAGCTTACGTCGAATGGAGAATTCGGGGTTCCTCGTCCGGTCTTCCCCCTCCCGCCCTCCGGGCCAGCTCCACTCTTGCGCTTGGACAGGGGGGCTGGTCAGACGGTCTGGCCGCCCAGGTACTCGATCCTCGCCTCCTTGGGGATAAGCGGCTTGTCGGCACGTGCCTTGATCTGCTGAACCGCCCAAGTGTTCCCGTCGGGGTCGCTGAAACCGAAGATCGTCCCGCCATCGCGCTCGTCGAAGACGGTGATCTCACTCACATCGACCCCACGATCGATCAACTCTTTCCGGGCTGCCTCGGCGTCAGCCACCACTAGCTGGAGCCCACGCATCGAGCCGGGCGCCATCTCCTGCTGCGCGGGCAGGTCCCCGATGACGATCGAGCAGCCCGACCCAGGCGGAGTCAACTGGACGATGTGCATCTCAGGCGTCTTGGTGTCGTGGTCCAGATCGAACCCGACCTGGTCCCTGTAGAAGCTCACCGCCCGATCGATGTCACTGACCGGTAGCAACACAACTTCGAGTGTCCAGTCCATCGTGTCTCTCCCGATCAGCCGAGTGTCGCCAGGACCTCTTCGAGACGCTGGTAACCCTCGGACATCCCGCTCTCCATCCCGCTCGAAACCATGCCGTCTCTCGACTCGATCGAGGGATAGGTGGAATGGCCGCGGACACGACTGCGCCCACCTCCCAGATCCTCGAAAGCGAGGCTCTCGATGCTCACCACATCCGGGAATCCCTCATACTCGAAGGTCTGGATGGCCAACTCGTTGTCACGAACGACGTGGAACACACCGTTGAAGGCATACTCCTCGCCGGCGTCGTTGCGCTGGACGTAGCGCCAACGGCCCCCGGTCCTGAAGTCGTAGACCTCGATGTCCGTGACATATTCGCCGGGGCCCACCCATTGCTTGATGAGCTCCGGGTCCTGGTGAGCACGGAACACGGCCTCGGCCGGGGCGTCGAACTCACGCTCCCAATTGATGAACGGTGTCCCTTCGGGAGCGTCGACATGTAGTGGGTTGGTCACTTCTTTTTCTCCTTCTTCTCCTCGAGCAGGGCGTCGAGACGCCGGTACTGCCCTTCGGTCGTCAGTCGATACCGATCGATCCAGGCGGTCATCGCCTCCAGTTGGGCCGGGTCGAGATGGACCGGGCGCCTCTGCGCATCACGGCTCCTCGTGACCAGGCCTGCCTGCCCCAGGACCTGGATGTGCTTCGAGACCGCCTGCTTGGTGATCTCGAACGGCTCTGCCAGCTCGTTGACCGTGGCCGGCCCTCGGCTGAGCCTGGCGATGATCCTGCGTCGCACCGGATCCGCCAGGGCGGCGAACGCCCGGTCGAGCCGATCGTCAGCCCCTGGATCGATGATCATTATTCAACTGTTCCTTTTATCAACCAGTTGATTGATTTACCCTATCGCAACTCCAGACAGCCGTCAACCCATGGCCTGATAAGTTGGCCGGATGGACACACAATCGACACGGCAGGCAATCGAGGTCTCGGGTGTAGCGGCACCGGCAGGCCACTACTCACATGCGATCGTCACATCGGGCCGACTGCTCTTCGTCGCCGGTCAGGTGGCACTCGACGAGGAGGGCAACCTGGTTGGCGGGACCGATGCCGCCGCCCAGGCACGTCAGGTTCTGAGCAATCTGAGACGAGTGGTGGAGGAGGCAGGAGGGCGGATGGAGGATGTCGCCCGGACCACCCTGTATCTCACCCGACTCGAAGACCGAGGCCCTGTGGCCGAGGTTCGCAAGGAGTTCTTCCCCACCCCGCCCCCGGCCAACACGTTGCTCGTGGTGGCTTCCCTGGCAGCACCCGAGTACCTGGTCGAGATCGACGCCATCGTCGCCCTGAGCTAGATGGTCCCGGCGGCGGCTCTGACCCGAGCCCTGCGGGACCTGGATCAACAGGACCGCTTGCTCGTGGCCATCGACGGCCACAGCGCGGCCGGCAAGTCGACCCTGGCAGCTGAGGTCGCACGGCAGGTAGGGGCGGTCGTGATACATGGTGACGACTTCTACGCCGGCGGGACCCCGGCGCAATGGGACGCGATGAGCGCTGCGGAGAAGGCCGACCACTGCATCGACTGGAGGAGACAGCGTCCGCTGCTCGAGATGTTGAAGGCCGGCCGGACGGTCACCTGGCACCCTTACGACTGGGGCACCAACGACGGGCGTCTCGCCACGCAACCCAGGGTGTGCGCTCCAGCACCAGTGGTGATACTCGAAGGTGTGTACAGCGCACGGCCGGAACTGGCCGATCTGATGGAACTCCGGGTCCTCTACGAGACCCCACCCGTGCTGCGTCGGCAACGATGGGTGGCACGGGAAGGCGAGGGCTACTTCGATGATTGGGCCCGGCGCTGGTTCGAGGCCGAAGACTGGTATTTCACCCACGTCATGCCAAACGACGCTTTCGATCTGGTGTTGTCCGTCGGCTGACGGCGTCTTGCACAATTTCTATGCACAGTTATTGTGCAGACATGACGACACCGACATACCCACGACTAGGGGTGGATGCGGTGAAGATTCTGGCGCATCCGCTACGCAGCCGTCTGCTCGGCGAGCTTCGCAGCAACGGCCCGGCCACGGCGACCACCCTGGCCGAGGCCCTGGCGACGAACACTGGGGCGACCAGCTATCACCTCCGCAAGCTGGCCTCGGTCCGCCTGGTCGAGGAGACCGGGGAGGGCAAGGGACGGGAACGATGGTGGCGGGCCAGTCACGAGATGCACTCCTGGTTCGCCAGTGACCTCGAGGACGACCCCGACGGGATCGCGGCCGCGGATTGGCTACATGGCGAGTCCCTGCGCCGTTTCCAGATGTTCGCCGAGGAGTGGTTTGCCTCCGAGTGGGACTGGCCGACGGGGTGGCGTGATGCCGGCGGGTCTTCCGACTACATCCTCGAGCTCTCCGCGGCCCAGCTCTCGAAGCTGGGCAAGGAGCTCTTCGACGTCATCGAGCGCTATCGCGCCATGGATCCCGGGCCCGATCCGGCCCGGGTCGTCCTCTACACGTTTGCCTTCCCCCAGCCGGACGAGCGGAAATGACCGGCGCATTGACCGTCGAGCAGGTTCGTCGTCGCTATCTGGCGCTGGTCGCCCTGCGTTGGCTCCCCACCGGTCTGCTCATCCCGGTGTTCATGCTGCTCCCGCTGGAACGAGGGCTGTCACTGAGCGAGATCGGGCTTGCCGCGGCGGCCCAGGGCTTGGTCGTCCTCTTACTCGAGCTCCCCACCGGCGGCCTGGCCGACTCACTGGGCCGGAAGCGGGTGCTGATCGCATCGAGCCTGGTCGGCATGAGCTCGGTCTCGATCTACCTGCTCGCTGACACGTTCGGGGCGTTCTTCGCAGCCTTCACCCTTCAGGGCGTCTTTCGGGCCCTCGACAGCGGTCCGCTAGAGGCCTGGTTTGTCGACGCCACCCACGCCGCCGACCCGGATGCCTCGATCCACCGGGGTTTGAGTGGCGCCGGCGTGGTCCTCGGCATCGCCATAGCCGCCGGCGCACTGCTCAGCGGGCTCCTGGTGGCTTGGGAACCCTTGGCCGGCGTCGAGCCCCTCGCGTTCCCGGTGATGGTGTCGCTCGGTCTCCAGGTAACCAGCTTGATCGGGCTCCTCCTGCTGATGTCCGACGTCCGACAGGAGAGAGGGTGGAATGCGGCGGTGAATGCCGCCCGGGAGACGCCTGCCGCTATCGGTGGCGGGCTCCGCCTCCTCCGTGACAACAGGGTCCTCCTCGCCCTGGTCGCCGTCGAGCTCTTCTGGGGGTTCGGGATGGCGACGTTCGAGAGTTTCACCCCTCTTCGGCTGGCCGAGGTGCTCAGCGACACCGACCGGGCCGCCGTCATCACCGGCCCGGCCGCCTCAGCCGCCTGGCTGGTGTCGGCTGCGGGCGCGGCCACGGTGCCATGGCTGGGTCGCCGCATCGGGCTCGCCCCGGCTGCGGGCATGCTCCGAATCCTCCAGGGGCTGGCAGTGGTAGGGATTGGGATGGCGACCGGGGTGCCCGGAGTGATCGCCGCCTACCTCTTCGCATACTTGTTTCACGGCGCCTCCAACCCGGCTCATCTGACCCTGCTCCATCGTCAGGTGGACGGCTCGCTGCGGGCCACGGTGTCGTCCCTCAACTCGATGGCAGGGCTCTCGGCAGGCGCCCTCGGCCTGGTCGTGCTGACCGCTCTGGCCGACGCCACATCCCTGAGCGCGGCCATGTACGTGGGCGCCGTGATCCTCGCCGCGGCCGCGCCTCTATACGTTCCGGCGTGGAAGCAATCACCGCAGAGGGAGCCTGCGACGGCCCGAGCATGATCAGAACGGCCAGAACACCGGGACCAGGAAGACGGCGGCGACCATGAAGAGAAGCAGCATGGGCGGGCCCAGCTTCCAGTAGTCCCCGAACTCGTAGGCACCGGGCTCCATCACCATCAGGCTGACCGGCGGCCGTGGCAGCGTCAGCGTCTGGCCGACCTTGCCCTCGAACCCCGCGCCCCGCAGAGCATCGTGGTCGAACCCGGCCGTCTCGGGCAGGGCCCCGCCCGGGCGGCCATCATGCCGAGAACCGCTCCTTCGAGGGGTCGGGTGGCCACGGTCACCGCCGCCTTCTTCGACCACTCCATCGAAGGGACCGGATCGAAGTCAGTCAAACCCTGAACACACCCATCGCCGACGCCACCTCTCTCGCGCGACAAGATGTCGCGGCCGGCGGAAGCTATCACGCCCAGGCGGCGCGCTTGTCCGCACCCATTGCCTGCCCATGACCGGAGCAGGGCTCGGCTGTGAGGGCGGTTAGGCCAGTCGTGGGCCGATTCGGGTGGTCGTCATCTCAAGACCGGGCGACCGTTGGCTCAGGAATCGGCACCCGACCAGGAGACCCATGAGCCGTCGGCCACGTTGACTGGATCCCCACCCTCGACGAGGTGGACCCAGATCCCGGGCTCCTCGTCGATGGCCCCGGGCAAGGCGAATGCAGCCGAGTCGGGCGACCACAACTGAAGCGACTGGCCGTACTGATCGAAGAACCGGAGCACATCGGCCACCAATGACGGGTGCGGGGAGATGCGAGACATCTCGGTGATCCCGCTGTCCTCCCACAACAGCACCTCCACCTCGGCCGCACCCTCGGCAGGAGCCAGGATCAGAAGAGAGTCCCCGTTCGGGGACCAGAAGAGACCCAGCGAGGGTGTGTCCAAGACCTCGGTCATCTCCCCGTTCGCCACGTCGAGGACCACTACCTCGTTGCCCGGGATCGCAGGCGTCTCGGACAGAGCCACATCGACACCCGGTGCCGCCTCCTCCTCATCGACGAACGACTGCACGGCGACAAGAGTCCCCTGGCGATTGGCGACGAAGGAGACAGGTCCCGGAACCGTCGCCAGGATTCGCCCCTCCCCTGCGGGCTGTCTCAACTCGAGACCCTCGTCGGACAGGTGCAGGATCCCATCCGGAATCCAATGTGGGGCCTGATACCCGGATGCCGTTGCCCCGAGGTCCGATCCCTCGCCCGCGAGGTCGATGGTCCCCAATAGGTCCCCTTGAACGTGGGCTACGACCTGACTGCTGTCCGGGCTCCAGGAGAAGTAGAACGGAGAGCCCTGGGCCACCACTTCGGAACTGACATCGCCGACATCGACGAGCTCGAAGTCGATGGTCCCCAGCGGTGAGTTGTGGAGCACCCCGATCCCGTTGCCGTCCGGGGACCAGAACATGAAGAACGGCGGAGACGCCATCGGAACGGACTCGCGGACACCTTCGTCATCGCTCCACCCCAACCCTGATCCGTCCGCGCTGATCTCGGACCAGACCACGGTGCTCGACACCGGGGAGAAGGATGGCTGGCGGTATCCGGCTGTGTCACCGGCATCGTCGGAGATCGGGACCGGGTTCGACCCGTCCGGAGCGACTACGACGACGTTGCCCTCCTCGTCGAGGATCACGAGGCGCCCGGGAAGATCGGCCACGTCGGTGGGTAGAGCCTCGGTCGTGGAAGAGGCCGTCGTTCCGGTCTGGCTGGACACGACAGGTTCCTCACCGCCTGTGCAGGCGGTGGCCATGAGCAGCATGCCCAGGGCGAGTCTCGATCGACGCCGGCGCACCTGATCAAGGCTACCGATGGGGCCTATCCAGGTCTCCCCGACACGACTTCGACGAACAGGTCCCGATCGACGCTGCCCCCGCTGACGATGCAGACACTCAGCCCTCTCTGCTCGACCGGTGTCGCCAGAGCCGCCGCAACCGCGGCTGCGCCGGCGCCCTCGGTGACGAGCTTGTCGCCGAGCGCCAGCCGGCGCATCGCGCCCATCACTTCGTCCTCCGAGACCAGCACGATCTCGTCGACCAACCTTCGCAGGATCGGGTACATCTCGTCCGTGATGATCGGGGTAGAAGCTCCTTCGACGATGGTCTCGTGCCAGTCGATCCACGTCGCCCCTCCGGCGGCAAATGCAGCGGAGAGCGCCGAGTTGACCTCAGCCTGCACAGCGAACACCTTCACCGAAGGCTTCAGGGTCTTGAGCACGGAGGCCACGCCGCTGAGAAGGGCGCCGCCCCCAACCGGGATGAACACCGAATCCAATTCAGGAAGGTCATCGTGCACCTCGGAGCCAATGGTGCCGTGGCCGGCGATCATCAGGGGCTCCCCCCACGGATTGAGGTAGGTGAAGGGCTCTTCCCGCCATGCCTCCTCGAACATGAAGCGCATCAGGTCGGTCATCGTCACCTCGACCAGGTCGACCCCGTAGGCCTCGATCGCCATCCGCTTGGACTCGTGCAGGCTCTCGGGGACATGTGATCTGGCCGGCACTCCGAGCAGACGCCCCATGTAGCCCAGCGCAATCGCCGTGTTCCCTGCACTCGTGGTGGCGATGCCGGGCCTTGATTGGTCGTCGGTCAGACTCAGGGCCCAGTTCCCGACCCCGCGGATCTTGAACGAGCCCACGGGCTGGAGCACCTCGGGCTTGAGGTAGATGTCGGCCGTGGCGTCGTAGCTCTGCAAGGGCATGAGTGGAGTGCGGAGAACCAACCCCGAGATGCGGGCTGCGGCCCGAGCCACCTCGTCCAGATCGGGTGGCTCCACCGGGCCGCCACCCCATCCGGTGGGCAGGTCGCCCACTACGTTCCTTCTCTCACGCGGGGGACACTATTTATCAGGAGGCCCATCCCATGGAGAAGATCCCCATCGAAAGAATCGTTGTCGAGGGACTGGCACGTGTCCCCGCCTTCAGCCACGCCGTCGTCGCCGGCGAATATGTACACGTGGCCGGGAGTCTGGGGACGATCGACGACACGACGGAATTGGCCGAGGGAGGTGTCGGGCCTCAGACCGCCCAGACCATCCGCAACATCGAGCGCATCCTGGAGGCCGTCGGCCTCGGTCTCGACGATGTGGTCAAGATGAACGTGTACCTGTCGGACATGGCTGACTTCGACGAGATGAACCGGGCCTACATCGCGGCGATCGGCGACTCGCCTCCCGCCCGGATCACGGTCGGCGGGATCGATCTGGCCCTGGGTGGAGCGGTGGAGATCGACTGCATGGCCTACCGCGGAGGTCGATCCGAGAGTTGACCCGGTCAACTCGAAGGCGCTCAACGCCGATACTCGGTCATGGCACCGACCGACCGGCCGGTAATGACACCGCGCTTTCACGCCGCGGTGTTGATCGGTGCCCTGGTAGCCACCACATTTGGCGTCGTCGCCGAGTACCGGTCCTGGGCAGGTGACTCGTCATGGGTCGAGTTCCGCCTCCTCGCATACGCCGTGGTCGGGGTCACGGCCGGATATCAATTGCTCCGTCATCGGCGGATCGAGGCCG
>JAICNB010000135.1 GCA_025928935.1 Acidimicrobiia bacterium
CCGCCTTGTCGATGACCCCGGTCTCTTTCATCTCCAGGTAGAGGTCATTGCCCTCACGGGTCCGCTCGCCGACGCCGGCGAACACCGAAACACCACCATGCTGGGTGGCGACCCGGTTGATCATCTCCTGGATGAGCACGGTCTTGCCGACACCAGCGCCTCCGAACAGCCCGATCTTCCCGCCCTGGAGATAAGGGCTGATCAGGTCGAGCACCTTGATCCCGGTCTCGAAGACTGTCTTCTGCGGCTCGACGTCCTCGAAGGCGGGCGGGGTCCGATGGATGGGCCAGCGAGGGTCGGAGAAGTCCTCGTCGGGGGCATCGAGGGAGTCACCCCAGACATTGAAGATGTGGCCCAGGGTCTGGTCGCCCACAGGCACGGTGATGGGCTCGCCGGTGTTGAGAACCTCGGCGCCGCGAGTGAGGCCGTCGGTCGGGGCGAGGGCGATGGCCCGCACCTTGTTGCCGCCCAGATGCTGGGCGACTTCGGCGAGAACCCTGCGCTTGTCGTCACCGAGCGTGAAGTCGATCGTGATGGCGTGGAGGATCTCTGGCAGCGCGTCTGGCGGGAACTCGACGTCGACCACAGGGCCGGCGACCTTCACGATCCGCCCGGTGCTGGTGGCGTCACTCATTGCTGTCTCCGTTTCTCGATCTGTCTCTCCCCGTGAAGCCGGGGAGGGGTGACATCTTCATGTGCTCTTCTCGGCCAGAGCCTCGGCCCCGCCGACGATCTCGGTGATGGCGGTGGTGATCTCGGCCTGACGGGCCCGGTTGGCCTGCACCGAGAGGACCCGGATCAGCTCCTCGGCATTGTCGGTCGCCGCCTTCATCGCCCGGCGCCGGGCGCTGTGCTCGGAGGCCGAGGCCTCGAGCAGGACGTTGAACACCGTCGCCTCCACGTATCGGGGAAGCAGCCGGTCGAGGATCTCCTCGGGCGAGGGCTCGAACTCGTACGTCGCGGTCGGTCCCTCCCGGTCGGCGCGCTCCGGCGGCGTTATGGGGAGGAGGTCTACCCGGGTGGGGGTCTGGGTCATCGCCGACTGGTAACGGGTGAAGAACACCTCTACCGAGTCGATGCGCCCGGTGGCGAAGGCGGTGACAGCCGAGCTGGCCACGGCGCGCGCATCGCCGTATCCAGGCGTGTCGGTCACCCCGAGATAGGAGCCCTCGATGCGAAAGCCCCGGTAACGAAAATAGGCCTGGGCCTTCTTGCCTACCGCATACAGGACCACGTCTTTGCCCTCGCGGTCCAACTCGCGGATCCGACTCTCGGCCAGCCTGATGACGTTCGACGAGTAAGAGCCGGCCAGACCGCGGTCAGAGCCGACGACGAGCAGGCCGACGGTCTTGATCTCCCGCTGCTCGAGGAGCCGGTGCTTGGCCCCGGCCCCGGCGGCGCCGACGTTCTCGATGACTTCGATCAGCTTGGCCGTGTAAGGCTTGGAGGCGTTGACCCTGCCCTGGGCCTTGGGGATCCTGCTGGTGGCGATCAGCTCCATGGCGCGGGTGATCTTCTTGATCGCCTCGACGCTCCTGATCCGGCGCCGGGTGTCCCTGAGCTGGGCGGAGGCCATGCCCGCTCCCCCCTACTCCTCGGCCCCTGAGCCCTTGAATGCGGCCTTGAAATCGGCGATGGCGCTCTCGACGTCTTCGCCCTCCGGCATCTTGCCCGTGTCCTTGATCTGGGCGAGCAACCCGGGATGCCGGCTGCGGAAGAACTCCCGCAGCTCGTCTTCGAAAAGACGCACGTCGCCGATGGTGACATCGTCCATGTGGCCCTCGGTGACGGCGTAGATCGAAATGACCTGCTCCTCCACGGGGATCGGGGCGAACTGCGGCTGCTTGAGGACCTCGACCACCCGGCGACCACGCTCCAGCTGGGCCAACGAGGTGGCGTCCAGCTCGGAGCCGAATTCGGCGAAGGCGGCCAACTCTCGGAACTGGGCCAGGTTGAGGCGGAGGGGGCCGGCGATCTTCCTCATCGCCGCCACCTGTGCGGCGCCGCCGACCCGGGACACCGACGTCCCAGCATTCAGGGCGGGTCGGATCCCCTGGTAGAACAGGTCGGTCTCGAGGAAGCACTGCCCGTCGGTGATCGAGATGACGTTGGTGGGGATATAAGCGGAGATGTCGTTCGACTTGGTCTCGATCACGGGGAGACCGGTCATCGACCCCGCCCC
>JAICNB010000102.1 GCA_025928935.1 Acidimicrobiia bacterium
ACGGCGCGTCTGGCCTCCCCAACGACCACATCGGAAACCACACGCACAACGTCCGTGCCTTCATCCTCCACCTCGAATCGCCTCGTCATCCCCGAGGCGCCCTTGCCCGATGCCTCCAGCATCAGCCGCCGCCTTCCCAACCGACCATGCCCCCTGTCCGCCCCCTCCCAGGTGACGCCGAGGGCCCTTAGCCGAAGATGGGCCACACCGCCGGGAAGGCCTCTGTTGCCCATGGGCCGCATCGCAACCGCAGCCTTCCTCGCTCGGGCAAGGGCGGCGAGACGACGCAGGTCCTGCTCCCTGGCCCCGGCCGGCACCTCGGCATAGAGCGCGTTGACACCCTCCAGCAAAGCGGCGGCGACCTTGGGCCAGATGCCCGGGTCGTCACAACGGACGATCACCAGGCTCTCCGGGACCACGCCCGTCTCCCATGCGGCAGCGGGCGAGATCCATCCTCTGGTGTCGAGGGCGACAACAGAAGTGGTCTGTGAAGGCCCGGCCAGCAGCCTGAGCCCGAGACGGGTCAGCCCGGTCCCGGGGATGCCGAGCAGCTCGGTGACATGCCCGGGCCGCAGCTGGAGATACCCCTCCTCACGATCAGCAAGATCGAGCAGGGGGATGGCTCTGACTACTTCTGGGGTGATGACTTCATTGGGGCCCAAACAGGCTCCGCACTCGGGCGTCCCATCTTATCGAACATACGTTCGGTGTAAAGTCGGTCAGCCCTCCTCCAGCTCCTCGATCGTCTTGGGCCAATCATCCTTGAGGAGACGGGACAGCGAGCGGTCGGCGAGGAGCTTGCCTTCGGTCTGGCATGTGGCGCAGTAGTTGGTCTCGTTGTTGGCATGGACGATGCGCTGCACCTTGGAGCCACACCTCGGGCAGGGCTGCCCGTACTTGCCGTGGACCGCCATGTCGTCCCGAAATGCGGTCACCTTGGTCGGCCAGGCCTCCCCCACCTCCTCACGAAGTCGATCGGTCCACTCGGTCAGTGACTCGACCACTGCCTTCTGGAGGTCGGCGACCTCGTCGTCGGTGAGCTGCGAAGTGCGCTTCACCGGCGACATCCGTGCCGTCCACAGGATCTCATCTGAGTAGGAGTTGCCGATCCCGGAGAAGATACGGGGGTCGGTCAGGGCTCGTTTCAACGTCCGGTTCTCCTTCTTCAAGGCCGCGCCGAACTCCTCGACGCCGGCCTCGAGTGGCTCCACCCCACCCCGGTCGAGCGAGGTCACCCCCTCGAAGCCGCGGCTCAGCCAGATCCCTGCCCGCTTGTGGGTGCCCTGCTCGGTCAGGACCAGAGTCCCCGGGTCGAAGTCGATGGCGGCCAGCCCGACCTTCTTCGGGATCGCCTTCTTGGGCGTCCCCCAGCGGAGACGACCGGCGATCATCAGATGGATCACCAGATAGAGCTCGTCCTCGAACCCGAAGACGATGCGCTTCCCCACCCGCTGCAGGGACTCCACCTTCCGGCCGACGGGGGCGTCGTAAGGCGGGTCGTAGGTGCGGAGGACGGCCGGGGAGGCGATTCGCACCCCTCGCACCACCTCGCCCAGGACGCGGCGCTCCAGCGCCTCCAGGTACACCACGATGTCGGGCAGCTCCGGCACCGACCGGAAGCTACCGGCAGGTCACGCCTAGTCAGGATCCCCGAAGGAGCCAGCGAACACGATTGCGATCGCGACCACCACCCCCCCGGCGATGAACCCGTAGGCGAGCAGATGGTCGGCGTCGGGCGTGGCACCTTGGGCGGCCAGTCCGAAGAGGATGACCAGTCCGGCCACCACGATGATGGCCGCAGTCCGCGCCCAAACCTTCTTCATCGCCATTACCACCGCCACTCCGACCAGGAGAAGCCCACCGAGAACGAAAGCCGACCAGAAGTTGCCCGACGCCCCCAACCCGCTGCCGATCGAGGTGTCGTCCGGGGTGAGGCTGGCGTCCGAACGGAGGAGAACGCCACCGGAGACGGTCATCACACCAGCGAGGGCGAAGCCGATTGCGCCCAGTATGGATCTCACCCTCACCGGCTCAGGATCCGAGGGCATGGGCCGATCCGGGTTCTGCTCTGCGGCCAGCTTGCGAGCCAACCGAGGTGATGCCGCCGCGAGGCCCATCTCGCGGGCGAGGGCCACGTCGTCATCAGTCTTCAGGACGAACTCCTCACCTTCCGCCCTGATGGCGAATCCGTCGTGGAGGGACTGGATGCCGAGGTCGGCGACATCCCAGTCACCAATCAGCTCGTCGTCGTGAAGGAGGCTGATCCTCACCCCATCGGCCAGGACCTCCACCTCGATTCCGGGCGAGGTGTCACCACGCATCTGCACGATGCCACGCGTCTCGACCGCCAATGCCGCCTCCCCCTTGCCAGAAGTCATCGATGAGTCTATGGCCCCGAAAGCCGGTTACCAGATGCAAGAAGGACGGGCGTGCCCGTCCTTCTGCACCGACTCGAGTTGACGCGATCTAACCTTCGCTGATCTCCTCGAAGACCTCGTCGAAGCTCTGAGCGGCCCGACGCCGCTCCGAGCCCGCATCGGTCTTGGGCGTCTCGCCCTGATCGCGATTGCCGCCACGGTCACGATTGCGATCACGATCCCGGTCACGACCACCGCGATCGCCACGATCGCGACCCCGGCCGCCGCGGTCGCCCCCATTTCGGTCACCACCGTCGCGCCGACGCTCACCGCCGTCCTGCCGTGGTGCCTCGGGACCGGGCAGGGTTGCCCCTTCCAGGGCCTCGACCAGCTCGAGGCTGACCTTGCCCCGATCGATCTCGCGGACCCTGACCTTCAGCTCCTGGCCGTCCTTCAAGTAGTCCTCGACACGCTCGACACGCTTCGAACCGTCGAGACGGGAGATGTGGAGCAGGCCGTCGCGTCCGGGGAGGATGTTGACGAAGGCGCCGAACTTGGTGATGTTGACGACCTTGCCGTCGTACTCCTCTCCAAGCTCCACCTCGGGCGGGAAGGCGATCTGCATCACCTTCTCCTTGGCGGAAGCGAGGGCGGACCCATCATTGGAGGCGATGCGGACGATGCCCTTGCCGTCGGTCTCTTCGATCTCGATGGCAGCACCGGTGAGCTCCTCGAGCTCGCGGATCACGGCGCCCTTGGGGCCGATCACCTCGCCGATCTTGTCCTTGGGGATCTCGATCGACTCGATGCGAGGGGCGAACTCGTTCATCTCGGCGCGGGGCTCCGAGATTGCCTCGGCCATCTTGTCGAGAATGAAGAGACGGGCGTCCCGGGCCTGACCGAGGGCCGTTGCCAGGACTTCCGAGGGCAGACCCTCGATCTTGGTGTCGAGCTGCAGGGCGGTGATCACGTCCCTGGTCCCGGCCACCTTGAAGTCCATGTCACCCAGCGCGTCCTCCGCACCGAGGATGTCGGTGAGGGTGACGTACTTGCCGTCCCGATAGATGAGACCCATGGCGATTCCGGCGACGGGGGCCGAGATCGGCACACCGGCGTCCATCAGTGACAGCGACGATGCGCAGACCGACGCCATGGAGGTCGACCCGTTCGACGAGAGGACTTCGGACACGAGGCGGAGGGCATAGGGGAAGTCGTCCTCGAGGGGAATAACCGGAAGCACGGCCTTCTCGGCGAGAGCACCGTGACCAATTTCACGTCGCTTGGGCCCACGCATGAACCCGGCCTCACCCGTCGAGAACGGTGGGAAGTTGTAGTGGTGCATATAGCGCTTGGAGTCCTCGAGGGAGAGGGTGTCCAGCATCTGCTCCATCTTCAGCATCCCGAGAGTGGTCAGGTTGAGGACCTGGGTCTCGCCTCTCTGGAACAGCCCGGAGCCGTGGGTTCGGCCCACGACGCCGACCTCTGCGCTGATGGGACGGAGGTCGGTGGCGCCACGTCCATCGAGCCTGACCCCGTCTTCGACCACCCGCCGGCGCATCATGTCCTTGAGGACCGATTTGAAGGCCCGCTTGGCCTGGCCCTTCGCCTCCTCGTCGTCATCGGCGAGGCCGAGGTCGGCCATGGTCTCCTCCTCGGCGGTGTCCTGGGCCTGGTTGCGCTCCTTCTTGTCGGCGATGGTGATCACCGACTCCAGCCGCGGGGCGGCGAGCTCTCTGACCCTGCTGTGGATCTCATCGCTGTAATCGAGGGCGATCGGCCACTCGGCCTCGGGCTTCTCGATCTTGCCCACGAGCTCGTTCTGGAGATCGATGGCCTCGGCGATGTACTGCTTCGACTCATCGAGCCCGCGTGCGACCGTGTCCTCGTCGGAGGGGGCATCGCCATCGGCGATCAGCCTCAGCCCGTTGGGGGTGGAGCCTGCCTCGACCATCATGATGTCGATCCCGCCCTCGGCGTTGCGGCGACCGGCGACGGTCAGCTCGAACACCGACTGCTCGAGGTCCTCATGGGTCGGGAAGGGGATCCACTCGCCCTTTTTGAGGGCGACACGGACGCCGCCGATCGGGCCATCGAAGGGGATGGTGCTGACGGCCAGCGCTGCCGAGGCGCCATTCAGGGCCACGACATCGAAAGGGTTCTCCTGGTCGACGGCGAGGCTGGTGACGACCACCTGGGTCTCACAACGGAAGCCGTCGGCGAAGGAAGGGCGCAGCGGGCGGTCGATCAGACGACAGGTCAGGATGGCCTGCTCCGAGGGACGGCCCTCCCGACGGAAGAACGAGCCGGGGATCTTCCCCGCGGCGTACATCCGCTCTTCGAAGTCGACGGTGAGTGGGAAGAAGTCGATGCCTTCTCGCATCGTCTTGTTCGCGGTGGCGGTAACCAACATCTCGGTTCCGCCGAGTCGGGCGACCACGGCTCCGTCGGCCTGACCGGCGAGTTTGCCGGTGCTCAGGACGAACTCTTTGCCGCCGATGGTCCCCGTTACGGAGATTTCGGGCACTGAGTGCTCCTTGTCATTGGGAGCCACGCCCGTTGGCAGTAGTCATGTCTCAGGGGAGCCCGAGACATCGCCACTGACAACCGGCAAGGCTCGTGGGTGTATCGCGGCACCGGCCCAACCGGTGCCATCTCACGGCAGACGGTAACAACCGTTTGCCACGAAGTCTCTTCAGCGACGCAGCCCCAACTTGGCGATGAGGCTTCGATATCGCTCCACGTCCTCACGTCGGAGGTAGTCGAGGAGACGACGCCGCTTGCCGACCATCATCAGGAGCCCACGCCGACTGTGATGGTCGTGCTTGTGCTCACGGAGATGCTCGGTGAGATGGTTGATCCTCTCGCTGAGCAGGGCGACCTGGACTTCTGGTGAGCCGGTATCGCTCTCATGGGTGCCGAACTCGGCGACGATCTGTGAGGCTGTCTTCATTACGCGTGAAACCTGGACTTTGCCGGGTGGGGAACGAGTGAAACTCTAACAGCCCCCCATCCGCTAACGACAACCACGCCACCGCCCATCTTGTTCCCCCTCATCGAACCTGCCCGTCACCATAGAGCACGTATCGCTCCGAAGTGAGGGACTCGAGACCCATTGGTCCGCGCACGTGCAGCTTCTGCGTCGAGTTGCCGATCTCAGCGCCGAATCCGAACTCCTCGCCATCGGTGAACCTGGTGGAGGCGTTGACCGCCACGACCGCGGTGTCGATCCCGCTGACGAACCGGTCGGCGGCGACCCGGTCGTCGGTGACGATCGCCTCGGTGTGACCGGTCCCGTATGCCCTGACATGGTCGATGGCGGTCTCCAGATCGGGCACGACACGCACGGCCATGATCAGGTCCAGGTACTCGGTAGACCAGTCCTCCTCCCCGGCCTCACCGATGTCGGGGACGATGACACGGGACGCCTCGTCACCCCGGAGCTCCACGCCCTCCTCTCTGAGGGCCGTGGCCGCACTCATCAGGAACTCGCCGGCCACGTCCTGGTGGACCAGCAATGTCTCGGCGGAGTTGCAGACCCCGGGTCGCTGGACCTTGGCGTTGATGACGATGTCGAGGGCCTTGTGCAGATCGGCGGCTCTGTCGACGTAGACATGGCAGTTCCCCGCCCCGTCGATGACCGTGGGGACGGTGGCGTCCGCCTGGATCGCCGCGATCAGGCCCGGACCGCCCCGCGGGACGAGAAGATCTATCCACTCGGTGGCCTGCATCAGAGCCTTGGCCCCATCGCGACTGGTGTCCTCCAACAGCTGGACACCGTCGGCGGGCAGCCCCGCTTCGACCAGCCCCCTACGCAGCGCCGCCGAGATCTCGGTGTTTGAGCGCAGGGCATAGGACGAGCCACGAAGGATCACCGCATTCCCGGAGCGGATACAGAGCCCGGCCGCGTCGGCAGTCACATTCGGCCGCGCCTCGTAGATCACGGCGACCACACCGAGCGGCACGCGGACCCGATGGAGCCTCACTCCGTTGTAGAGGGACCAGCCGCCGGTCTCCCGACCGACCGGATCGGGCAATGCCGCCACGTTGCGCAAACCATTGGCCATGGCGGCGACACGCTTCTCGTCCAGACGAAGGCGGTCGATCAGCGCACCCGTGATCCCTTCCCCGGCGGCTTGGCCCATGTCGGCCTCATTGGCGTCGAGCAAGTCGGGCACCGCAAACTCCAGACCCTCCGCCATGCGGTTCAAGGCGGCGGCCCGCATCGAGCCGGTCGACTGGCGCAAAACGTACGAGGCCTCACGGGCGCGACGGCCGATCTCTTCGATCATCGACCCAGCCTATTCGCACCGGGGTCGAGCACCACCAGGTCGTCCCGATGCACCACCACACCGCCCACCTCGGAGCTGTGTCGTCCGATCGACTGCTCTACCTCCTCGGCCGACATCGA
>JAICNB010000055.1 GCA_025928935.1 Acidimicrobiia bacterium
CTTCAAGACAGAAACCAGGTCATGACCCGAGATCCGGGACCGGTCCACCGAGGCCAAGGCTGAAGAGAGCATCACCCCCGGGGGCAGCCAGCCCAGGTCGGCTATCAGCGGATCAGAAACCCGAACCGGCCGGACAACATCGACTGGGAGAAGATGAAAGGGTGTCTCCGTATCGAACATATGTTCGTAACGTACAACCCGCCCCCGACAAGAACCACCCCCCTGCGGGCGGAATCGGAAGTTTTTTCTCAACCGCTACCACTGAGTTCAGGTGAACCAGAACATCGGGATGTCCCTCGTGCCGAAAGGTCGACGACACCAAACCTGGGCGCATCCGAACGCCATGACGCGACCAGAGTCGTCTTGGTCGGCCTGCTATTCGAAGGGAGGATCGGCGGGCGTGGCCGAGCGCCAGGGAGCTCGCCATTCCGCGGCGTCCCATCCGTCCATGATGTAGATCCGCTCCCGCTCCACATTCTCCCCGCGAAACTCCATGATGCTCACCGCGAACATCCACGGTCCGTCGTCGTATCGAACCAGGTTCTCGGCGACGACCAGGTCCTCGCCGTGAATCACCCTCCGGATCTTGAAGTCGAGCTTGGCCGGGTACTGGCGCCGCCACTCTCTGAAGTTCTCGACACCTTCGAATCTCTCGCCTGATTGCGGGAACTCGAGGACGGCGTCGTCGTGATAGATCTCGTGAGAGACGTCCTCGTCCTTTCCGGCGTACTCCCAGTGACGTTTCAATGCGGCATGCAGGACTGCGTCGTCGACCATCTCAGCTTTTCAGGTTGGCAGAGACCAAGCCTATCCCCGGCGTCTACACCACCCCAGCTGCCCGCAACCCGGCGATCTCTTCTGCCGAAAAGCCCAGCTCCCCCAGCACCGCATCGTTGTCGGAACCCAGGGTTGGTGGAAGCAATCGGACCGATGGAGGAGTGGCCGACATCTCGATGGGGAGCCCGAGGGTGCGAAAGGTCCCCGCGGCCGGGTGCTCCATCTCCAGCACCATGTCCCTGGCCACTGTCTGCGGGCTGGTCAGCGCTTCCGACACCCGGTTGATCGAGCCCGATGGGATGCCGGCGCCATCGAATATCGCAACCCACTCGGCCCGTGTCTTGGCGGCGATCACCTCACCCACCATCTGATCCACCACCTCCCGATGACGGACCCGCTCCGGGTTGGTGGCGAAGCGGGGATCCTCGGCCCACTCTGGATGGCCCACGACTCCCGCCAATGCCTGGAACTGCCGGTCGTTGCCCACCGCCAGTGCCAGGTCGCCATCGGCTGCCCCGTGCGTGCGATAAGGCACGATGTTGGGGTGGCCGTTGCCATACCGTCCCGGCTCCTCCCCGGAGACGAGATGGTTCGCCGCCACGTTGGCCAGGATGTGGAGACCGGTGTCGTGCAGATTGACGTCACAACGCTGACCCTTCCCGGTGCGTCGCCTCGCCTCGAGGGCGGCGAGGATGGCGATGGCGGCCTGCATCCCGGTGCAGATGTCGACGATGGCCACACCCAGTTTCATCGGGGTGCCGTCGACCTCGCCGGTGATTGCCATCAGCCCGGTCTCCGCCTGCAGGATGAAGTCGTAGCCCGGCGTCGCCGCCTTGGGCCCGCTCGACCCGTAGCCCGTGATCGAACATCGGATCATCCCGGGGGCATTCGCCTCGAACCATTTGTCGTCGAACCCCCACCGATCAAGGGTGCCCTGTTTGAAGTTGTCGACCAGCACGTCGCCACCGCGCATCAGACGATCGAGCACCACCCGTCCCTCATCTCGGGAGAGGTCGAGGGTCAGGCTTCGCTTGTTCCGATTCACCCCGACGAAGTAGGCGGACAGCGGCCCGGCATAGGGCGGGCCCCAGTTCCGGGTGTCGTCACCCTCCCCCGGCCTCTCCACCTTGATCACCTCGGCGCCGAGATCACCCAGGGTCTGGGTGCACAACGGCCCGGCGAGCACCCGGGAGAGGTCGATCACCCTGAGACCGGTCAGGGCGCCCTCAGTGGTCACGACCGGGCGGCCTGCGATGCCTCGCTCTGGTTCCGGCCCTGCTCGAGGTCGTCGATGTACGTGTCGAGCGCGGTCTTGTTCCGCTCCCGGAACTGGTGGAAGTCGGCCGGCCGCTTCTCCAGGAAGGCATTCATCCCCTCCAGGCTCTCCTCCGAGCCCCAGATGTTGGCCAGGAGCTCCATCCCGTGTTGCCAGGAGGGATAGAGGGCGTCGGAGTCGAAGTTGAGCGACACCTTGGTCGCCCGCAGGGTCTGGGAGGAGTAGCCCTTCATCTGCTGGACGATCTCCTCCACCCGGCCCTTCAGCTCCGATGCCGGCAGCGCCTCGTTGGCGAGACCGATCCGGGCCGCCTCGGCCCCGGTGTACCGCTTGCACAGGAAGATCATCTCCTTGGCCCTGCGCTCGCCGATCAGCTTGGCGATGTACTGCGTCGCCCCCACCGTGGGGCAGGCCCCGACCCGGGCACCGGTCTGACCGAAGGTTGCGTCGTCGGCGGTGATCACCAGGTCACACCACAACATGAGCTCATGGCCCCCGCCGACACAGGCGCCCTCCACCATGGCGATGACCGGGATGGGCAGGTTGCGACAGGTCATCGCCACTTCGAGCATGCGGTCGTTCCACATGTAGGAGTTGGCCTTGTTCAGCTTCATCATGGCGTGGAAGTCGCCCCCGGCCGAGAAGTGCCCGCCCACCCCGTAGACCACGGCAGCGACGATGGTCGGGTCCTGCCTCGTCGATCGCAACGCGTGGGCAAGCTCATCGAGAGTCTGCTCCCGGAATGCGTTTCGCACCTCGGGCCGGTTGATGCCGATCCATGCGGCGTCGCCTCGTTTCTCGTAGACGATCTCGGCGTAATCCATGGCCTCTCCCTTCACACCTTTGACATGACCGACGCGACCTCTACCGCCCGGCCGGTGGCTGCCGACTCGACTGCGGCCTCCATCACGGCGATCACGGCCAGACCCGCCTCACCGTCGACCTCGACGGGAGCATCACCGCGCACCGCGGCGGCGAAGGCGGCCATCTGGTCGACCAGGGGATCGATCTGCTCCAGCTCGACCTCTACCGGGGCCGGGTCGATCCGGCCCATCAGCTTCAACACCGCCCCTCCCTCACTGCTGAAGGCGGCCCCGTCGGTGCCGAACACAGCGGTGTTGTTCATGACCGGGGTGAAGAACGAGGTGGTGAGTGTGGCGAGGGCGCCGCTGTCTAGCTCCATCGCCAGGACGGTGGCCTCGTCGATCGACTTGACCCGCCCGGGTCTGGTGAAGCAGAAGACGCTCCGCACCGGACCGACCAGGTAGTTGATGGTGTCGATCTTGTGCACCCCGAGCGAGGTCATCGACCCCAGCGGGCTCTGCGCCGGGTCCCAGCGCCAGGCCTCGTCGGGCATCTTGAACCCGTTGGGGATGGACTGGTTGGTCACGACGGTCTCGACGTCACCCAGCTCGCCGGCATCGAGCATCGCCTTGATCCTCCGCTTTGCCGGGGTGCGACGACGCTGATGCCCGACCTGGAGGAGGACGCCGGCCTCCCGGGCGGCAACGATGGCAGCGACCCCGTCCTCGACGGTGTTGGTGAACGGCTTGTCCACGAAGACGTGCTTTCCCGCTGCGGCCGCCTGCTCGATCATCTCGCGGTGGCTCTGGTGGGAGGTGGTGATTATGACGCCCTCCACCTCGGGATCGGACAGCAACTCCTCCAGCGAGCCCGCCGGACGGCAGCCGAACTTGTCGGCAAATGCCTCCCTGCCCTCCGAACGTCGGGCCCATCCCGAGACCACCTCGGCCTGCCCGCTCCTGGCCACGGCGTCGGCCAACTCCCCGGCCCAGCGCCCGGTGCCGATGCTGGCCAGCTTCACCTTCTCACTCATCAGACCCTCCTCGGTCTCAACATGCTTCACACGCATTCATGAAGACAGCCAGCATCGTGTAATAGCCGATGATGGCGGCCAACTCCACCGTGCCCTCCACGCCGAGACGGTCCGATGCCCGCTCGAAGACTGCGTCGCCGACCTTCCCGGTTCGGCACGACTCCCTGGTGAATTCGACCAGCACCGCGTCATCCGGATCCTCCACCGTGGTCCTCGACTCGATATGCCCCAGCGTGGTCTCGGAGACCCCGGCTGCCCGGGCGATGGGTGTGTGCGACTCCCACTCGAAACCGCAATCGCGCTCGATGGCGGTTGTGCAGATGACCACTTCACGGTCGTGGTCGGACAGGGTCGACTGATAGCGGATCACCGCGCCGAGGTCGGCGGTGGCGCGGGCGATCTCGGGACGGTGGATCATCGCGGCGAAGGGGCGGATCATCTGCCCGCCCCGGCTGGCGGCGATGTGATCGAAGGTCTCGACCTGGGAGGGAGTCGTGTCCTCCCGGCTCTCGATCATGCGGACACGTGGCATCGGCTCCTCCCACGGGCTTCTGAGCTGGATCGTGCATGATATAGGATCAGCAGGTGACCACCTCTGCCCGGCAGATCGCCACCACCCCGGAGGGGAAGGTGTCGTACACCGACACCGGATCGGGGGAGATCCGGATCCTGCTCCACTCCCTACTCACCGACCGGTCCGCATTCGACGGAGTATCGGGCCTGCTCGGGGGTCGGGTGATCGGGATGGATCTGCCAGGTTTTGGGGCCACCGAAGCGGTCGGGCCGGACATCGACGGGTATGCCCGGCTCGTCGGCGCCTTCATCGAGACACTGGACCGGGACCCGGAGGAGATCACGGTCATTGGCAATGGCCTCGGCGCTTTTGTCGCGCTGGGGACCGCCATCCAACACGGAACGACATTCCACAAGCTGGTCCTGGTCGGATGTGGGGTCGGGTTCCCCGAGCCGGCCAAGGCCGCCTTCGAAAACATGAGCGGGCTGGTCGAGAGTGGGGGGATGGAGGCGGTGATCCCGGTGGCGTTGCGGCGCATCTTCACCGTGGATTACCTGGAGGCCCATCCGGACGTGGCCGATGAGCGGGCCGATGTCCTGCGACGGACCGATCCTGAGGCCTTCATCACCGCCTGCAAGGCCCTGTATCGCCTCGACTACCGGGACATGGCCCCATCGATCGGCAACCCGACCCTGATAGTCGTCGGTGACGAGGACCAGGCCACGCCGCCGACGCTTGCCGAGGAGTTGCACGATCTGATCCCAACGTCCAGCCTGGTGAGGATGCCCGGCGTCGCCCATGCACCACATCTCCAGGCCCCCGACGACTTCGCGGACGTGATCCGACCCTTCCTGGAGGGACGATGAGCAAGTACAAGGTGGTGGTCAGCGATCAGGTGTTCCCTTCGGTAGAGGTCGAGCGTGCGCTGCTGGCAGAGATCGACGCGGACCTCACTGTGGCCACCGGAGACGTCCAAGCCGTCCTCGCCGAGGCGGCCGACGCCGACGCCATCCTCAACACCTATCTCCCCTGGGCCGCCGACTCGATCGCCAGTCTGGAGAGGTGCAAGATCATCGCCCGCTACGGGATCGGGTTCGACAACGTCGACCTGAAAGCTGCTGCCGATGCGGGGATCGTGGTCACCAACGTCCCCGACTACTCGGTGGAGGAGGTGGCCACCCACGCCCTCGCCCTGATCCTGGCGTCGCTTCGCAAGGTGGTGACGGCCGACCACTCGGTGCGGGATGGGATCTGGAGCATCGACAACTTCCGGCCCATCCGCAGGCTTTCCACCCTGACCGTCGGCCTGGTCGGTTACGGAAGGATCGCCCGGCGCATCGCCGCCCCGCTGGAGGCACTCGGTGCGCAGATCATCGCCCACGACCCATATCTCCAGCCGGGAGGCGATTTTCCTCCCCTGCTCGAGTTGGAGACCGTGCTGGGCAGGGCGGACATCATCTCACTCCATCTCCCCCTCAACGAGGAGACCCGGGGCATCATCGGCACGGGCGCCTTGGCCCGCATGAAACCCGACGCCATCCTGATCAACACCTCGCGGGGTCCCCTGGTCGATCTGGACGCCGTGGCCACGGCGCTGAACGAGGGACGTCTCGGTGCCGCCGGGCTCGATGTGTTCGATATCGAACCTCTCGACCCGAGCCGGGTCGTGGGCGTCCCCAACCTGATCGTCACGCCGCACATGGCCTACTACTCCGAGGAGGCGCTGGCCGAGTCGCAGCGAAAGGCGGCGACCCAAGTGATCAAGGTCCTCACCGGCGAGAAGCCCGACTATCAGGTCAACTAGTGGAAGCTCTCAATGAAGTGATCGAGCAGGGGGTCTTCGACCCGGCGGACTTCGAACGGGAACTCACCGCGGCCCCCTCCAATTTCGAGGTGGGCACCACCGTCTGGTTCGAGAACGAGCGGATACGGGTGTGGGAGATCCTGCTCCGGCCCGGCGAGCGCGGGGCGTTCCACGCCCACGTCACCAACTACTTCTGGACCGTGGTCGAAGGGAGCCGCGGGCTGCAGCGCTTCGCCGACGGGACATTCGTCGTGCGTGACTATCTGGTGGGAGAGACCAAATACCTCGAGCACACTCCCGAGACCGCACTCATCCATGACCTGGAGAACGTCGGGGAAACCGACCTGCGCTTCGTGACCGTCGAGCTCCTCGACTGAGCGGGCGATGGGGTGGCCCAGGGTTCTCGTCGCCGGTGGGTCGATCGGCGGCCTGACCGCCGCGGTCCTGCTCCGGGACCTGGGCTGTGAAGTGGACGTTTACGAGCGATCCCACGCTGCCCTGGAGGATCGTGGGGCCGGCATCGTGGTCCTCCCCGTCACCGAGCGCTACTTCACCCAGCGGGGTGGGGAAGACGATCGGGTCAGTCTCGAGCTCACGTTTTGGAGCTACGTGGACCGAGCCGGTGTCGTGCTCAGCGCCGATCCGGACCATTTCCGGTTCAGCGGCTGGAGCACCATCTACCGGGCCCTGCTCGACGAGTTCGGCCCCGAGCGATACCACCTGGGCCACGAGATGACCGGGTTCGAGAGCCGACCGGATGGGGTCATCCTTCATCTCGCCGACCGGCCTTCGATCGAAGGCGACCTGCTGGTGTGTGCCGATGGCCTGGGATCCACGGCACGCTCGATCCTCATGCCCGAGGTGGTGCCCGAATATGCCGGTTACGTCGCCTGGCGGGGCACCACGCCCGAGGCCGGCCTCTCGGAGCGGGCCAGAGCCGACCTCTCCGATTCGATGATCTATCAGGTGCTCGACCCCGGCCACATCCTGGTCTATGCCATACCCGACCACGAAGGACGCTCGACCTCGCCCCATCGGGTGATCAACTTCGTGTGGTACCGCAACTACCCCACCGGCGGTCCGTTCGAGGATCTGATGATGGGTCGTGACGGGATATCCCGGGCCGGGACGATGCCGCCGGGCACGATCCGCCTGGAGCATCTCACCGAGATGCGGGCCACTGCGGCCGAAGTCCTGGCGCCGACCCTGCGCGAGGTGGTGGAAGGGTGCGCCGAGCCGCTCATCCAGGCCGTGTTCGACCTGGAGAGCCCTCGTATGGCCTTCGGCCGGGTCTGTCTCATCGGTGATGCCGCCATCGGCCTCCGGCCTCATGTGGCGGCCGGCCAAGCCAAGGCCTGTGCGGACGGCTGGGCCTTGCGTGACGCCCTCGCCGCCGCCGACGGCGACGTGCCCTTGGCCCTGGCCGCCTGGGAGCCGGGCCAGCTCGACCTGGGGCATCGGGCGCTGGCTCGAACTCGCGAGATGGGCCAGGCGTCCCAGTTCGACCGGACGATGATCCCGGGGGACCCGGCCTGGAAGTTCGGCCTCTGGGAGCCGGGGAATTGATCGTCGAGGTCATCGCGGTCGGCACCGAGCTACTGCTCGGGCAGATCACCAACACCAATGCGGCGGCCATAGGAGCCCGGCTCGCCGAGGAAGGGTTCGACGCCCATTACCAGGTGACCGTGGGAGACAACCTGGAGCGGCTCGTCGCAGCCATCGAGACGGCCCTGGCTCGGGCCGATGCCGTGTTGCTGACCGGTGGGATCGGACCGACCCAGGACGATCTGACCCGGGAGGCGATGGCGCGGGTGGCGGGCCGGGCCATGACCAGAGACGATGCCCATGCCGTGTGGATCGAGAACCGTGTCCGTGTCAGGTCGGGCGAGGTCAACCCCACTGTCCTCCGCATGGCCGACCTGCCCGAGGGAGCGGACGGGCTCCCCAACGCCAACGGGGCCGCCTTGGGGGTGGCATTGGAGCATCGGGGCAAGTGGATGTTCGCCGTGCCCGGCGTCCCGGTGGAGATGAGGGCCATGATCGACGGCGAGGTGATCCCACGGCTCCGTGACATCGCCGGTGCCGACTCGGTCCTGCACAGCCGGGTTCTGCGCGCCTGGGGGCTGGGCGAGTCGAAGGTGGCCGAGCTACTGGACGAGCTGTTCCAGAGTGCCAACCCTTCGGTGGCCTTTCTCATCACCGACATGGAGGTCAAGATCAGGATCAGCGCCAAGGCGGCCGATGTGAAGACGGCCCACGCCCTGATCGCGCCGGTCGAGCAGGAGATCAGGGCCAGATTGGGCGAGGTCGTCTTTGGCGCCGACGAAGAGACGGTGGAGACGCTCGTCGTCGGTGGCCTATCCCGACGTGGCTGGAAGGTCGCCACCGTCGAGGAGGCCACCATGGGTCAGGTGGGAGCCCGAATCGCCCTGACCGATCCCACCGTGTTCGCCGGGTCCATCATCGCCCCTGCTCCCGCGGGAGCACACCTGGGCGAGGTGACCCTGACCGTCGGGCCCATCGTTCCCGACCCGGATCCCGGGCCAACGAATCTGGGGGGCGAACCCCGGACCCCCACTCGAACCACCCGTCGGGTGGAGATGACCGTGACCACGCCCGAAGCAACAACGTCCCGTGTCTTCGAGTTCGGCGGCGACGACGAGCGAGTGCGCACCTTCGCCACCATCGCCGGGCTGCACCTGATCCGGATCGCCCTGGAGGACGACGGGCGATGAGCAACCCAATGGGCCGGTCGCTGGCCGGGAGGCCACTCCTGACGGCGGTGGTCTACACCGGCGTCTGTCTCCTCCCCCTGGCGCTGGTCAGCGCCCAGATACTTCAGCTCGAGGAGGAGATCGGCTTCGGCGTCGGGCGGCTCGGCCTGGCCATCGCCGCCTACTTCGGGGCAGCCGCCATCACCGCCAACCCGGCGGGAAGGCTGATGGGGCGGATCGGCCCCGGCCGCGGCCTCCGCATCGGCGGATATCTGGTCGTGGCCTCCTGTGTGATCGCCGGCACCGCGACGACCTGGTGGCTCATCCCCATCGCAACTGCCGCGGGTGGCATCGCCAACGGGATGATCCAGGTGGCGTCGAACCTGACCATCTTCGATGGCGTGGACCGGGCCCGGCAGGGTCTGGGGTTCGGGGCGAAGCAGGCGTCGGTCCCTCTGGCCAGCACGCTGGCCGGGATCTCGCTTCCCGTGATCGGCCTGGTGTTCGGATGGAGGTGGGTGTTCGCCCTGGCCGGGGTAGTCGCACTGGTGCTCGCCATATCCGTCCCCGAGCTGGAGGGGAGGAGCGGCATGACCAGGACCGAAGGTCCCATGGGCCGTCCCTCGGCCTCGCTCTACCTCCTCGCCATCGGAGGTTTCGCCGGGGCGATGGCGGGCAATGGCCTGTCGCTGTTCGTGGTGCCCTCGGCGGTGCACATCGGGATCGGCGAAGCCGCGGCTGGAGCGGTGCTCGCCGTCTGCTCGTTGCTGGTGGTCCTCGTCCGTCTGGGAGCAGGGTGGACGGTTGACCGCAACAAGAGCATCGGCTTCGCCGAGATGGCCTGGATGACCGGGGTCGGCGGGGTGGGAGCCTTCATCCTCTTCGCCACGTCGACTCCCCCGCTCTATCTGCTGGCCATGCCGATCGCCCTGCTCGGGGCGTGGGGTTGGCCCGGGGTCATCTTCTTCACCGTGGTGCACAGCTTCCCCGAGTTCCCCGCTCGGGCCTCGGGGCTCGTGCTCTCCAGCAACCTCACCGGCACGGTGATCGGACCGTTGATCGTGGGATCACTGGCCGGACGTGGCAACTATCCCGGTGCCTGGCTGTTCGTGACGGTCTCGTGTGTCGTCGCCACGGTCGCCTTCGGCGTGAGCCACCGAGCGAGGCGCAGGGCGGAGGTCAGCCGGTGATGGCGCTGAGCAGGCTGGGCTGGCTCTCGTCGACGCCCATGGGTAGCTCCACCACCTGACCGGTCTCGGCCGAGAGGTCGGCGGCGATGTACACCTCCATGGTGAGACGGGCCAGCCTCGGGTCGACCATGACCGGCCGGTCGTAGGCCACGGCCTCGAGGAAGTGGATCGTCTCCCGCTCCATGGGCCCGGCGTAGACATGATCGACGTACTCGCCCGGCATCGTGGAGAGAGGGAACTGGACGCCGTCCTTGATCGTGTTGAGGACGATGTCCTTGTGGCTGGCGTCCATAATCAAGGCCCCTTCGGTGCCGAGGAACTCGATCCAGGTCGTGGAGAAGTTGGGGTACCCAGGGGGAAGCGACCAGCCGGCGCCGATCGTGACGGTGACCCCGTCGTCCATGGTGATGACGATGACCTGGGTGTCGGGGACCCCCTGGTCCTGGCGAGCCCCCCAGGCGACCTGGGAGTAGACCCGCAGCGGCTTACGGGGGTCGAGACACCAGAGCGAGAAGTCGATGTCGTGGGTGGCCCCCATCGCCGCCGGCGACAACTTGGTCCGTGACCCGATCTTGGCTCCCAGGGACCGGGTTATGTGCCGACTGACCAGGACACTCACCGGGTCGCCGAGGGTGCCGTCGTTGATGCTGCGCTTGACCAGGGCCTGCTTGGCATTGAACCGCTGTGAATAGCCGACGGTGAATTTGAGGCCTTTCGACTCGGCGATCCGAATCAGGTCGTCGGCCTCGTCCAGCGTGATGGATATCGGCTTCTCCAACAACACGTGTTTGCCCGCATCGAGGGCCGCCTTCGCCATCGGGTAGTGGAGTGTCTCGGGTGTAGCCGAGATCATGAGGGCGTCTATCCCCGGATCGTCGACCAGTAGCTCCCAATCGGCGGTCGCCGTCACCGCTCCGGTCTGCTCGGCCACCTCGGCCAGACGCTCCGAATTGACCTCGGCCAGGTGGAGCGCTCCGACCAGGGCGCTGTTGGCCGAGGCCACTGCCCTGATCCCTCCGCACCAACCGGTGCCGATGATGCCGATGCTGAGCGGTTCCATGTTCAGTCCTTTCGGAGAAGGGTCTCTGGCTCGATGGGCAGGCCGACCGGGGCCCCGGTCCGGGCGGAGTGGTCCATGGCCATGGTGAGCAAGAGGTTGCGATGCCCATCGTGGGCGGTGGCGTGAGGAGTGGAGATCCCGGTGGAGAGCCGGTTGAACCAGGTCATGGTCTCCTCGCGCATGGGCCCCCAGAGCAAGCCGTCGGACACGTCACCGGGGGGATAGCTGCCCAGGAAGTCGACGTACCGCTGGGTGTCGGGCTCGTAGCCCTTCGAGGTGTAGCCGGCGGGTTGGGGGATCTGGGTGGCCAGCACGACGTCTCTATGGGTGTCCTCTATGTCGATGACGCCCTTGGTCCCGACGATCCCGATCTCGAGGCCGTAGACGGCTCCCGGCCACACGGTGGGCAGCGCCCAGTTGATGTTCATGCTCCAGATGACGCCATCGTCCATGGTGAACAGCCCGAATGTGGCGTCTTTGGTGCCCATCTCCCCCAAGGTGGCATCGGTGGACCGCGCATACACCTCCACCGGTGCCCGGGGCTCCATGAGCCACATGCACATGTCGAGGGAGTGGGTGCCCGACACCACCATCGGAGTCAGATTCGATCGCTCGCTGGTCTTGCGCAGGGTGGCATCGGGGACCATCCGATTCATGAAGGCCCGGGTGACCACACTGGTCACTTCGCCGATCTGCCCGTCCCTGAGTCGCTGCTTGACGGTCTGGAATCGACGTCGGAATCGCTGGGTATAGCCCATCACCGCATCGATGCCGGCCGATTCGATCGCCTCCAGCACGCGGGCCGATTCGACCGGGTCGGTGGCCAACGGCTTCTCGATGAAGAGGGGCTTGCCCAGCTCGACGGCCGAGAGGATCGGGGTGACGTGCTCGTTCTCGGCGGTGGCAACGATGACTGCGGTCACCTCGGGGCGGGCGAGCAGCTCATCGAGATCGGTGGTGACCAGGTCGGCCTCGACGTCCTCGCCCAGCGTCTTCGCCGTGTCGGCATCGATGTCACACAGGCCGATCCACTCCACCGCCGGGTGCTCTCGGGCGAGCACGGCGCGGATGCGGCCCACGGTGCCGCACCCGATCACGGCCAGGCCGATCCCCTCTCCTCTCATCGCTCGATCCCGAGCAGACGCGCCGCGTTGCCACCGACGATGGCATCCACGTCGTCGGGAGACAGGCCGCTCACCTTGTTCACCAGACCGAGCGGGTCGCTCTCACCCATGTCGTATGGATAGTCCGTGCCGAGCAGGATGTGATCCGATCCGTACTTCTCGATCAGGAACCCGAGCTGGTCGGCCTCGAACACCATCGTGTCGAAGTAGAACGCGGACAGATACTCACTGGGCGGCCGGGGTAGGCCGTGACGGACGTCGGCTCGGGCGTGATAGGCGTGGTCGAACCTGCCCGCATAGGCGGGGAGATAGCCGCCACCGTGGCAGAAGACGAAGACGAGCCCGGGGTGGCGCTCCATGACCCCGTCGAAGATCAGCCGGCCGGCGCAAATGGTCTCCTCCAGAGGGTGGCCGATCGTGTTGAAGAAGTAGTGGTCGGTGAACCGGGCCGGCTGGGTGAACCCGGTGGGATGGATCACAACCACCATCCCCAGCTCCTCGACGACCTCCCAGAAACCCTCGAACCGTGGGCTGGACAGCTCTTCGCCCTCGATATGGGTCGCCATCTCGATGCCGGGGAAGCCGAGATCGGATGAGCAGCGTCGCAACTCGGCGATCGCCGCCTCCGGATCCTGGAGTGGCACCGCGCCGAGCCCGAGGAAGCGGTCGGGGTGCCCAGCGACCAGCTCGGCGAGATCGTCGTTGATGGTGGCGAAGGCCCTCGCCGCCAGATCGCCCTGCGCCCAGTGGAAGAGTTGGTAGGGGGACAGGCTCAGCGCCTGGACGTCGACGCCCATGGCATCCATGTCCCGCAAGCGAATCTCGAGATCCTCCATCTTGGGCCGCAGGTCCTCGAGCTGTTTTCGGTTGACCTCTCTGGTGAGCTCGTTGCCGAACTGCAAGGGCTTCCGCCCCAACCGGTCCGCCTCCGGTTTTACCAGCGCGGCCGCCGCCCCACACTCCCGATGACAATGGATATCGATGACCCGACCGTTCATATCATGCACAATATAGGATCAGACATACCAACTCCGGGCGCCGGACTCCCCTGAGAGCTCCACTGCAACGCTGGGTTCGCGGTTCTGGTCATGGCACCCGGTCGATCCTGGCGCTGTCAGTGCACCCTCCCTATACCCGCCCGGCGTCGCACCACTTCGGCCACGGCCGAGTTGTCCATGTCGGCGAGACCGGCCTCCTCCCCCTCGGCCAAGGCATCACGGGCCACCCGGGCCAGGTCCATCGTGGCCCCCAGCTGCTCACCGTGCTCCACGATGAGACGGGCGTCCTTGTGGCTCTGTCTGAGACGGGCATACGGGGGATCGTGGTCACCGGCCACCATCCGGTCACCCCAGACGTCCATCGCCTTCGAGTAGGCCAGAGAGTCCTCTAGGACGATGAGCGCCTTTGCCGGGTCCATCCCGGCCAGCTCGGCCACGACCAGTGTCTCCGCCAGGGCCATGCGGTGCACGGTCAGAGCGTGGTTGACGATGAGCTTCATCCGCGAGGCCGAGCCGACCGGCCCGACGTGATGGTGTGAGCGACCGATCGCCTCGAAGATGGGTCGACCGGCCTCATAAGCCTCCTCCGACCCCCCCAGCATGACCACCAGCTCTGCTCTCTCCGCCAGCTCGCTGTTGCCGCTCACAGTCGTGTCCGAATAAACGATGCCGGAGGGGGCGAGGGCGTTGGCGATCTCGACCGCATCGCTGGGTCGGCCGGTCGTGGTGTCGTAGACGAAGAGCTGCGACACCCCGCTCGCCAGGATCCCGTCCTGCCCCAGGCAAACCTCACGGGAGACATCGGACATGGGGAGGGAGAGAACCGCAGCCCAACATGTCTGGATCGCATCGGCGGGCGATCCGGTCACGATCCCACCCCTGGCCGCGAACTCGTCCAGACGGGCCGGATCGGGGTCGTATCCCCGAACCTGGTGTCCTGCCGCCAGGAGGTGCCCCGACATATGCGAGCCCATCAAGCCAAGGCCGATGAAGGCGATGGAATCGTCCATCAAAACCCGTAGAGCTCGGTCGGGTTGTCCACCAGGATCCGTTGTCGCGTCTCCTCGTCCGGCGCCCAGAGCTCGAGCTGCTCGAGTAGATCGGCGTCATTGGGCTGGGTCTCGAACTTGTTGGGATGGGGCCAGTCGGTGGCCCACAACATGCGGTCCGGGTTGGCCTCGATGAGGGCCCGGGCCAATGGCACCACCTCGGGCCAGGGCGGGAGATCGCCCACCCCGAGGCGGTTGGGGGCGGACAGCTTGATCCAGGTGTTGCCCACGGCGACCAGGCTCAGCAAATCCTGGAACGGCGGATATCCCACCCCTTCCGCCGCCGGCATATAGGCGAAGTGCCCGATCGAGACCGGGGCATCGAGCGTCCGGAGCAGCGGGAGCAGCCCGGGCAGCTCGTGCCCGGCGAAGAGGAACTCGACGTGCCATCCCATTGCCCCGATGCGCTTGACGAGGCTGGGGACCTCGTCCATCTCCACTGGCATCCCCCCGACATTGTCCAGGTTGAGCCGGATCCCGCGCGCCCCCCGCCCATGCAGCTCCTCCAGCTCTCCATCGGCGACGTCGCCCCCCACCGCCACCACGGCTCGGGCACGATCGGAGATGCGGCTGACCGCGTCGAGTATGGCCGAGTTGTCGGTCCCGTACACCGAAGGCTGAGTGAAGACGACTCGCTCGATCCCGAGCTTGGCGTGCATCGCCAGCATGTCGTCCAGCGTCGACTGAGGCGGGTTGTAGCCGCGCTCGGCGATCATGGGGTAACCGTCGACGAAGACGTGGGTGTGACAGTCCACCGATCCGGCCGGCACGGCGAGACGGGCCTGGCGCGTCTCCCGCACCGGGGGAAGACAGGTCGGGATAGTTGCCATCAGTCCCGGATCGGGATGGTCAGATGACGGACCGTCACCTCGACCAAACGCTCGGCGTCGTGGGCCACCAGTGCCTCGATCATCTCGTCGTGATCCCTGGTCGCGGTCTCCTTGAGCAAAGGGCTCTTGCGAAGGGTTGCGCTCACGAACACGACCTGGGTGTCCTGGAGGCTCTTGATCAGCGAGACCAGACGCTGCGACGACGCGGCCTCGTAGATCTTGCGGTGGAACGCCCGGTTCCCCTGGACCCAGACATCCCAGGAGTCCGAGGCTGCCATCTCCCCGAGGATGGCCCGGGCCTCGGCCAGGATCTCCGGTGTCATCCCCTCCACTACCTCCCGCGCCGCCATGGGCTCCAACACCTGCCGGATCCGCACTATCTCCTCGACCTCGTCCTTGGTCACGGCGGTGACCACCCCGCCCCGATAGCTGTCGATCCGGACGAGCCCGTCGAACGACAGCTCGCGAAGGGCCTCGCGCACCGGGGTGGTGCTCACATCGAAGCTGGCGGCGATCTCCGCCAGGCTCAACCTGGTCCCCCCCTCCAGGTCGCCGTTCAGGATCGAGCGCCGCAACGAGTCCGCTACGTACTCGGTGGCAGTGCGGGGCCTCGCCGACCGGCGCAGCACTGCGGCCGTGGAGGTGGGGTCGGACGTGCGAATGTCGGCCATTCGTTCACACCACCGGATTGCTCAATGTTCCGATCCCATCGATGGAGATCTCCACCACGTCGCCCGAGCCGAGATAGACGGGCGGATCGAAGCCGATCCCCACTCCCTCACCGGTGCCTGTGGCGATCACGTCGCCCGGCTCCAGGGTCATCACCTCACTCAGGGTCGCAATGAGGGTAGGCACGTCGAAGATGAGGTCGCTGATCGGCGCCTCTTGACGAAGCTCCCCGTTCACCCTGGTTCTCAGCCAGGAGGAGCCGATGTCGGGCAGCTCGTCGATGGTCGTGATCGCCGGCCCCATCGGGCAGAAGGTGTCGGGGCTCTTGCCGACGAACCACTGGACGTGTCGCTTCTGCAGGTCGCGAGCCGTGACATCGTTGACGATGGTCCAGCCGAACACGTGCCCCAGTGCGTCGTCCCTGGAGACGTTTCGGGCGGCCTTGCCGATCACGACCGCCATCTCACCCTCGTAGTCGGTGCTGCCGGTGGGATCGTTGGCCAGCACGATCGGCTCGTCGGGACCGATCACCGATGTCGGCGCCTTGGTGAAGACCACCGGGAAATCGGGGACCATCTGCTTCTCGGAGGCGTCGAACCCCGACGCCGAGAACTCGCGGGCGTGGTCCCGATAGTTGCGCCCCACCGCAAGGACGTTCTTGCGGGGCCGGAGCGGGGCGAGCAGCCGGACCGCATGGGCCTGGAGTCGTGGGCTGTCGGCGACGGCGTGCTCGACCTTGGCGCGGTCCCATTGGGAGATCAGCTCGACCGTGTCGCCGGGGAGACCAGACGCGCTGAGATCGACCACCTCATCGCCGTCGAGGACACCCAGCGCCCGATCACCATCGTTTGCGAAATTGACCAGCCGCACCCCAAAGATGCTACATAGTGCATCATGCATTCTCCATCCGAGTGGTGGCCGGAGCTCGGCCCGAAGTGGCAGCCATCGACCGCCCTCAAACCGCCCTACCCCACCGTCGACATCCACACCCACGTCGAGGTGCCGGATGCGGCCGAGATCGCCGCGCCACATTTCAAGATCGAGTACGACCCGAGGTTGGCGTTCCAACCGGAGGAGAGCACCCGGTACAACAAGGAGCTCCGCGCCACCCAGGTGGATCTGATGATCGAGCCCTCGGCCCGGATCACCCACATGGACCTGCAGGGTGTCGATATCCAGGTGTTGGCCATCGCCCCACCTCAGTACTTCCACTGGCTGGACCAAGAAACAGGGCCCCGAGTCAACGCGATGCAGAACGACCGGATCTTCGGGATGGTCCAGGAGGCGCCCGATCGCTTCGTCGGCGTGGCCAACCTCCCCATGGATCACCCCGAGGCGGCGGTCACCGAGATGAAGCGAGCCCGCTCCGACCTCGGCTTCAACGGGTTCGAGGTGAACACCGACGTCAAGGGTGGCGATCTCGACGACCGTCGGTTCGACCCGATCTGGGAGGCAGCGGAGGAGTTGGAGATGCTGGTCATCCTCCATCCCCACGCCTGGACCGAGCCGCAGCGGATGGGCGAGTACTACCTGAGCAATGTGGTGTGCATGCCACTCGCCTCGACGGTGGCGGTGTCACGGATGATCCTGGGAGGGGTCTGGGAGCGGTTCCCCGATCTGCGGATGGTGGTGGTCCACGGCGGCGGCTATCTCCCCTTCTATTTCGCCCGCACCGACCACGCCTACAACGTGAGACCCGAGACCCGTCGTCACATCACGCGCCCGCCCAGCGAGTATCTCCACAAGCTCTACTTCGACACCACTGTGTTCGCCCCGGCCATGGTCGAGCATCTGGTCACCGAGTTCGGATCTGACCATGTGCTCATGGGCTCGGACTACCCCTTCGACATGGGCCCCACCGACCCGGTCGGCTTCCTGGCCGGGGCCCGGCTCAGCCAGGAAGAGCACGCCCTGGTGGCCGGGGGCAACGCCATCCGGCTACTCCGCATCTGATCCCTCCCCAAATTGGGACAGGGAGGTGTCATACGCGGGGCTCACCGTCCCAATTACGAGGGAGGGGTGGCCCCTCCCTCCAACACCTCGATGACGGAGCTGATGTCGCTGGCGCCCCAGCCTTGCTCCCGGGCGCGACGCAGGGTGGCGGCACCGGCCTCGGTGACGGCCCCTGCCGGTCTCCGCTCATCGGCCAGACCGAGGTCCTTGGCCATGAGGTCGACGGTGAACAGGGGCCTGTGGTCCCGCATCGACATCGGCCCTGCCTTGTAGTCGAGCAGCCTGGGAACGGCACCCTGACGGAGTAACTCGAGACAGGCCGCCGTCTCCAGCCCAACATCCTCCATCGCAACGATCGCCTCGGCAATGGCCACGACATGGGCATTGAGGAGGCGATTGGTGATCAGCTTCATCTCCAGGCCGGCGCCGTTGGGGCCGAGATAGTGGACGGAGGACGCAAAGGTCGCCAGCAACGGCCGGGCCTCCTCGACGTCGCCCGGCTCGCCGCCGGCCATGACCGCAAGCGTGCCAGTGCGAGCGTGGACGGAGGTCCCACTCACCGGGCAGTCGATGAATCGATGCCCGGCGTGGCCGGCGGCCGCGGCGAGCCTCTGCGAGGTCCCGACCCCGATCGTCGACAGGTCGACACAGAGAGCATTCGGATCCATCACCTCGAAGAGACCACCCAGATAGACCTCTTCTGACTCGGCGTCACCGGGCAGGGAGCTCATCACCAGAGGAACGGTGAGATCGGAGGTCGATCCCACCACCTCCACCCCGTTCGCCGCCGCGGCCTCCCGAGCCTCGGGCGACGGATCGAACCCGACGACTCGATGCCCGGCGCCGACCAGATGCGCTGCCATCTCCCCACCCATCCGGCCCAAACCGACGAAACCTATGGTCGTCAATCCCAACTCCTCTCCAGTGCTTCCCACACCCGCGCCGTCGCCGACCGGATCCCGGGATGAGCGGCCGAGATCCCAACCCGCGGTCGCTCGGCATCGACGACGATGGTCTCGATCAGAGGGCCGGGGGATCGACGCATCACAGAGACCCGGTCGGCGAGAGTGATCGCCTCGTCCACGTCGTGAGTGACGAGGAGGATGGTCCTCGGGTCCAGCTGCCAGTGCGTCTCGAACTCCTCATGGAGCTGTCGCCTGTTGAGGGCGTCCAGGTGGGCGAAGGGCTCGTCGAGGAGCAGGACCTCGGCGTCATGGGCGATTCCCCGGCCCAGACCGGCCATTGTCTGCTGACCCAACGACAGGGTGTCGGGCCGCTGGGAGCGAAACCTGGAGAGACCCATCCGCTTGGTGTGGAAGTCGCGAATTCTCTGATAGATCTCGGGTGGCTTCTCACTGAACTCGGCGCTGAGGGCGATGTTGCGCTCCACCGTCCACCACGGGAGGAGACGCGGGTCCTGGAAAACGAAGGCGGTCTTCTTCTCGTGACGCTGCGGCCCGACGAATTCCACCCGCCCTCTCGTGGGCTGCTCCAGACCGGCCACGATGCGGAGGAGGGTGCTCTTACCGCAGCCGTTTGGACCGACCACGGCGTGGACGGTTCCGGAGCCCACCTCGAGATCGAGCTTGGCCAGCACGCGTTGCCCGCCTGGATAGGAGAAGCCGAGATCGCTCATCCGCACGTTCATCGGTGAAGACTCACCCCCGCCAAACGATTGTCGGTTTCACACTACAAAGTATGGATTGTCTGATATATGATCGGTGGGCCACCCTCGGAAGACGAGGGCAGACAATTGGCAATCAATCGGGAGGTAAAGGTGCGATCGAAATCGAGGTGGCGCTGGGCGGTGCTCATCGCGCTGATGGGTCTGGTGATCGCGGCATGTGGCGGCGACGGCGCCGAGGGTGACGGTGAGGGCGGCGACACCACCACCCCCGAGGAGGCACGAACCGTCATCAGGTTCGCCTTCGCCCCCGACCCGGTGTGGGACTACATGAACGACACCGGCATGATCGTGGAGTGGGAGGACGAGTTCAACACCCGGGTGGTGACCAGCTCCACCTGGGACGAGTTCACGTTCTTCGCGGGCGGACATGGCGACATCGTCTCCATCGGCACTCAGGAGGTGCCGGTGCTCGAGCAGGAGACGGAGATCAAGACGGTCACCTTCGGAAAGTACAACTTCCAGAGATCACCGATGATGACCCGAGCCGACACCGGGTACCAGGAGCTTCCCGACGTCCCGCCCGGGTCACCGATCTGCGTGAGCAGTCCGGTGTCCAACACTCAATTCTGGTCGGTAGCCATGAACGAGCTGCACGACATCGACTACTTCGTGGGCGGTGGCGATTACGAGCTGATCGTCAACGATCACTTCGTCAATCCGCAGAACCTGCTCAACGGAGACTGCGAGGCGGCGGTGATCATCCCCGAGGCGGCTGCGCCATATCTGCGGACCGGCGAGCTGGTGCTGATGTACGACGGGCTCATGCCGTTCCAGCTCTACAACACCTTCTCCGGATTCGAGAGCGAAGAAGGACACGTCATGTCCAACCTGTTCTCCTCCACCGAGGAGTTCTACGACGCCAACCCGGAGGCCGCCCAAGCCTTCTTGGTGCTGTGGGAGAGGGGCATCGAGGCGTGGTCAGACCCCGAGATCCAGGCCGAGATCATCGCCACCTATCCCCAGCACTTCGCCGTGGAGGAGGATGAGGACATCGCCTACATCCAGGAGTTCATGGCCGGAGAGAACGACTGGTTCGTCGACACCGTGTACTTCACCGAGGAGTGGGTCGAGGCGGAGCGGGCAATCTGGGACTTCATGGTCGACCTCCATCCCGACAACCAGAACAAGCTCGAAGAGGGCTTCCCCCAGCCACGGTTCGAGGTGGTGGCGGCTCCCTGACCGAGAACAGTTGACCGGAGGTGGGCGAGCTTTGGCCGGGGGGGGGCGCGCCCCCCCCCCCCCCCCCCGGCGCGGGGGAGGCCCCAAGAGGCCCCGGGCAGAGGCGGGCCCGCCAGGGGCGGGGCCCCCCCCCCCCCGCGGCCCCCCCCCCCGCGGGGGGCGCCGGCCCCCCCCCGCCCCGCGGGGGGGGGGGGGGGGGGGGGGGCGCGCCCCCCCCCGCCGCGGCGCCGCCCATGTTCACCGCCGACGATCCCGACTGGTC
>JAICNB010000134.1 GCA_025928935.1 Acidimicrobiia bacterium
CTGGCCGCTCTGACCGGCCTGACATCTCTGCAGATGTCAGGGAATGCGTTGCGTGGGGCGGTTCCCAGCGTCACTCCCCTGACCCAGTTGGTGACTCTCGATGTGGGGGTGAAACGCTTCACCTCGGTGCACGGGTCGGTTTGGGAACACCCAGCTCTGCGGAATCTGGACCTCAGCTCCAACAACCTGAGCGGACCGATCCCTGGGACAGTCGATCTCCCGGCGCTGAGGACCCTCAACCTCTCAGTCAGCGGTTTGGGCGGCGGGATCCCCGTAGGGCTGTACACCAACTCTCCGCTCCTGAATGCTCTGGATCTATCCGAGAATGCTTTCACCGGCCCGATCAACGCTGCCATCGGTGCCCTGCCCCTCCGAGAGCTCGACTTCAGCGACAACGCGATGGGCGGACCCATTCCGGATCAGTTCCTTCAGTTGCAAGACACCATTACCGATCTGGCGCTGACCAGCAACGGATGCTTCACCGCATCGCAGGCAGTGATCAACTTCATAGTGCAATTCGACCCAGACTGGGCCGACGGTTGCGCCGCCCCATGATCGACGAACCCTCGTAGACGAAGAGCCCGGCCGATGGCCGGGCTCTTCTTTTTTTAGCTCTTCGTTCAAGGTGCCGTAACCCTCCGGTCACCGACGGCGATTACAAAGATGAACGCCCTTGGTGTTTAGCGACCGACCGGTATTACCTTGCCGGAAGGGGCGCAGCACCCTGGGGAATTGAGATGGGGATGGCTACCGCGACCAACGCCGCGGAACGGAGGCTCACAAATGAGGGTGGGGGTATACGCGTTCGCGCGTGAGTGCACCCAACCCGTCTACAGGCTGTCACCACGTGACGGCGGGGACGGGCGATTGTCCGATTTTCGGGCGCGCTCGAGCAAAGACCTGCATCCGGCATGAACCTCGCCGTATTCGGGCTCGGGTATGTCGGATCGGTGACTGCCGCCTGTCTCGCCGAAGACGGGCATCAGGTTCTGGGAGTCGACTCCAACCGGAAAAAGGTCGTGATCCTCAACTCCGGCCGCGGACCCATTCGTGAACCCGGGCTCGACGACCTGATCGCATCAGGCATCGCCTCCGGCCGGCTCGAGGCGACAGTCGATTCGGTCGCAGCGGTGGAGCAGTCCGACGCGGCCCTGATCTGTGTGGGCACACCCAGCCGTCCCGACGGCGGTATCGAGCTCGACCACGTTCGTAATGTGGTGGCCGAGATCGGCCGCGCGTTGAGGGGCAGGGCCACCCCGTACACCGTCATCCTCCGGTCAACGGTGCTTCCCGAAACCACCAGGGGCGTGGTGCTTCCAATCCTCGAGTCGACCTCCGGTCTCACCGTGGGCGAACACCTCGACCTCTGCTTCAACCCGGAGTTCCTCCGCGAGGGCTCTTCGCTGAAGGACTACCGGGAGCCGCCCAAGATCGTGGTCGGCACCGAGGACGGCAAGCCCAACGCCATCCTCGACCAGCTCTATGCCCAGCTCGATTGCCCTCGTTTCGACACGGTCTTCGAGATCGCCGAGCTCGCCAAATACGTGGACAACACCTGGCACGCACTGAAGGTCAGCTTCGCCAACGAGATGGGCCGGCTGGCTCGTGACCTCGGGGTGGACGGCAGGGACGTCATGTCGATCATGACCGGGGACACCAAGCTCAACATCTCCCCCCGGTATCTGCGCCCGGGCTTCGCGTATGGAGGCTCGTGTCTGCCCAAGGATGTCTCGGCGCTCAGAGCCCACGCCAAGAGCCGCGATCTCGACGTGCCGCTGATCTCGGCGATCCCGGAGAGCAACGACGAGCACATCCGGTCCGCGGTGGACCTCATCACCGATATCGGCGACAGCAGGGTCGGCCTGCTCGGGGTGACCTTCAAGTCGAACACCGACGACCTTCGCAACAGCCCGTTCCTCGAGCTTGCCCGTCGCCTCCTCGACCAGGGCGTCGACGTGCGGGTGTTCGACCCCGATATCGACCCGAACACCCTGATCGGGGCGAACATGACCTTCCTCAGCGAGCAACTCCCCACCCTGGAGCGGATCCTCGTCTCCTCACCCGACGAGGTGATGCAGTTCGGTGACACGATCGTCCTCGGAAAGGACGACGAGCCGCTCGTGACGGCGGCGCTGACGCTCGGGCCGGCCCAGCACCTGGTCGACCTGGCCGGGATGTCGGTGAGGCCGTTGGAGGGGAGTTACGTTGGCATCGCCTGGTAACCGCGTCCTCATCATCGTCCAGAACC
>JAICNB010000035.1 GCA_025928935.1 Acidimicrobiia bacterium
AAGCCATGGATCTCGTCGAGATCGGTGAGGGCGCGACGATCGGTGAGGTGGTGGTACGCATCTGCCCGGTCGCCCTTCCGGCGATAGAAGTCGACCCCGATCGCAGCCACACCCCAGCGGGCGAACATCCGGCACAGGTCCTTCTCGAAGCCGCTGAGCCCGTCGAGTGTGGGCAGCACCAGGACCACCGGGAACCGGCCCGCGGCGTCCGGTCGGGCCAGATATTGGGTGCGGAGGCTGGACCCGATGGGCAGCGGCCAGCCGCCATACATGATCGAATGTGTCCCCTCGTGGGGCAGGACGGCCATGGGCGGGCAGGTTAGGCCTCGCTTCCCAGCCGATCGACGCCATTGCCGGACATTGGACGGAACCTCTGCCTAGCCTGACGGCGTCTCAGTCGACGATGTCCGGATCCTCCCCACGACACCTAGCGCCGCGTCGCGGCCTGCCCGGGTGGCTCAAAGCCGCCATGGTCGCCGTGTTCTTGGTCATGGTCGTGGGGGCTCTCGGAGTGGTCTGGGCCCTGAACACGGGAAGCGAGGTGCTTGCCCTCGCCGAGCCGGATCACGAGGTGACCGCCCAGTTGAGCGAGCCGATCGGCAGGGACCTCACCTTCCTCGTGGTCGGGAGTGACTCTCGGGAGGGGATAGAGGATCTGACCTTCTTCGGCCCGGCCGGCGGGGAGCGGGGTGACGTGATCATGCTGGTCCGTCTCGACGCGGCCAGCGGTGGGGCCCGGATCCTGTCGGTTCCTCGCGACCTGTGGGTCGAGATACCCGGCCACGGGGAGGACAAGATCAACGCCGCCTTCGCCTACGGCGGCCCGTCGCTGATGGTGCAGACCATCCGGGAGAACCTCGGGATCGACGTCAACCACTACGTGGAAGTCGACTTCGTCGGGTTCATCGAGATGGTCAACGAGTTGGGCGGGATCGAGATGACCTTCGCCCATCCGGCGCGTGACCTGAAGTCGGGCCTCAATGTCGGGGCCGGCCCACAGATCCTCGATGGTGAGCAGGCGCTCGCATACGCTAGATCCCGAAGCTACGAGGAGCACCAGGGCGAACGATGGGTGAGCATCGACGCCAGCGACCTCGGCCGAGCCAATCGCCAGCAACAGGTGGTGAGAGCCATCCTCTCCAAGCTCAAGTCACCTGCCTCCATCGCCGAGGCAGGCGAAATCGCAGGGTCGATGGCCGAGAACATGACGGTCGACGGCCGCCTGGCCGCTTCCTCGATCGGCTCCCTCGCCTGGGACTTCCGGGGCGTCCTGACCGGGGGCATCGAGGGTCAGACGCTCCCGGTCAACGGGGACACCGTGAGAGGTGCATCCGTGGTCCGGGCCGACGAGCCCGAGGCCTCCGCAACGATCGAAGGGTTCCTCACCGGGATCATGAGCATCGATCAGGGGCCGCTCAGGGTGCAGGTCTTGAACGGAAACGGCGTGAATGGTGCAGCAGGGGACATGTCGGATCGTCTTGCCGATGCCGGCTACGAGATCGCAGGCATCGGCAACGCCGACGAGCGGGACTACTCGGTCACGACCGTCCTGGTACCTCAGGGCAGCCACGCGGGTGAGGAGATCATCGGCCAGCTCGGTTTTGGTGTAGTCCGATACGGGGCGGTCGATAACGGTTATGACGCGGTCGTGATCGTCGGCGCCGACGCCTCCTGATCCCATCCCGCCGCGATCTACCATTGGGGGTTCGATGAACATTGCGATAATCGGAGCGGGCTACGTCGGCCTGGTCACGGGGGCCGGTCTGGCCAACCTCGGGCACCAGGTTCGCCTCGGAGAGGCAAATGCGGATCGGGTCGAGCTACTCCGCGGCGGTGGCGTGCCCATCTACGAGCAGGGGCTCCCCGACCTTCTCTCCCGTGCCACGGAACGAGACCTGCTCAGCTTCCACACCTCCAACAAGGAGGCGGTGACCGGCGCCGGTTTCGTGTTCCTGTCCCTGCCCACCCCGGAAGGGGATGACGGGCGAGCCGACCTGAGATACGTCCACGCCGTTATCGACGAGCTCGCCAACGAGGTCGACGAGGGCACCTTGTTCGTGGTGAAATCGACCGTTCCTCCCGGCACGGTCGCCTCATTGCGCAAGCGGCTCGCCGACCACGGAAGCCCGGCCAGGATCGTCTCCCATCCAGAGTTCCTGCGTGAGGGCAAGGCGGTCGAGGACTTCATGGAGCCCGACCGGATCGTGGTGGGAGCATGGGACGAGACCGATGCCCGTGCCGTAGCCGATCTCTATCGCACCCTGGATGCGCCGGTCGTGATCACCGATCCCACCTCGGCAGAGATGATCAAGTACGCATCGAACGCCTACCTGGCCACCCGCCTCACCTTCGTCAACACACTTGCCAATGTCTGTGAGGCCGTCGGCGCCGACATCATCGACGTCGTCGCGGGTCTGGGCATGGATCATCGAGTCGGCCCTCATTTCCTCCAGCCAGGCCCCGGCTACGGAGGCTCCTGCTTCCCCAAAGACACCTCCGCCCTGATCGCAGTCGCCGAAGACGCCGGGTACGACTTCGAGCTGCTCCGGGCCGTCATCGAAGCCGACGAGGAGCAGAGACGACGGGTGGCGGACAAGGTTCGGCAGGCGGCAGGAGGCGGGTTGAGGGGTCGCCGCGTGGCCATGTGGGGAGTCGCCTTCAAGGCCGGCACCGACGATGTGAGGGAGTCGCCGGCGGTCCGGATCGCCGCCCTACTCCAGGCCGATGGCGCCGAAGTCGTCGCCTACGACCCCGAGGCGAGCACCGACGCCCTGATCATGGCGAGCGACCCGGTCTCGGCCACGGCGGATGCCGACGTCCTCCTCATTGCCACCGAGTGGCCCGAGTTCGTGACCGTCGACATGAGTGCGGTCGCTGCTGCGATGCGGGGACATCGGGTAGTGGACTCACGCAACATCCTGGACCCCAAGAAGGTGCGGGCAGTGGGCCTCGACTACTGGGGCCTGGGCCGGCCCGGCGCTTAGATCCATCATCTGAAGAGGTCCTCCTCCGGCGACCTCACCAGGTCGCGGCCGCGGCCCTCACCCCTCGGCCCCTCGTAGCCGCGGACCAGGGCGGCCGGGATCCCGGCGGCCTTGCCCATCACCAGATCGGCGGCGGAGGCGATCTCGTCGGCGACGGCAACCTCGGTGACATGCAGTTCCTGCCCGGTCCAGTCCGTCGTGCCCTTCAGGTCGACCACGGCCTCCAGACCGGACACCCCGATGGCGATATCGGTGAGGCCCCGCCGCCAAGGTCTGCCGAACGTGTCCGAGATGATCACCGGTAGGTCGATGCCAATCCGACGCTGCAGCTTGGTCCGGATCCGGTGGGCCGACCGGTCCGGGTCCTCCGGAAGGAGGATCATGGTGCCCGGCTCGGCGTTGGAGCGATCGACCCCCGCATTCGCACAGATGAACCCGTGTTTGGTCTCCGCGATCAACAGACCCCCTCGCCGCCTCACGATCGAGACCGCCTCCGACTCGACCAGGGCGCGCTTGAAAGAATCCTCGTCGCCTGTCACCTCCACCACCCGGCCCTCGGCCTTGGAAACGATCTTGTGCGTGACGACCAGCACGTCCCCGTCCTGTGGCGTCAACGGCTCCAACGCGCCGGCCAGGACGTCCACGACCTCGTCCCCTGGGCGGACGGCGCCTATGCCGAGCAAGGGGAGGACTTCGAGGGTCACAGGGCCAGTATCGCCCGGGCCAGGGTGGATGACGGCCCAGGCTCGACGATCCTGGTGTCGAGGGCGATGACCCTCACGCCATCGATCTCGCCCACGTCGCCCCGGTCCGTGGTGTCCACCACCAACGTGTCGATCATCCCCCGGTAGGCAGCGACCACGGCTTGGCTCCCGGTACCCAGCCCGAGGTCTGACAGGACCACGTCCGCCGGGCCTTTCAGGGCGCGGCCGCCGATCAGAGGGCTGACCGCCACGACGCGTGGGTGTCGGCGCACCGCCTCCGCGATCTCCCTGACTGCGAATATCGGCCAGATCGAAAGGGGCGGGTTGGAAGGGCCGATCACGACGAGGTCGGCCCCATCGATCGACTCCACGACCCCCGGGGCCGGCCTGGCCGTGGGCCCCCCGTCGAAGTCCAGCCCCATCACATGGTCCTGGTGCCCACGGTCGACGAAGTACTCCCTGAAGGTCAGCTGATCGCCGCCCTCGATGCTCACCATCGTCCGTATCGGGTCGTTCGAGGCGGGGAGGACTCTCACTTCGAGCCCAAATGCCGCTCGAACGGCCTCGGTCACCTCTGAGAGCGTGTCACCGTCGCCAAGTCGGCCGGTCCGGTAGATCTTCAGCGCCAGGTCGAGGTCCCCCAGCCGGAACGTGTTGTCGACACCGAATCGGGCGAGCTCGGTGTTGGTCAGGAAGCTGTCGTCGGCACGACCCCATCCCTGTGGGCCCTCCAAACCGGCCAGCGTGTAGATCACGGTGTCCAGGTCCGGCGAAACGTGAAGGCCATGGATCGGTGCGTCGTCGCCCACGTTGACGATCACTGTCGATTCGACCTCTCTGAGGGCAGAAAAGCCTCGGGCCAGCCTCGCCCCGCCCACCCCGCCAGACATCTCGACGATCCGCGTGATCACACCCAGATATTGCTCAAGTAGAGGGTCCGGTTCAGAATGTCCTCCCGCATGACTAGCGCCGCTCCGCACCTCGCGGACGAAACGACACCCCTGGTGCCACCGGACGCGCCCCGCGTCAAGGTGATCGTCACCCTGGTGGAGGGCGCCGACCTCCAGGCCGCTCTGGCCACGGTGGAACGGCAAGTGTATGAAGCGATCCACGAGGTCGTGGTCATAGGCGTGACGGACGGCGAAATCGGCGGTGATGTCGGGCGCGCCTCCACCCTCGAGGAAGCGATTGCCCGCACCGAGCACGAGGTGGACTATCTCTGGATCCTCCATTCGGATGCCAGGCCCCGCCCCGACGCCCTCTCCGCCCTGGTGGCCGAGCTCGACCGGAACGACGCATCCCTTGGGGGGTCGAAGCTTCTGTTGGCCGGGACACGGGATGAGCTGGAATCGATCGGTAGCGCCACCGACGTCTTCGGTGACCCCCACACCGGGCTCGACGAGGGGGAGATCGATCTCCAGCAGTACGACGTGGTGCGTGAGGTCGCCTTCGTCTCGTCGGTGTCGATGCTGGTTCGCCGCGACCTGGCTCAGGGTCTGCGGGGCCTGGACGAGTTGCTCGAGCCGGTAGCGGCGGGACTGGACTTCTCTCAACGGGTGCGCCTCGCCGGCGGGAAGGTGATAACCGTCCCCTCTTCCGAGGTCTATCACCAGGCGCGGTGCGAGGAGAGGGGCCGTGGCTGGCGGGAAGAGGCAGGCCGTTTACGAGCCATGCTGAAGGCCTATCGCCCCATCACCCTGGCTTGGGTCGTCCCCTTCGAGATCCTCGTCTCGGTCGTCGACTCTCTGGCCAACCTGCTCCTCCTGCGGTGGAGGGGGGGGGCGCGCCATGCGATGTCATGGCTCTGGAACATCGGCCATCTCCCGTCCACGATCGCGGAGCGCGGTCGATTCAAGCCGGTGCGGGCCGTTGGCGACGAGGAGCTCTTCAGGTTCCAGGCCCGTGGATCGGTGCGGTTGCGTGAGGTGGGATCCGAGCTGACCGACCGGTTCCTCTCCATCTTCGACGATGACCAGGCCCTGGCCCGGGGCACGAGGAGGATCTGGTCCAGCCCGGGGATCTGGGGGGCGATCCTGGCGGCCGTCGTGGTGATCGTCGCCTCGTGGTCGATCTTCTTCGGCGGAGTCCCCAACACCGGGTTCAGCTTTCCCTTCGAGCCGCCAACGGTGGCGATCGATCGTTTCATGGCCGGGTGGAACGACTCGGGTCTCGGCTCCGCCGACGCGGTGCACCCGGCGACCTGGCTCACCAGCCTCATCTCCTTCCTCTGGTTCGGCGCTGAAGGGGCGGCTCGCACCATCTTGACCGTCTTCTTCGGGGCATTCGCTGTCCTGGGGATGGGCCGTCTCGCCGGCAGGCTGGGCTTCCGAGGCCCCGGTCGCTACCTGTCGGGGCTGGTCATGCTGGCAGGTCCGGGGACGGCTCTCCTCGTGGGGGTGGGATCCTGGCTGGCGCTGGGCGCGGCCGCATTCCTCCCCTGGGCGGTTCGCTCGGTGACCCTCCACCCCGACGATCGTGGCAAGAGCTGGCTGTCACATATCGGGTCGGCGGTGATCTGGACGATGTTGCTCACCGCGGTCTCCCCGGTCCTCGGGGTCATCCCCTTCGTCGCCGCGGTGGTCTGGCGACTCATCGGAGGGAGCAGGGCATCTCTACGTCTCGCCCTGGCGACGCTTGCCGCGGGAGTCGTCGCCATCGGCTTTGCCTATGACGACCAGGGATGGCTGCTCGATGTGGAACGCCGGGTGGGTTTGGTGGTTCCCGACTGGTGGCCGGTCCTGATCGCTGTCGCCGCGATGGCCCTGATGTTGGTCGAGGGCCGAACCAGGCGGCTCGGCTTCCTGGGGTCGGTATTGGGGCTCGGTGGGCTGCTGCTGGTTCGTCTCCCATTTGGCGGGCCAGGGGTCGAGGAGGGGGCGCTGGTCCTCGCGTCGTTCGGAGCGGCGGTCCTGGTGGCCGCTGCCCTCGATCAATTGAGCGTCGAGCCGCGACGGCTGCTGGCGTCGTTGGGAGCCGTCGCGATGTTGCTCGTCTCGGCCGCCGGCCTTCTCGATGGGCGTTTGGGGCTCCCGCCGGGGGATGTCAACGATCGACTCGCTTTCGCTTCGACACTTGCCAACGAAGGAGCGCCAGGGAGAGTGCTGCTCATCTCCGCGGACCGGAGGCTGATCCCGGGCGAGGCCCGACCCGGCCCGGGCGTGTGGTATCGGACCGTCGACGGCGGAGGTACCACCATCGACGAGGTGTGGTTGCCCGAGCCTTCGACCGGCGATATCCAGCTCGAGAGTGCCGTCGATCGCATCGCCAGTGGCGCCGAGCTTCGCCCCGGGGCGCTCCTATCCGAGTTCTCGGTCGATTGGGTGGTAGTCGACGGGGAGGAGACACCTTTCGACACCATTCTCGAATCACAGCTCGACCTGGTGCCAACCCCACTCGCCACCGGCGCCCGGGTCTACGAGAACCCGGAGTCTGCTCCGCTCGCATCGACGGAAGAGGGCTCGACATGGAGAAGGCGGGGGACCGGGTTCGGCGGTGACCTGTCGGATGGCCGTGCGCTGTTGAGGGTGAACTACTCCCACGGTTGGGGGCCCGAACCCGAGCTAGATGATTGGTTCACCACCGTCTCGGCTGCGGGCGGGCAAGCCGGCTTCGCCGCCACCGGCTACCTGGCCTGGACGCCCTACGCCGCTGCCGCTCTCCTGCTGACGGCCCTGGGCCTGATCGGTTGGGGCAGGGTGCGACGATGACCAAGCTCTTTCTATCCGTCCTGGTTGCCGGGATGGCTGTAGGCGTGTTGCTGGTCCCGAGCCCCGAGGCACCGGCACCCGGCCCCCCCGCCGCCACCAACCCGCCCTCGGTTGCGGTATGTCCCGTCGAGGAAGGAGGCGGACGAACCACGCGAATCGGAATTGCGTCCAGTGTCGGGGGAGAAGGACGGTTCACGGCTTTCGCGGCAGGGGTCCCAGCCGGTTCCATCACCTTCTCAACCGAGGCCTCGGGGTCGGCTGCCGTCTCCGTTTCCGAGTTCGCGCCCACCGGGGTCGGGGCTGGCCTGACCGAGATGCCGGACGGGGAGGTGGCGGCGGCATCGGTGTTGGTCGGCACGCAGTCGATAGCTGTCGACACATGCACACCCGTGCCCAACCCGCAGACGCTCATCGCCGGTGGTTCGACCCTCAGCGGTCAGCAGCACCAGATCCAGTTGATGAACCCTTATGCGGGGGAAGCAATCGTCGATCTCGTCGCCCAATCGGACTCGGGCCTCGAGGCCGCGCCCCAGCTTCGCGGGATAATCATCCCATCGCGCTCTTCGGAGATCATCGACATGGACGAGCTGCTCCCGGGTCGCCAGTTCCTGGCGATCACTGTGGAGGTGGCCAATGGCAGCGTGATGACCTCCGCCAGGTTGGACGTCGGTGACGATGGGGCACTGTGGCACTCGGTCAGCCCCGCCCTCGATTGGTTCGTCCCGGTTCCGGCCGCAGGGCTGGCAGGTGATCTGGTCATTTCGACAGCCTCGACTTCCGAAGTGGAGTACCAGGTGGATGTCTACGGGCCCCAGGGATTGGTGGAGGCCCAGCAGGAAGGCGTGTTGCCCGCCCGCGGCACGGTATCTCTGCCCCTGGTCGGGATGGAGCTCGAAGCTGCCTCGGCGGTTCGGGTAATCTCCACCCAGCCGGTGGCTGTGTTCCAGCGGCTGGTATCCGAAATGGGTGTCGCCCTGGCCGCCGGCAGCCCTGCTACCTCCTCCAGCTGGCTTCTGCCCGGCGCCGGGCTGGCTCCGGGAGGGACGGGGAGCCTGCTCATCTTCAACGCAGGGCTAGAAGAGGACACCGTCCTCGTCACGGCCCGCCGTGATCAGCCGGCGACACAGGAGGTGGCGGTGCCGGCAGAGACGGTTGTCGAGCTGCCCGCGGTAGAGGGCGGAGCCAACGCGTACACCGTGCAGGGCCACGGGTCGCTGGTGGCAGCGTGGGTGACGACGGGTGAAGGCGCGACGGCGTACAGCGTCGGCGTCCCGCTCCCCGATGGGTGAGATCTGGGTGCGGCTGCTCCTGGTTGCGGGGGCGCTCGTCGTCGTGGCACTCGTGATCTCCCTCACCAGACGTCGAAGACGTTCGGGTCGTCTCTTCGATGGGGCGGGTCTCCGGCCAGGTGTCTATCTCTTCACCTCGGCGACATGTGCCGATTGCGTGGCGGCCAGGGCGCGTCTGGCGGAGGGCCTCGGAGTCTCGGGGTTCGCCGAGATCGAGTGGGAGAAAGACCCCGACCTGTTCACCCAGGTGGGGATCGAACTGGTCCCGTCCACGGTGGTCGTCACCCCGGACGGGACAGCCACCCGTTACCCGGGAATCCCGGATCGCCTCCTCGAGAGGTTGAATCCTTGAATGGGAACGGCGCAACTTCTACCGTTTCCGGCATGATTCTCAGCTGTGCCCGATGCGGCTCGCCGGCTGCTGCCGTCATGTCGTTCGCTTACCAGGACCGGTCGGTGTGGATGGACGACCTCGTGAACGGCGCCGAGCGCACCGGGTACACCATGTGCGCGGACCATGCCGACCGCATGATCCCGCCGCTCGGATGGACCCTGACCGACCGTCGCACGGTCACCAGGTTGTTCGCCCCTCTGTCCGTGGCCTAGTGGCCCTCGACCGCGATCTGCTCGACGCGGTCAAAGATCTCGACGAGCACGATCTTCGACGTCTGCTGATCTTGACCCGAGCCCAGTTGCACCGGTCGGGGGTGTTGGTCGGGGAGGACCATCCCGAGGTCCATCTCCGTCAGCAATCGGTGCGTTGTGGCAAGACGGGCTGCACCCGATGCCCACACGGCCCCTACTGGTACGCCTACTGGACCGAGAACGGCCGACGACGGAGCCGATATGTGGGGCGTCTCCTCGATGAGGACGCGTTGTTGTAGGGCCGTGACGGTCGTACGATTATCCCGCCGCAGCGCCGAGACGAGATGAACTGCCCAACGTGCTCACAACCTGACGTGATCGAGATCGAGCACGTCCTGCCCGACGGGACCCAGGTGTACTTCTTCGCATGTCACAACTGTGAGGAGAAGTGGTGGAACCGCGACGGGGAGGACATCGACATCTCTCAGGTCCTGGAGATCGTCCGGCAGCATCGCGCGTGACCACCCGAGGGCAGCGATTCAGGGATAACCCCTGGCCAGTGGTCCTCACCCTTACCGGCATCTCCCTGGTGATCTTCATCGTGATGAACCCGTGGTGGATCGTCTCGTCGACGACGCCGACCGGCGGGGACATGGGGGCTCACGTCTTCGGTCCCGCTTATCTGCGCGACCAGCTGCTTCCTGAGGGGCGGATCCTCGGATGGTCGAACGATTGGTTCGCCGGCTTCCCGGCCTTCTACTTCTACTTCCCTCTGCCTTCCCTGACAATCGTCCTTCTCGACCTGGTCATGCCCTACGGCGTCGCTTTCAAGCTGGTCACGGTGATGGGCCTGCTGGCCACGCCACCGGCGGCCTATTTCCTGGCTCGCTCGATGCGCCTCGGCAAGCACATCTCGTTGATCGCCGCCGGCGCCGGCGTCGTCTTCGCCTTCTTCGAGAGCTACTCCATCTACGGGGGGAACATCGCCTCCACCCTGGCGGGTGAGTTCTCCTACTCCTGGTCCTTCGCCTTGTCGCTTCTCTATCTGGGGCTGTTGATCCGAGCCGTTCGAGATGACCGCAAGTACCTGAAATGGGCCGCGTTGGCGCTGGGGGCCACAGCCCTGTCTCACGTCCTGACCACGATCGTCGTCATCTTCGCCTCACTGTTCGTGCTGCCCTGGCGCAAGGGGCTCTGGCGGACTTTGGCCATCTGGGCCTGGGGGTTTGCCATTGCCGCCTTTTGGGCGCTGCCCCTCCTCGCCAGCATCAGATTCAGCTCGGACATGTCCTGGACCCCACTCTCGCGCTGGGAGGAGATCTTTCCCGTCGAGATCTGGCTGCTGCTCCCCCTGGCCATACCCGGCGTGATCTGGATCAGCCGCCGCACATCCCGGGCGGCGCCGCTGCTGGCGGCGACGATCCTCCCGGTCCTCTATTTCCCGCTGCCCCATGTGATGCCCGAGTTGTTCCCCACCGTGTTCGGGGGAGAGCGTTGGAAGCTCTGGAACGGGAGGCTTCTTCCCTATTGGTACTTCGGGGTGGCCTTCTTCGCCGCGGTTGGCGCCGGAGCCGCCATCATCTGGCTGTCGAGGAGGCTGCCGGCCCGTATCTCCTCGCATTGGCCGCGGGCGCTCATAGCCCTGATCACGGTGGTCGCCTGTGCTCTGGTCATCGACTCCACCGAGTTTCCGAGCTGGGTCTGGATTCCTGTGGCTGCCGCCGGGCTCCTGTTGCTCGCCGCCACCTTCGCCTGGCCATCCAACCTGTCGACCCGTGCCTTTCTCACCGGCACGATGGTGTCGGTCGTCGTGCTCGGAGCACTATCAGGAGTGACCTTCGTCGATGGATGGGCCAAGTGGAACTACGAGGGCTACGAGTCGAAGAAGGCATGGCCCGAGTACGAGGCGCTGATGACCGAGCTCGACACCCTTCCCGAAGGCCGGGTCCATTGGGAGGCCAACAGCGAGCTGAATCAGTACGGGACGCCGATGTCCCCCATGCTCATCCCCTATTGGACGAACGGCTCCCACCCGTCGATGGAGGGTCTGTTCTTCGAGTCGTCGCTGACCACCCCGTTCCATTTCATCAATTCCTCGGAGATGTCCGAGAAGCCTTCCAACCCGATCCCGGGACTGACCTATCACACCGGGGAGATGGACCGCGGGCTGAAGCACCTCGAGCTGTTCGGCGTCGACTACTACGTTTCGTTCACCCCCGAGGCGACCGAGCGGGCCGATGGCATTCCTGAGATGACCAAAGTCGCCACCACCGAGCCGTTCACGATCTACCAACTCCCCCATACCGACCTGGTCGAGGTCGCCTCATTCCAACCGTCGGTCTATGAGGTGCCCGAGCACGGTTTGTTGGACTCACTCACTGGGTCGGACACCGTGACCGGGTCCGGGGGAGAGGAGCTGCCCAGCTTCTTCGACATGGCGCTCGAGTGGTACGAGGACATCGACAACATGGAGCGATTGGTGGTCGCCGATGGGCCAGAGGACTGGCCCCGCATCGAATCGATCGACCAACGGCCGACCACCCCCATCGAGGCGCCTTCTGACGCAGTGAGCGACATAACGATCGAGAACCATCGGATCTCGTTCACCACCAGCGCGGTCGGGCTGCCCCATCTGATCAAGGTCTCCTACTTCCCGAACTGGAGAGCCGAGGGGGCGGAGGGCCCGTGGAGGTCCACTCCCTCGCTGATGATGGTGGTCCCAACCAGCGAGAACGTGGTGCTGGAGTTCGAGGACACATGGGCGGAGACGGGGGGGAAGGTGGCGACCGGGCTCGCCCTCGTCGCCCTAATCGGTGTCGGTGTCTGGAGTGTGCGCCGCCGGGACGCTTGATCCTGATCCGGCCAGTGTTCGTCGAATCCTGAACATCCCCTTGATGGTCCGCGGCACCCTCTTCAGGAGCGACGATCGGGCGACACGCATTTCTTCGACCACCACTGGCACCTCCTGGATCCGGTAGCCCGCGCGCTCTGCTCTGATCACCAGCTCTGTGTCGAACAGGTCGTGCCGGCTCATCACCTCAGGGGTGAGCCGGACCACCAGCTCGCGGCGAAAAGCCTTCATGCCGTGGGTGTCGGTGACGGCGGAGTCGAGCAAGACGCGGAGGAGCCAGTTGAACACGAGAGTCGCCACCCGTCGGATCAAAGGACGCCGATCCTCCGAACCCGGGTCTCGTTTCGATGCAATCACCAGATCTACGTCTTCGAGAGAGCTCACCTGGCTGAGGAAGCCGGCCGAGAAGTAGTCGATGTCGAAGTTGACCACCCATTCACCGTCCGCTTCGAGGAAGCCATGTCTCATCGCGGCCCCGTAGTCGGGCTGATCGAGGGAGAGAACCGTCACGGGGTGGCCCTGAGAGACCTGTCTGGCCGCCTCCGCGGTCCCATCGGTTGACCCATTCTCCACCACCAGCACGTGGTAGGACTCTTCGAGTCCCTGCAGCTGGGCGAGCATCGCGGGCAGGCCCTTGGGGATGAACTCCGCCTCGTTGTAGACAGGAACCACGATCGAGAAGGTGGGGCTCATCGAGGGGTGAAGTGTAGGAATGGGCAGGCGATAGGCCACCCCGTAGACTCCGGCGCCCGATGAGCCCCGACTCCGTTTTCAAGGCCTATGACATCCGTGGCCGCACCGACAACGGGGAGCTGACCCCGGAGCTGTTCCGCCTGGTCGGCGGTGCCTTCGTAGAGCTGGTCGGTGATGGCGAGATCGCCGTGGGGAGGGACTGCCGGGAGTCGTCCCAGGGCCTCTTCGAGGGGCTCGTCCAGGGCATCAACGGGGCTGGGGCCGATGTGGTCGACTTGGGGCAGGTGCCAACGGATCTCGTCTATTTCTATTCCGGGCGACACCGACTGCCGGGGGCTGTCATCACCGCGTCACACAACCCCCCGGAGTACAACGGGCTCAAGTTGTGCCGGGCCGGGGCGGCTCCGGTGGGGGCCGAGTCTGGCCTGGAGGAGATCAGGAGTGCTGTCGTCGAAGAGCGCGCCCGCGCAGCCGAGGCCCCTGGATCGGTGCGACAGGTGGATGCCATCGAGGAATACGTCGACCATCTGATGGGCATCGTGGACCCGGCGACGATCGGCCCTTTGCGGGTGGCCGTAGATGGCGGGAACGGGATGGCCGGAGTGACGGTCGGGAGGGTGTTCGCACGTCTCCAGGCCACACTGGACGGTCTCTACCTCGATCCCGACGGCACCTTCCCCAACCACCCGGCCGACCCGATCCAGCCCGAGAACCTTCGTGATCTCATCGCAAAAGTGGCCGAAGGCGGTCATGATCTCGGAGTCGCCTTCGACGGCGACGCCGATCGGGCCTTCTTCATCGACGACGAGGCGGAGGCGTTGAGCGGAAGCACAGTCACGGCTTTGATCGCCAGATGGATGCTGGCGCGTAACCCCGGCGCGTCGATCATCCACAACCTGATCACGTCACGGGCAGTGCCGGAGGTGGTGAAGGCGGCCGGGGGCACCCCGATCAGGACCCGGGTTGGCCACAGCTTCATCAAGCAGGTGATGGCCGAATCGGGTGCCGTGTTCGGTGGCGAGCACAGCGGCCACTACTACTTCGCCGACAACTATCGGGCCGATTCGGGAATGCTGGCGATGCTCATCCTCCTCCGGGTCCTCTCGGAGGCCGATCGTCCCCTCTCCGTCCTTCGTCAGGAGGTGGAGACATATCACTCGTCGGGGGAGATCAACTTCGTGGTCGACGACCCCAAGGCCGCCATGGCCAGGGTCGAGGCCAGGTTTCCCGATGCGGAGACCGATCATGTCGACGGTCTGTCGATGGACCTCGGCGATGTTTGGTTCAACCTACGCCCCTCCAATACTGAGCCCCTGCTGCGGCTCAACGTGGAGTCCGGTGACGAGCAGACCATGGAGGAGACCGTGGCGTTGATCGAGTCGACGTTGAAGGAGGTCGGATGAGCCTGATCGACCCACAATTGGCCGCGATCCTCGTGTGCCCGGTGGACAAGGCGGATCTGACCGAAGACGAAGCGGCCTCCCGGCTGGTCTGCACCCAATGCGGTCGGCGCTACCCGGTTCGCGATGGGATCCCGGTGATGCTGGTCGACGAGGCAGATGGCGGTCCAGATGAGTGACATGCTGGAGCAGATCCGAACCCTCGGCGATCAGCTGCGATGGGCCCGAGATCTCGACGCCCCCGAATTGACACCCAACCCTGAAGTCCTGGTCGGGGGCATGGGCGGATCCGGGATCGCCGGCGACTACGGCGCCGCCTTGGCCGGGCCCACACAGGGGAGGGTCGCCGTTCACAAGGGTTACGGGCCGTTGCCCGGCTGGGTGGGGAGATCGAGGCCGACGGTCATCGCCGCCTCCTATTCGGGCAACACGGAAGAGACCCTCGATCTGGTCGGAGCGGCTGCGGGGGAGGGCCTACCCATCGTCACGATCACCACCGGGGGACGGCTTGGGGAGCTCACCTCCGAGAACGGGTGGCCCGGGGTCACGGTGCCCTCAGGGATGCAGCCGCGAGCGGCGGTCGGGTACATGGCCGGGGCGGTCGCCCGATTGCTGACCGCACTCGACATCCTCCCCGATCAGGGTGGTCCCCTGGATGAAGCCGCGGATCTGGCCGATTCGGCGGTGACGGAGGCCTCCGAGACCTGGAACCTGGCCCATAGTTTGGCCGCAGGTCTCGTCGGCAAGGTCACAATCGTCTATGGAGGTGGGCCGGTCTCCTCGACGGCTGCACAGAGGTGGAAGACTCAGATCAACGAGAACGCCAAGATGCCGGCCTGGTGGTCGGCCCTGCCCGAACTGGATCACAACGAGATAGTCGGCTGGGAGACTCTGCCCGAGACGACCAGAGATCTGATCGGGATCATTGCCCTCACCGATGAGGCCGACCACCCGAGGGTCGCCAACCGCCTCGGCCACACCTCGGCCCTCACCGAGTCCGCTGTCCCATGGTTGGCCGAGGTTGCGGCGAAAGGCGATTCGGAGCTGGCCCGATTGATCTCACTGACCGTCTGTGGGGATCTGGTCTCCTACTTGCTGGCCATCGAGGCAGGGGTCGACCCGGTTCCGGTGGACACCATCGAGAAACTGAAAGAGCTATTGGCAAAGGACTGAGATGAACTACGACATAGCCAACCCTGCACTGGCCGAGACAGGCGCCCGCAGAGTCGAATGGGCCGGGCGCCGCATGCAGGTGCTGGCAACCGTTCGGGAGCGGTTCTCCAAGGAGAAGCCCCTGGACGGGCTGGTTGTCGCCGCCTGCCTCCATGTCACGGCCGAGACCGCCAACCTCATGCTGGCCTTGCGTGATGGTGGCGCCGAGCCCCTGCTCTGTGCCTCCAACCCGCTTTCCACCCAGGACGACGTGGCGGCGGCGCTGGTCGCCGACGGAATCCCGGTTTTTGCCATCCGGGGCGAGGACGCCGACACCTACTACAAGCACATCCACGCCGTCCTCGACCATGCGCCGGCGATCACCATGGACGACGGGGCGGATCTGGCAACCCTCCTGCACACCGACCGGCGGGACATCGAGGTCATCGGCTCTACCGAGGAGACGACGACCGGAGTCATCCGGCTCAAGGCAATGGCGGCCGACGGGACGCTGCGTGTGCCGGTGGTGGCCGTGAACGATTCAGCGACCAAGCATCTCTTCGACAACCACTACGGGACCGGGCAATCCGCCATCGACGGCATCATCCGCGCCACCAACATCCTCCTGGCCGGTCAGAACCTGGTCGTGGTCGGCTATGGCGACTGCGGTAGGGGTGTTGCCAACCGCGCCGATGGCCATGGGGCGAATGTCATCGTCGTCGAGGTCGACCCGGTGAGGGCCCTCGAGGCGCGGATGGACGGCTTCCACGTGATGACCGGCATCGATGCGGCTCGGGTCGGGGACGTCTTCGTCACCGTCACCGGCAACAAGCACGTCCTGCGGATGGAGCACTTCGATGTCATGAAGGACGGCGTCGTCCTCTCCAATGCCGGCCATTTCGACATCGAGCTGGACCTGGCCGCTCTCCGTGCCGCCTCGGTGGCCCGGCGCCCGATCAGAGACAATCTCGAGGAGTTCGAGTTGCAGGACGGGCGGAGAATCCTGGTCATCGCGGAGGGCCGTCTGGTCAACCTCGGGGCGGCGGAAGGCCACCCCGCCGACGTCATGGACATGTCCTTCTCGAACCAGGCCCTGGCCGCCGAGTATCTCGCCCTGAACGCCGGAGACCTCGAGCCCAAGATCTACACCCTTCCCACCGAGATCGACGACGAAGTGGCCAAGATCAAGCTGGAGCACCTGGGTGGCGGTCTCGACACCCTCACCGACGACCAGGTGGCCTATCTGGCCGGCTGGCAGGAAGGCACTTCGTAAACGTCACTGTCGACCCTTAGGGTCGATAGCGATGATCTGTCAGGGGTGTCATCTCGTTGCCGGCGGCTTCCTCTGTGAGCGATGCCGGAGTGGGCTGCGTCCCGCCCCGGAGCGCATCCTCCATGGTGGGATTCGAGTAGTGGCAGCGTTCCAGCACGTCGGGGTGGCCCGTGATCTGGTGCTGGGGCTCAAGTACCGGGGCCTGACAGCGTTCGCCGACCTGGTGGTGGAGTCGATCGCCCCGCGTGTCCCTGCGATGCCGGTGGTCCCGATTCCCCGCACCTGGTCCCGTCAGATCCGCTACGGGATCGATCCGGCGAGGGAAATCGCCGTGCGCATGGCCAGGGCAGTTGGATGCCCGGTGCTCGACCTCTTGTCCCCGCCGATCCACGCCCCGAGGAGGGCGGGTGGCGACCATCACAGACTGCCACCGAGATTCGGGATGAGGAGACCGCCGGAAGGTCGGATCGTGCTGGTCGACGATGTGGTGACGACGGGAGCCACCATCCGATCGGCGCTCTCGGTGCTCGGCCCGGACAGAATCGCGCTCGTGATCGCGGCCAATTTGGCCGATACGGTGTCTAGTCAGCGATAATCACCGGGGAGATCCAAATGAAGTGCTGTTCGGGTGAGGGGGGCTTTTGACAATGGCGTCTGTAGTGATCGTGGATGACGCGGAGCTGTTCCGCGAGGCGCTGCGGGCCGCTTTCGTCCAGGAGGGGTTCGAGGTGAAGGCGGTGGCCGCCGATGCCATGAGAGCGATCGACATGGCCCGTGAGCATCAGCCGGACCTGGTGATGCTGGACCTGTTGATGCCCGGCATGTCGGGGATCGAAGTGCTCGGTGCGATTCTCAAAGCGTGCCCCACCTGCCGGGTGGTGCTCCTCACTTCGAGTGAATCCGCCAAAGACCTGCTCGCCGCGGTGAAAGCCGGCGCCTCGGGGTACCTCACCAAGGACACCCCGTTGCCGAGGTTGGTGGCCGCCATGCAGGACGTCCTCGCCGGGGGAGCCGCCCTGTCGCCGGCCATGGGCGGGAAGCTGTTCTCGGCTCTCCGGGACCTGCTCAGGCATCACGGCGAAGCGATGGCACGGAGCCCGGAGTTGACGGGGAGAGAGCTGGAGATCCTGGCCTACGTGGGCGCGGGTAAGACCTCCCGAGAGATCGCGTCCGAGCTCTACATCTCGGAGAACACGGTGCGAAACCATGTTCGCAACGTCCTGGACAAGCTCGGGCTCAAGTCTCGGTTCGAGGCGGTCAACTGGGCTCAGAGAGAGGGTCTCATAGAAGTCCGTTGAGCCTCCCGTGTGCATTCGCCCACCCCAGCGTGGGTCATTGCGCACGGTCGTGCCGGCTGTTTTTCCGTGTCCAGCCATCCACCCCCACGGTGGGCTATTGCACACAGGATCCGAAGTGGGTCAATTCGGGCCGGTCGGTAGCATGAAGAGCTCAATGCCACTCTTCTCCAAGGTCCTGCGCGCCGGGGAAGGAAAGACGCTCAAGCAGTTCCAAGGCATCGTCGCCGCCGTCAATGACGCCGAGCCCCGGTTCGAAGCTCTCTCCGACCAGGACCTAGCTGCCAAGACAATCGAATACCGCAGCCGAGCCGCCGCAGGCGAGTCGCTCGAGGACCTCGAAGTCGAGGCCTTTGCGGCCGTCCGCGAGGCCGCAAAACGTGTTCTCGGCCAGCGTCATTTCGACGTTCAGGTGATCGGGGCTGCCGCCCTGCACAAGGGGATGGTCGCCGAGATGAAGACCGGCGAGGGCAAGACCCTGGTCTCCACCATGCCCGCCTATCTCAATGCCCTCAGCGGGAGGGGTGTGCATCTGGTCACGGTCAACGACTACCTCGCTTCCCGTGACGCCGAATGGATGGGTGCCGTCCACCGATTCCTCGGGCTCGATGTCGGTCTCATCCAGAACGGGATGAGCTCGGCGGAGCGGCAGCCCGCATACGCGGCCGACATCACCTACGGCACCAACAACGAGTTCGGCTTCGACTACCTGCGCGACAACATGGCGATGCGTGCCCAGGACCGGGTCCAGCGTGGTCATGTCTATGCGATCGTCGACGAGGTGGACTCGATCCTGATCGACGAGGCGAGGACACCGCTCATCATCTCGGGTCGGGTCTCAGACAGCGCGAAGTGGTATCGGGACTTCGCCAAGATCGCCAACCGTCTCCAGAAGGACGTCGATTACGAGGTCGACGAGCGCAAGCGCCAGGTGCTGACCACCGAGCAGGGCGTGTCCCGGGTCGAGCAGATGCTGAATGTCGAGAACCTGTTCGACCACGCCGCTGTCGACTTCGTCCATCATCTCGAAGCCGCGCTCAAGGCTAAGGAGCTGTATCAGCGCGATGTCGAGTATCTGATCGATCACGGCGAGGTGAAGATCGTCGACGAGTTCACCGGACGCGTGCTCGAGGGGCGCCGCTACTCGGAGGGCCTCCACCAGGCGATCGAGGCCAAAGAGGGTGTCGCCATCAAGGACGAGAACCAGACCCTGGCCACCATCACGCTGCAGAACTACTTCCGGCTCTACGAGAAGCTGGCCGGCATGACCGGTACCGCCGAGACGGAGGCAGCCGAGCTGGCCCAGATCTACTCCCTCGAGGTCCTCGCCGTCCCCACCAACCAGCCCGTGGCCCGCGATGACGAGGGTGACCTGGTGTACAAGAGCGAGAACGGGAAGTACACCGCCGTCGTCGAGGACGTGGCGGCCAGGGTGGCGAACGGACAACCGATCCTGCTCGGCACCGTCTCGATCGAGAAATCGGAGCGGCTGTCCAAGGAATTGGCCCATCACGGGGTCAAACACGAGGTACTCAACGCCAAGCATCACGCCCGAGAGGCGGACATCATCGCCCAAGCGGGGCGCCCCGGCGCGGTGACCGTGGCCACCAACATGGCGGGTCGCGGGGTCGACATCAAGCTCGGGGGCAGCCCTGATGGGATGGCCCGATCCGAGTTGAAGCGACGAGGCATCACCCCGGAAGACCCGTCCTATGACGAGCTCGAGCGCAAGCTCACCAAGGAGTTCGAGGATCAGATCGCACCCGACAATCGCGCAGTGGTCGCCGCTGGGGGTCTGTATGTGGTGGGCACCGAACGGCATGAGTCGCGTCGTATCGACAACCAGCTGAGAGGTCGTTCCGGACGTCAGGGCGATCCGGGGGAGTCGAGGTTCTACCTCTCGCTCGAGGACGACCTCATGCGCCGGTTCCAGGGTGAGTGGGTCACCGGGATCATGGACCGTCTCCGGATCCCCGAGGACCAGCCGATCGAGGCCAACATGGTGTCCAAGGCGATTGAGCGGGCCCAGCGACAGGTCGAGTCGCAGAACTTCGAGATTCGCAAGAACGTCCTCAAGTACGACGAGGTGATGAACCGCCAGCGTGAGGTGGTGTACGAGTGGCGGCGATCGATCCTGGAGGGGACGGCCGGCGACGACCTGATCGGCGATTGGATCGACACGGTCGTCACCGAGGTGGTCGAGTCCGAGATCCCACCTGAGACTCCCCGCTCTGAATGGGACTGGGAGGCCCTGAACCGCGAGTTGAACCAGGTGTACCCGACGGCCATCGACCAATCGGCCGTGTCCGGTGGCGTCGACGACGTGATCGAGTTCGCGGTCGAGGAGGCCCTGGACGCCTACGCCAAACGTGAGGAAGACCTGGGCCCCGACCTGCTCAGGCAGGTGGAGCGATCGGTCATGCTCTCGGTCATCGACAACAAGTGGCGCGAGCACCTGTCCGACATGGACTACCTGCGAGCGGGGATCGGGCTCCGGGCGATGGGCCAGCGAGACCCTCTCACCGAATATCAGCGTGAGGCCTACGACATGTTCGCCGAGATGGTCGACTCGGTTAAGCGAGATGCAGTCCGTTACCTGTTCCGGGTGGAGCTGGCCAAGCCGAAGACTGAGCCGCAAAGGGTCGAGGCCGCCCCCACCGGGCCGGCCCCTGCCAAACAGGCGGTCTCGGACAAGGTGGGCCGCAATGATCCCTGTCCCTGCGGCTCGGGGAAGAAATACAAGCGCTGTCACGGCGCCGCTTAGGGACTGATCACATGACTCTCGAGATAACGGACCCGAAGGCCACGCTGGCCGAGCTCAGGCAACGATTGGTCGAAGCGCGCGGGTTCCTCGATCTCGACACCAAGGAGAAGGAGCTCGAGGAGCTGAGGGAGAGAGCTTCGGCCGCCGACCTATGGGATGACCCCGACGAGGCGCGGACTGTGAGCCAACGTCTGGCCCGTTACGAGGGTCTCTTCGACATGGTGGGTGGTCTAGGAGCCAAGATCGACGATGCCGAGGTACTGCTCGAACTGGCCGCCGAAGCCGGGGACGAGGCGTCGAGGAAGGAGGCGCTCGATGATCTCGGCGAGGTCGCACGTCAGCTGGATGCCCTCGAGCTCGAGTCCCTCTACTACGACGAGCACGACGACTCCGACGCCATCCTCAGCGTCCACGCCGGGGCCGGTGGAGTGGATGCGCAGGACTGGGCCGAGATGCTGGCCCGGATGTACCAGCGTTTCTTGACCGACGCCGGGTTCTCCTACACCGTCGAGGAGGTGACCGAGGGGGAGGAGGCCGGCATCAAGTCGGCGACCTTCACCGTCAAGGGGGATCGGGCCTACGGGACCCTGGAATCGGAGCGGGGAGTCCACCGCCTGGTCCGTATCAGCCCATTCGATTCGAACGCCCGCCGTCACACCTCGTTCGCCGGCGTCGTCGTGGTCCCCGACCTCGGTGACCAGGCCAAGGTGGAGATCGACGAGGACGACCTTCGCATCGACACATATCGCTCCCAGGGCGCCGGGGGTCAGCACGTCAACACCACCGACTCGGCGGTCCGGATCACCCATCTCCCCACCGGGATCGTGGTCCAGTGTCAGAACGAGCGGTCCCAGCTGCAGAACAAGGCGCGGGCCATGGCCATCCTCCAGTCACGGCTGGCCGAGCGTGCCCGGTTGGAGCGGCAGGCCCAGCTCGAAGAGCTCAGAGGCGATCAGGGCGAGGCAGCGTGGGGGCGCCAGATCCGGTCCTATGTGCTCCAGCCGTATCAGATGGCGAAGGACCTTCGCACCGACCACGAGGTCGGCAACGTCCAGGGCGTCCTCGATGGCGACCTCATGGGCTTCGTCGAGGCCTATCTGCGCTGGCGGCGGGCTGAACACGAGGCTTCAGGCGATTCCGCGTAATCACGGCCAAGCCGTTACCGTCCCCGGGTCCGCAGGTCTTCGAATCGAGGCTGCGACACTTCTCCTGTTCCCATGATCCGGCTCGAGCACGTAACCAAGGTCTACGAGGGCGGCAGCGTCGCCGCTCGTGACGTCTCCCTCGACATCCAGAAGGGCGAGTTCGTGTTCCTCGTCGGCCCTTCCGGGTCGGGCAAGTCGACTCTGATTCGGCTCATGCTCAGGGACGAAGGGGTGACCCGGGGCAAGATCTGGGTGGCCGGCAAGGACATCACCACCCTGCCCAAGTGGAAGATCCCCTATCTGAGACGATCGGTGGGGACGGTCTTCCAGGACTACAAGCTGTTGCCCAACAAGACGGTCGCCGAGAACGTCTCCTTCGCCCTCGAAGTGCTGGGCCGGCCGAGGTCGGTCATCGGGCCCCAGGTGGAGCAAGTGCTCGATCTAGTCGGTCTGGCCGACATGACCGGCCGCTATCCGCGCCAGCTCTCCGGCGGTGAGCAGCAGAGGGTCTCGGTGGCACGTGCGTTCGTCAACCGGCCGCCGATAATGCTCGCCGACGAGCCGACCGGGAACCTCGACCCCAAGACGTCGGTCGGGATCATGAAGTTGCTCGACCGGATCAATCGGACAGGCACCACCATCGTGATGGCAACGCACGACTTCGCCATCGTCGACGCCATGCAGCGCCGGGTCGTCGCGCTGGAGAAAGGTGTGGTGACGAGGGACGAGCATTCCGGGCGCTACGAGCAGGATCAGGGATGAGCCGTTTCTTCTTCCTGCTTCGCGAGGCCTTCGTCAACCTCAAGCGGAACTTCCTGGTCGTGGCCGGGGCGGTCCTGGCCGTCTTCATCTCGCTGAGCCTGGCGTTTGGCGCTCTGGTCGTGAACGAGATCCTCCGTCTCAACACACTCGCCTGGCAGGAGGGCGTGCACGTCATCGCCTTCCTCAGGGACGAGGGCTCGGGCGGGGTGCCATCCGGCGCCCACCAGGCGCTGCTCGATGAGGTCTCCACGTGGGAAGAGGTCAACGATGCCTTCTATGTCGACAAGGCCCAGGCCTGGGTCGAGTACCAGGAGATTTTCGCCGGTCAGGACGAACTGCTCGAGATCGACCCCACCATCCTCCCCGCTTCGATACGAATCGAACTGGTAGCCATCGAACTGCATCAGTCGGTCAAGTTCAAACTGGAGCAACAGCAGCAAGTCGTCCTCAACGTGTCAACGGCCGCCGAGCAGATCGAGCAGCTGCAGAACCTGTCCAGTGTGTTGAACGTGCTCGGGATCGGTATGGCAGTCGTGCTCGGCGTGTCCGCCGTGGTCCTGATCGCCAACACCATCCGACTCGCCATCTACGCACGGCGTGACGAGGTGGAGATCATGAAGCTGGTCGGCGCCTCCAACTGGTACATCAGGATCCCGTTCCTGCTCGAGGGTCTCATCGAGGGGGTGGTCGGCGCCGCATTGGCCGTGTTCACAGTCTGGTTGGGTGCCACCAGGCTGGCTCGGGCCAGCGAGGGGTTCGCCCTATTCAGGCTGGACGTTTCCAATCAGTTCTTCCTCCGTTGGGGGCTCCTCTTCATCATTTTCGGGGCGGCTGCCGGTGTCATCGGTTCCCTGCTCGGCCTGAGCCGTTATCTGCGTGAGGCCGACGGGACCGGGGAAGACATCCCGACCGGAGTCGCCTGATGGCCCGCTCGGCGGGCACCGAGCGGGTCAAGGTCGTCTCCAGCAACCGGCGAGCCCGCCGCAACTACACGGTTGTCGAGACGGTCGAGGCCGGTCTGGCCCTGCTCGGGTCGGAGGTCAAGTCGCTGCGCGATGGACGTCTCGACCTCAAGGACTCGTACGGCTTGATCAAAGGCGGTGAGGCCTATCTGATCGGCGCCTACATCGCTCCATACGAGTTCGCCAGGGAGGGCGGTCACGAGCCGGAACGGGAGCGAAAGCTGCTCCTCCATCGTCGGGAGATCGACCGGATCGGGGGCCAGTTAGCCGAGAAGGGGCTGACCCTGGTGCCGCTCCAGGTCTACTTCAAGGATGGGAAGGCCAAGGTGGAGCTGGGCTTGGCCAAGGGCAAGACCTCCTATGACAAACGGGAGACCATCAAGGAACGCGACCACGAGCGGGAGATGGACCGGGCCGTATCGCAGGCGAGACGACGTTCCACCTGAAAACGCGGGCGAGCGGGACAACGGCGCGCCAGGATTAGAATCAAGTAGTGCCCATGGGGGTGAAACGGTTTCGACGTCGAGTGTTGAGGCGTTGGAAGCGAGCCGGGGTCTCCGGGGCCCCGTCAACAAACCGGAAAAACCAATAAGTGCCGAAGACAACTTCGCACTGGCTGCCTAACTAAGTAGCCCGTCCGCCCGACCGAATCCCGCACGGTCGGGGCCGGGCGCCGCAAAGCGGGATGCCCCCCACGGGGTTTCGGGACCGTGGGGCCAAGCCAACTCCGGATAGGCGCAGGGAAACTCGTCGTCAGAGTTCCTGTGGCCGAAAGCTCGCTGACGACTGCGCTCGGAGATGCCGGCGCTGACGGCTCGACGGACCGGGGTTCGACTCCCCGCACCTCCACGATCGATGGCCGCACCAAGGTGCGGCCATCGATGTCTATGTGGTGGACCCGGTGCTCTCGTCGATCCAGTCCAGGTAGGGCCGGGTCGCAGCTTCGATTCCGATCATGAGCACCGGGGGAACCCGATAGGAATGGTTCTCCTCCACCAGAGTCTCGATCGACTTGAACTTGTCGGCCCGAGTCTTGGCGATGAGAAGCCACTCGGAGTCCTCGACGACATCGCCCTCCCAGACGTAGATGCTGCTGATGGGAAGGATCTGGACTCCGGCTGCGAGTGAGCCCTCGACCAGCAGTCGGGCGATGAGAGAGGCCTCGCCTGGGCCTCCGCACGTGATCAGGACAAGCCCGTGCTCAGCCATCTGGCTGGTGACGCTGCATCAGCGGTATGGCTGGATGATCTCGGTCTTCCACGTGCTGGGGTCGGGTTCGGCCACAGGGTCGCTGTGGTACACCTCCCAGGCCAGGCCCTCCGGATCGTGACCGTTATCGGCAAGCCACGTGGCGATCGCGTCGTATGCGGGGCCCATCTGATCGTACGGGCCGGTGTGGGTCACCACCGCGGCGTTCCCGCCGGGGAGAGACGACACCTCGACGTCGCTGTCTCCTGGTACGTCACCAGGGTCTTCAGAGATGGGGAATCCGGCTTCGACCTCGAACTCGTGTGTGACCTCATCGAGCAAGCGATGGATGGCGAAAGGCATCCCGGCATACTCGAGGCGGTGTCTTTCGACGTATTCGGCGACACCGCCATAGGCGTGTCCCATGAACTCCGGCATCTTGTCGACGCGCAGCTTCGCCCTCATGACCAGGGTGGGCTGCCGCTCCAGAAGACGAGTGGAGATCTGATACATGCGTACCTCCTTCACCCCGACGTTGCACCAGTTGCCCATCGTCTTGTAGGGCCGGAAGTCATCAACGCCGTCGTTGCCTTATCTTGTCTCCCGTGGGGCTCGCCGCTGATCTCGGATACGGAAAACCGGCACCAGGCCCGATGCGCCGGTGGGTCATCTCGGTCGCATCGACACCGGTCGTGTCCCGGATCAACGCCAGAATATTGCCCCCCATCGACCGTTTGACGTTGCGTCTGACCGGCGGGAGATCGACGGTCACTTCTCTGATGACCGGGCTCCCGGTTCTCTGGCTGACCACCACCGGCGCCCGGTCCGGACTGGCACGGACCGTTCCACTACTCGGGTTTCCAGTCGGCGATGGCATCGGATTGATCGGGACCCGATTCGGCCATCGCGCCACCCCGGGATGGGTGCACAATCTCGAGGCGTCGGAGCGCGCCTCACTATCGCATCAGGGGGTCGAAGTGCCGGTCCGGGCCCGCCCTGCCCGAATCGATGAGGCGGAGGAGGTGTGGGCCAGAGCAACCGCGAGCTACCCGGGTTACGCCAAGTACACCGAGCGGGCGGCACATCGTGTGATCAGGGTGTTCGTCCTCGAAGCACCCGGAACCGATTGATGACTCCGCCGCGCGGGTAGGGTCATGACGACGGCGCTTTCGAGACGAGGTGAACTGCGGTGGCCGACAAGACCAAGCTGATGGTTTGGATCGATCAGGATCTCTGCACCGGCGACGGCATCTGTGAGGAGATCACGCCGGACGTTTTCGTCGGTCGAGACGACGGCCTTTGGGTGGTCAAGGAGGAGTCAAAGCATTTCGGTCGCACCCTCGTCTTCGACGGCGAGCAGGCGCCCGACGGTGCTCGTGGTGTGGCGCGGGTCCCCGATTCGCTGATCGAAGACACGATCGAGTCGGCGGAGGAATGCCCAGGTGAGTGCATCATGATCGAGCCCTACAACGAGGACGCGGTCCATGCTTGATCCGGCCGTTCCTGGGGCACGACTACGCCCGATCGAACGGGTTGTGATGCGTCTGCACGGGGAAGGGTGCTCGCTGGCGGATATCGGCAAGAAGGTGGGCAAGAAGCCGGGGACGGTGACCCGGATCATGCAGATGACCGGGTACAAACAGGACAACCTGCCCGACCAGGCTTCCAACAGCCATCACCTACGCCCGGTGGAGCGTGTCGTCCTGAGACTGCGCGAGAAGGGCGAGACCTACAGCCAGATCGGCAATCGCCTCGCTCGCAGCGGGCGCCGCATTCAGTTCATCGAGACCCTGGCCGAGTTCAAGCAGAGCGGCTGATCGAATAGCCCAGTTACCGTCAGGGCCGTGAGTGCTCTGCCCTCGCGGGTCATGATCACCGAGTCCTCATCGAGGGACGGTCTCCAGAGCCTGGGGGCGTGGGTGCCGACCGCAGCCAAGTCGGCATTGATCGATTCCCTGGCCGGGACGGGTCTGCGCACTTTCGACGCCGTGTCTTTCGTCAGCCCGAAGGCGGTCCCACAGATGGCCGACGGCGCCGAGGTGATCGCCGGAGTGGAGAAGCGCGACGATGTCGTCCTTTTCGGTCTGGTCCCGAATATGCAGGGCCTCGAGGCCGCGATCGCAGCCGGGGTGGATGGCATCGGGGTACTGACCGCGGCATCCGATACCTTCAACGAGAGCAACATCAACGCCACTGTCGACGAATCGATGCACCGGATCCGCCGCATCCTCCTCGAGACACCGGAAGATCTAGAGGTGCGCGGCTATGTGTCGACCGCGACCCATTGCCCGTTCGAGGGGGAGCAGGATCCCGACTGGGTGGCCCACCTCGCCGAGACATTGATGGAGTGGGGGGTCCGTTCGGTCTTCCTGGGAGAGACGATCGGCCGGGCCACGCCGGCCCATATCGAGAGGCTTCTCGGTGAGGTCCTCGACCGGGTGCCTGTGGAGAAGGTCGGAATCCATCTCCACGACACCTACGGCCAGGCAATCGCAAACACCCTCGTCGCCCTGAACCACGGTGTGGCCTCGATGGACTCCTCGGCGGGTGGCCTGGGCGGATGCCCCTACGCCCCTGGGGCCAGCGGCAACGTAGCCACCGAGGACCTGGTCTATCTGCTCGACGGGCTGGGAATCGATCACGGAGTCGACCTGATGGGAGTCGCCGGGGTGGCTCATCGGTTCTGTGCCGACCACAATCTCCGGTACAACAGCGATGCCGGGAGGGCACTGCTGGCGGCTGCGGAGGGGGAATGACAGAGGGCACCAAGTCCATTTACATCGGCGACGACCTCGCCGCGATCCGCGACCAGACCCGCGAGTACGTGGAGAAGGAGATCGTGCCCCACGCTTCGGCATGGGAGGACGGTGGTGTCCCCCGCTCGGTGCTCGACGAGATGGCCGGGCTCGGGTTCTTCGGTTTGAGGGCCCCGGAGGAGCACGGCGGGCTGGGCATGGGTGCGCTGGCGTCGGTGGTGTTCGCCGAAGAGCTCGGCAGGTCGACATACGGGGGCTTCACCATCACGGTCCTGGTGCACACCGACCTGGCCATGCCTTACCTGACCAACTTCGGCACCGAGGAGCAGAAAGCCCGCTGGCTCCCCGCGATGGTCAAAGGCCAGGTGCTGACCGCGATCGGTGTCACCGAAGCCGACGCCGGGTCGGATGTCGCCTCGATCCGGACCGCCGCCCGCCGGGAAGGCGAGGGATACGTCATCAACGGCTCCAAGATGTTCATCACCAACGGGGGCATCGCCGACCTCGTGTTCATCGCGGCCCGCACCGACCCCGCCGCCAAGGGCTCCCGGGGCATCTCGATCTTCGCTGTGGAACGGGAGACCCCTGGCTTCAAGGCGAGCAGGGCGCTGGAGAAGATGGGGTGGCACTCGTCTGACACGGCAGAACTGGTGCTCGAGGACGTATGGGTCCCCGAGGGGAACCTGATCGGTGAGGAGAACCGCGGTTTCTACTACATCATGACCAACTTCCAGAACGAGCGTCTTGCCATCATGGGCCAGGCCCTAGGTGAGTCACAGCGGGCTCTCGAGCTCACCATCGAGCATGTCAAGGGGCGGCATGCATTTGGCTCGCCTCTGTGGGACAAGCAGGTCATACGCCAGCGGCTGGCCGCCCGGCAGGCAGAGATCGACGCAGGGAGGGAGCTGGCATATCGGGCCGCCTGGCTGAGCGACCAGGGGGAGGATGCCACCCGGCACGTGTCCGAGGTGAAGGCATACGTGGGGGAGCTGGCCAACCGCGTCCTGTACGACTGCGTGCAGTTCCACGGTGGGATGGGCTTCATCGCAGAGACCGCGGTCGAACGGCTGTATCGAGACGTGAGGATCGCTTCGATCGGGGGTGGGGCCACCGAGGTGATGCTCGACGAGGTGGCCAAGCGCCTCTAGTGAGCGACCTCTAGCCGGCAGCCTTGGCCGCGGCCTCGGCGATCTCTTTCTCCTCGAGCGGATGCCACGACAGCTCCAACGCCATCCACAGTGTCTTGGAGAGCGGGTAGAAGAGGAGGGGCACCAGCGCCATCGCCACCACGGTCACCACGCCGAGGGCACCCCAGGGGACGTCGGGCCAGGTGAGCGCGATGCCCCCGACGAACAGGAGAAGGAAGGTGCCGAAGGCGACGGTGGTGTTGATGATGAGAGCACCGACCCAATAGCCCTCCTCTCGCTCGAAGCGAAGACCGCAGCGAGCGCAGTGCTCGCGCAGCCCGAAGTACGTCTCGAAGGCGGGTGCGGCGCATCGAGGGCAGCGACGCCGAAGGGCCCGGCCCACCATGCTGATGGTCGACGCGCTGGGGTCTCGGCTCACCCCCTGAGGCTATCGTCACACCGGTGATCGACGACCAGGTGGCTCAGCTTCGCCGCGAGTACGAAGCGTTGGGGCTGAGTGAGAGGGACATGGCCGCCGACCCCGTATCGCAGTTCCGGATCTGGTTCGACGGCGTCCTCGAGGCAGGGCTCGAAGAGCCAAATGCTTTCATCCTGGCCACCGCGGATGCACGGGCCGTGCCTTCGGCTCGCGCTGTCCTGATGAAGGGCATCGACGAGGCGGGCCTGGTCTTCTACACCAACCTCGCCAGCAGGAAGAGCGAAGAGCTGCGGGCCAACCCAACCGCTGCAGCCACCTTCGTCTGGATCCCCCTCCACCGACAGGTCCGCTTCGAGGGGGTGGTGGCCATGGTCGATGGCGAAGAAGCCGATAGATACTTCGAGGCCAGGCCCCGGGGTGCCCAGATCGCGGCACACGCCTCCAACCAGAGTCAGGTGGTCGGCTCTCGTGAGGAGCTCGACGAGGCGTTCCGGGAGCTCGACGCCAAGTTCACCGGAGTACGGGTGCCAAGGCCGCGAGCTTGGGGTGGTTGGCGGCTACAACCGCATCAGGTCGAGTTCTGGCAAGGCCAGCCCAACCGCTTCCATGACAGGGTGCGGTATGTGAAGGATGGCACTGCTTGGCGAACCGAGAGGCTCGCTCCATGAGGATCCATGTCATGGGTTCCTCGGGGACCTTCCCGGTGGCGGGGAGGCCGGCCTCGGGCTATTTGGTAGAGCAGGGGAGCACGAGGGTGTGGCTCGACGCGGGCCCGGGCACCTTCGTCAACCTGCCGGTCGACTCCTACATGGTCGATGCCCTCGTGATCTCACATCAGCACCCCGACCACTGTTGTGACCTGTTGACAGCATTCCATGCCTGGACCTATTGCCCCGAACCCCGCCGGGAGGTGCCGCTCTTCGCTCCCCAGCCTGTCTGGGACCGGGTGTCGGGATTCCTCGACGGGGGTCAGGAGTCGAGGTTGGCCGAGACCTTTGCCTTCCAGCCGGTCTGGACCGGCGATCGCGTCGACATCGGCGACATCTCCGTGTCATTCACCGAGATGGACCATTCGGTGCCGACGGTGGGGACACGCTGGGAGGCGGACAACCGCACCCTGTTCTATACCGGCGACACGGGGCCACAGGGCGAATGGCTCGAGGCCGCTCGCGACGTCGACGTGATGTTGTCGGAGGCTGCATACCAGGAGCGTGGGGAGGACGATTACCCGTACCATCTGATGGCGTCGGAGGCCGGCCGCATAGCCCGGGAGGTCGGGGCCAAGAGACTCATCCTGACCCACATCCCGCCGTACCTCGATATGAGCCGTTCGGTCGAACAGGCAGAGACGTCCTTCGACCGGCCCGTATCCCTGGCCATGCCCGGGGTGACCTTCGATGTCTGAGCGCCCCCATGACCAGCTCCGTGAGGTCAGGCTGGAGATCCCTTTCACGTCGTCCACTCCCGGGTCCGTACTGATCTCGATGGGGCGCACCAGGGTGCTCTGCACCGCGTCGGTCCTCCCAGAGGTGCCCCGCTGGATGCGTGACTCGGGCCGGGGCTGGGTTACTGCGGAGTACGGGATGCTGCCCGGCTCCTCGAACGAGCGGATCCGGCGGGATCACGTCTCGGGCGGCCGGGCCCAGGAGATATCACGCCTCATCGGCCGCTCTCTGCGCGCAGTCGTCGACCTGAAGAAGATGGGCGACATGATGGTCATGGTCGACTGTGACGTGATCGAGGCTGACGGGGGGACCAGGACGGCAGCCATCACCGGAGCGTGGATTGCCCTCCACGATGCCCTGGCCGACGCCATCGGCAAGGGCCAAATCACGAACTCGCCGATTATCGACGAGGTGGCGGCGGTGTCGGTCGGGATCGTCGACGGCAGCCCGATGCTGGACCTCGATTACGAGAGAGACGTCGAGGCAGAGGTCGACATGAATGTGGTGATGAGTGGTCGGGGGCTTCTCGTCGAGGTTCAGGGCACGGCGGAGAGGGCTCCTTTCACCAGGGAGGAGCTCGACCAGCTGCTCGATCTGGCGGCCACCGGCATCTCGGAGCTCCACGACCTGCAGCGGCGGGCGGTGGCCGGGTGATCTCGCGTTTGGTGGTTGCTTCGAAGAATCCGGACAAGCTGTTGGAGATCGAGCAGGTGCTCGGAGAAACGGGCGTGGTCGGGGAGATCGTCTCGGGCCTCGACTGGCCTGAGGTCGAAGAGACAGGCGAGACCCTGGAGGACAACGCGCTGCTCAAGGCCAGGGCAGTCATGGAGGCCGTGGGGCTGCCGGCTGTGGCCGACGACACCGGTCTCGAGGTGGCCGCCCTCGAAGGGCGACCCGGGGTGAGAACGGCCCGATATGCGGGGGAGGATGCGACCTACGAGGACAACGTTCGCCGTCTGCTCAGGGAACTCGACGGGGTCGAAGATCGGCGGGCCTGGTTCCGCAGCGTGGTCGCGCTCGTCATGCCGGACAACTCCGAAGTGTTGGCAGACGGAGCACTGGAGGGGGTCATCGCCGAATCGGCCCGGGGCAGCGGTGGATTTGGCTACGACCCGGTCTTCGAGGTCGAGGGTGTGACTCTCTCCGAGATGGGTATGGCCGAGAAGAACAAGATCTCCCATAGGGCCCGAGCTCTTCGGTCCCTGGCGGATGTGCTCGCCGGCAGGTGAGCGACGGGCCACTCCGTGTCGTCGTGGTCGGGTCTGGATTCGCCGGCCTCAACGCGGTCAAGACACTGAACCGGGCCCCGATGGAGATCACCATCGTCGACAGGCGCAACTTCCACCTGTTTCAGCCGCTGCTCTACCAGGTGGCAACGGCGGCGCTCAATCCGAGTGACATCGCCTATCCCGTTCGATCGGTGTTCCGGGCCCAGGAAAACGTCCGGGGTGTCCTCCTCGCCGAGGTGACCGGCCTCGACCTCGACGGCCGGAAGGTGACTCTGGAGGATGGGTCGAAGCTGGCCTACGACTATCTCATCTTGGCAACAGGGGCCACTCATTCCTACTTCGGACATGACGCCTGGGAGCCACTCGCCCCGGGGTTGAAGACCCTCGAGGACGCGCTGGTGATGCGCCAGAGGATCCTGGCCGCCTTCGAGCAGGCGGAGCGCAACCCTGATGACGCCGAGAGGCTGCTCACGTTCGTCGTGGTCGGGGCCGGCCCTACCGGGGTGGAGCTTGCCGGAGCGCTGGTGGAGATCGCAGTCCACTCGCTCGGAGATGACTTCGACGTGATCGATCCCACACGGGCCCGTGTGCTGCTCGTCGAGGGCGCACCCGAGGTGCTCCCCGTGTACCCGAATGATCTTTCCCGCAGTGCCCGCCGCCAGCTCGAGACGCTGGGCGTGGAGGTGATCACGGGAGCGATGGTGGCCGAGATCGACCGCGAGGGGGTCACCCTGACCGATGGCGCCAGGATCGATGCTGGCCTGGTCCTCTGGGCCGCAGGCGTGCAGGCCTCGCCACTCGGTGGCATGCTCGGGGTGGATACCGACCGGACCGGCCGGGTCCCGGTCGAAGCCGACCTGTCGTTGCCCGGACATCCCGAGGTCTTCGTCACCGGCGACCTGGCGACGGTGCCGGGTGTGCCCGGGGTGGCACCGGCGGCGATGCAGATGGGCCGACATGCCGCCCGGATGATCCAGGCCGACATCACCGGCCGAGCGCGGACAGCCTTCGACTACAAGGACAAGGGCTCGCTGGCGACGATCGGTCGGGCACGGGCCGTCGCCGATTTCGGGCGGATCCGATTCGGGGGCTTCGTTGCCTGGCTGGCCTGGCTGGCGATCCACATCTTCTATCTGATCGGATTCCGCAACCGGGTCTTGGTGCTCATCTCGTGGGCCTGGAGTTACTTGACGTTCCGCCGAGGGGCGCGGATCATCACCGGGGTGCCCGCTTTGCCGGAGAAGGGGGAGTCGTGAACCAAAACGACCGCGAGCCTTACGAAGACCGTCTTCGTGAGAAGCATCCGGAGAAGCTCTGGTGGGAGGACTGGCGCCAGCACAAGTTGCTTGTCGTGGTGCTGGCGATCGCGGTAGTCGCCATGATCGTGGTGGGGTACGTCGTCAACTGATCCGGTGCGGGTGAGAGGATTTGAACCTCCACGACCTTGCGGTCACAGGGACCTAAGCCCTGCGCGTCTGCCAAGTTTCGCCACACCCGCGTGTGGGTCGTCATCCCGCAGACAGGGACGATTCGCGGGATTTGGTAGGCCGCGCGGGACTCGAACCCGCAACACCCGAGTTAAGAGCCCGGTGCTCTAGCCAATTGAGCTAGCGGCCCACAAGCAACATTAATACCGGCCGTCGGGAAGACCCAGAAGGTCAGCCAGGCAGTCGACCCACGCCTCGGTCAGCTCGACCTCCCGGCACCAAGTGGCCAGGGTCGACTTCTTCACCGGGTCAGGCCCATGATCTCGCCGTAGGAGAGCCCGAGTCGACGTAGGTCGTTGCCCTGCTCCGATCGCTCCCATCGAGACAGCCCATCCCAGCCATCGATGCGAGGCTGAAATTCGGTCCCGAGCCTCCAAGGTTCGACGTTGGGAATGGGATGGGACAGGAATTCGGTGGGCTGTACCCTGACGTGATCAACGGGCTGTGGCGCAGCTTGGTAGCGCGCTTGCTTTGGGAGCAAGAGGTCGTCGGTTCGAATCCGACCAGCCC
>JAICNB010000022.1 GCA_025928935.1 Acidimicrobiia bacterium
ACCGCCCACCTCGGAGCTGTGTCGTCCGATCGACTGCTCTACCTCCTCGGCCGACATCGAGACCAATCCCTTCCCGATCACAGCTCCGTCGGGGCCGGCGATCTCCACCGCACTGTTGGAGCCGAAACCACCCTCGACATCGGTGATGCCCACCGCGAGCAAGGAGCGCTTCCCGTCGAGCAGGGCGGCGGCGGCTCCAGCATCGACCGCGAGACAGCCCTCGGTGTGCAGGCCGAAGGCTATCCAGAGCTTCCGGGCCGGGAGTCTCGACCCATGTGGGGTGACCCACGTCCCGACGGCCTCGCCTAAGGCGGCGCGGGTCACGACCCCGGGCTCACGAGCAGAGGCGATAACGGTCGGAATGCCCGACCAGGCCGCCATCCTCGCCGCCAGTACCTTGGTCGCCGCCCCGCCCGAACCAAACGGGCCCGGCTGGCCGGTGGAGATCTCGTCCAGAGCGGCGTCCCCGGAGCTGACCGCGGAGAGAAGCTCGACGTCGTCCATGGTCCTCGGGTCGCCGGAGTAGATGCCACCGGTGTCGGTGAGGATCACCAGTATCCCAGCCGAAACCAGATGGGACACGATGGCGGCGAGCTCGTCGTTCCCGCCGAGGCGGAATTCGTCGACCACGACCGTGTCGTTCTCGTTGACGATGGGAACGACGCCGAGCGACAGCATGCGCTCGAGCGTGTTCCGTGCGTTGAGGTACTGGGCCCTGTTGGCCAATACGTCCTTGGTGAGCAAGACCTGGCCCACGACCATCCCCTGGCCTTTGAACAGGGCGGCATACCGCTCCATCAGGAGGCCCTGGCCGACCGCTGCCGCCGCCTGCTGACCGGGCACGTCCCTGGGTCGTGCCGAGAGCCCGAGGGCGGGGAAGCCGGCGGCCACTGCGCCCGATGAGACCAGAAGCGTGGGGTGACCTTCCCGCCACATGTCGGCGACATGAGACACCGCCAGCTCCAGACCCTCGGGATCCAGCTCACCGGAGCCCTCGACGAGGCTCGACGAGCCCGCTTTCACCACCACCGGCAAGCCCGCCGCGACCCGCCATCGCCCCGAAGTCGTCGTCATCCGGTTCTGCCTAACCGGACACCGGGCTGCTGTCCAGCAGCCGGCGGACGCGGGCGACGTCCACACTGATCGCTTCGATCAGCGCCTCGGCATCGGCGAACTCGAGCTCGGGCCGGAGCCGGTCCACGAACTCGAGGGTCACGGTCGTGCCATAGAGATCGCCGTCGAAATCGAGGAGATGGGCCTCGATGAGCAGCTCGGTGCCACCGAAGGTGGGCCTGGTCCCGACGTTGACGGCCGCGGCCATCCGCTCCCGGCCGAGATGGGCCCAGACTGCGTAGATGCCATTGCCCGGGATCACCTTGCGATCGGGCGGCTTCAGATTCGCCGTGGGAAAGCCGAGATCCTTCCCGCGCTGATCACCCGGGACCACCATGCCGGAGAGCCGGTACCTGGAGCCGAGCAATCGCGCGGCCCCAGCCACGTCTCCCTGCTCGATGAGCCGGCGAATACGCGTGGAAGAGACGACGCCCTCGGCCTCCACCAGACCTACGACCTCGACATCGAACCCGTTGCGGCGGCCGGATTCAATCAGGAATTCACAATCGCCGGCCCGGTCTCGACCGAACTGGAAGTCCGCCCCCACCACGACATGACCGGCGCCCAGCCTGGACAGGAGGACCTGGGACACGAACTCTTCCGGCTGCAGATGTCTGATCTCCGCGAGATCGACGACAGCGACGACATCGATTCCCACACCTTCGAGCAGGGCGAGTCGCTCCTCGATGGTGGTGATGAGACGAGGATTGGTCCCCGGGGCGAGAACCTCGGCAGGATGCGGCTCGAAGGTGAGCACCACCGATGGCAGCGAGGGCGCCATCAGTTGCTCCAGGATGGACCGGTGACCGACATGGACACCATCGAAGACACCGACCGTGACCGCCGTCGGCCCGGCCAGGGCCTCCCATCCCTCATAGTGCCCCCGCAGGACTCTCACGAGGCAAGCACCACCTCGGGCCTGGCGTGATCACCGTCGCGCCGGTAGACGGCGAGCAGGTCTCCCGACTCGTCCAGGACCCGCATCGCGGATTGGTCGGGTGCCGTGACCATCTCTCCACCCACGAAACGCATCCCGTGGGCCACTCCCCGCGCCGTCTCCTCCCCCACGGTGACCGCGGGCAGGTCACCGAGCGCCTCGGAGGGGGTCAGGAAGCGTGATTCCCAATTCTCGAGATCGTCAAGCTCCAATCCATGTGTCTCGACACGGAGGGAGCCGGTGCGGGTGCGGCGGAGGGCGGTCAGGTGGGCAGAGCCCCCGAGGGCCGCGGCCAGGTCGTCTGCCAGGGAGCGGACATAGGTTCCCTTGCCACACACGACCCGAAACTCGACCTCGGGGTAGGGACCGGTCCCGACTGCCTCGATCTGGAGCTCGTGGATCTCCACGGGCCTCGCCTGCCTCTCCACCACCTCACCCTGGCGGGCAAGCTCGTAGAGACGCCTGCCCTGATGTTTGAGGGCGGAGACCATCGGGGGAACCTGCAGCACCGTCCCCACGAAACGGGCGGCCACCTGGTTCAGCTCGTCCTCGCTGAACTCCATCGGCTCCCGCGACAACACCGCGCCCTCCGAATCGAGCGTGTCGGTGGAGACTCCGAATTGCGCCGTAGCCTCGTACTCCTTCGGCTGATCCTGGATGAACCGGATCAGACGGGTCACGGGCCCCACCGCAACCACCACCACCCCTGTGGCCAGCGGGTCGAGGGTGCCGGCGTGCCCTACCTTCTTGATCCCGGTTGCCCGCTTCACACTCATGACCACGTCGTTGGAGGTCATGCCGCTGGGCTTGTCGATGACGAGGAACCCCCGGGTCATCGGTACTCCTCCAACCGAGCCCTGACCTCGTCGATAGCCTTCTCCGGTGGCCCGTCGAAGGTGACGCCGGCGGCGAGACGATGCCCCCCGCCACCCAGGGCGGCGGCCAGCGCCCCAACGTCGGTATCGCCCCGGGAGCGGACGCTCAGCCTCACCTGCCCGTCGGCGTGGACCTTGGCCAGCACGGCGACGTCGGCCTCCTCGGCCAGCCTCAGGGTGTTGATGAGATTGTCGATGTCACCCCAGCCCACCCCCGCCTCGTCCAGGTCCTGCTCGGTGATGATGGTCGAGACCATCCGGGCGGCCAGATCGAGCTCGGCACGACTCAGGGCCGCACCGGCGACCTTGAGATAACCAAAAGGCGCCTCCTCGTAGACCTTTTGGCTGATCAGGTCGGGTCGGGCCCCTGCCCCGACCAGACGGGCTGCCAGCTCCAGGGCCGCCGGGTTGGTGTTGGCGTACTGGAAGCGACCGGTGTCGGTGACGAGCGCGGTGAGGAGGCACGTGGCGATGTCCGTCGTGATCGGCCAGCCCAGGACATCGAGCAGCTCGGCCACGATCACCCCGGTGGCAGCCGCCTCGGGATCGACCAGTCCGATGTCGCCGAAGCCTTCGTTGGTGACGTGATGGTCGATCACCACCAGGGTCCCGGAATCACCGGCCGACGACCCGAGCTCGGCGAGCCGGTCCGGCGACCCGGCGTCGAAGACCACCATGGTCTCGGGTGCCTCCGGGAACGAGTCCGGGTCCACCAGCAGGTCATCGGGAATGAAGGACAGCGTGCCGGGCACCGCGAACGGCGAGCCAAAGCCGGCGACCACGCCCTTCCCGGCGTTGCGGGCCGCGATCCCGAACCCGACCATGGAGCCGAGGGCGTCCCCGTCCGGGCCGACGTGGCAGGCCAGGGCCAGTTCCTTGCTACCGGCGATGGCGGCCGCAGCCTTCTCCAACAGCTGACGATCGATCATCCCTGGTTCATTCCTCCTCCTGCAAGGAGCGAAGGATGGCATCAATCCGCTCGCCTCCGGTCACACCCGGGTCGACCGCGAACTCGAGGACCGGTGTGTACTTCATCCTCACCTGGCGGGCGATGAGCGATTGGAGTCGATGGGAGGCGTGCTGGAGCGCGGTGAGGGCGTCGGCGGCGTCGCTGCCCAGGACATCGATGTACACCGTTGCGTGACGGAGGTTGGGACTGGTCTCGACCCCGGTGATCGAGACCATGTCCAGCCGGGAGTCGCTCATCCGCTCTATCTCCTCCGCCAGCACTTCGCGCAGGGTCGAGTTGACCTTGAGCATCCGGGGGCTGGTATCTCTCACTCGGGATCCTCCAACTCGCTCATGAGCACGTCGAGGACTTCGACCTCCAGTCGACTCTCAAGGTAGCGACGAAGCTTCGACACCTGCTGGGAGAGGCTGGCCCCGTCCGGTGCCACGATCGCCACCCCGATCACCGCCCTCTGCCACGAGTCGTGATGGCCGACCTCGGCCACGCTGTACGAGCCCAGCCGTCGCATCCCCTCGATGACCGGCCGTAGCACGGCCCTCTTCTGCTTGAGCGATTGTGGTGTGGGCAGGTGGAGCTCGACCCGCAAGGCCGCCGCCCGCATCAGGCGGCCAGCATCAGGTTCGGGCCACCTCGCGAATCAAGTAGGCCTCGATGTTGTCGCCTTCCTTGACGTCGTTGTAGCCCTCGAGCCCGATACCGCACTCGAACCCGGCCGCGACCTCTCGTACGTCGTCTTTGAACCTCTTCAGCGACGAGATGGTGCCATCGTGGATGACCACGCCGTCGCGGATGAGACGGGCCTTGGCGCCACGCTGCACCACACCTTCGATCACGTAACACCCGGCAACGGTGCCGATGCGTGGCACTTTGAAGGTGGCCCTCACCTCGGCGGTGCCCAGGACCTGCTCCTGCTCCTCGGGGGCGAGCTGGCCCACCAACAGCTGCTCGATGTCGTCGAGCAGCTCATAGATGATCCCATAGGTCCGGATCTCGACGCCTGCCTCCTCGGCTGCTTTGCGCGCCTTGGGCTCAGGGCGGACGTTGAACCCGACGATGACCGATTCGGTGACCTCGGCCAGCGTGACGTCGTTCTCGTTGATGCCCCCCACCGCCCCGTGCAGCACCTGGATCTTCCCGCCTTCACGCTCGATCTTCGATATCGAGTCGCGCAAGGCCTCGAGGGAGCCGTGGGCGTCGGCCTTCACGATGACGTTGAGGGTGGCGTCTTCGCTTCGCAGTTGCTCGAGAAGGCCCTGGAGACGGTCACGGGCCGACGGCATGGCCTGGCTGACCGCCTTCAGCTCTTCCTCGCGCTCGGTTGCAATGCGACGCGCCTCCCGGTCGCTCTCCACGACGCTGAAGAAGTCACCGGCGGTGGGCACCTCGTCCCAGCCCATGATCTGGACCGGCATGGATGGGCCGGCCTCCTTGACCTGCTGGCCCTTCTCGTCCATCAGGGCACGGGCACGACCCGAGGTGGCGCCGGCGACGAAAGGGTCACCGGTGTGCAGGGTCCCGCGCTGGACGATGACCGAGGCTATGGCGCCCTTCCCCCGCTCCAGCTGTGACTCGACGACGACGCCGGAGGCCTCTGCCTTCGGATTCGCCTTGTACTCCTCGAGCTGGGCGATCAGGTCGACGACCTCGAGCAGGTCGTCGACTCCCTGGCCGTTGAGGGCTGAGATCTCGACACTCGGCACGTCGCCACCCAGTTCCTCGGTGATGACCCCGTGCTCGGTCAGTTCGGTTCGCACCCGGAGCGGATCCGCACCGGGGAGATCCACCTTGTTCACCGCCACGATCATCTTGACGTCCGCGGCCTTGGCATGGGAGATGGCCTCGACCGTCTGAGGCATGACGCCGTCGTTGGCCGCCACGACCAGGATCACGATGTCGGTGATGTTCGCCCCCCGAGCGCGCAACGAGGTGAAGGCCTCGTGACCCGGGGTGTCGATGAACGTGACGGGGTGGCCGTTCACGTCGACCTGATAGGCGCCGATGTGCTGGGTGATCCCGCCCTGCTCGCCCTCTACCACGCTGGTCTTGCGGATCGTGTCGAGGAGAGTGGTCTTGCCGTGGTCGACATGGCCCATCACGGTCACCACCGGTGGGCGTGGGGACAACTCGGAATCGTCGTCCTCGAAGACAGGCCGCTCGGCCACGGCCGGTGGAGGAGGTGAGGCCTCGACATCGACAATGAAACCAAACGCCTCGGCCACCTCATCGATCAGCTCGGGCGGCATGGTCTGTCCCGCTCCGACTGGCTGGCCCATGGTGAGGAGCCGACTTACGACATCCTTGGCAGGCACCCCCAGGGCCTCGGCAAAGACGGTCACGCTGGCTCCGTGTGGGACCGAGACGATGTCGAGCTCTGGCTCGGGCTCGGTCTCCGCGACCTGCTCGGCCTCGGGCTCCGCCTCGACGATGGTGTCCGCGGTCCCGGGCTCCGGCTCGGTGGTTTCGACCACTTCCGGCTCGTCGCCGGCAACCGCCAAACGGAGCAACTCAGCCGACTCGTCGTCGAGCCCGGAGGAAGCCGTCTTCACTTCGATGCCCAGGTCCTGGGCCTGCTGGAGCAGAACCTTCGAATCCACCGCCAGGTCCCTGGCCAGCTCGTAAACCCTCACGTCCGAATCCCTCTATTCGCTCTCGTCGTCCCCGCCGGCGGCGGGCACTGCATCCTCTTCGTCGTTCTCACCTTCCGGGGCCACCGTCTCGCTCTCGACTGATACGTCTTCGACCGCCTCTGCAGCAGGGGTGGCACCGGCCTCCTCCGGCGCGGTCTCGTCGGTGGGGAGTTCATCGGCGGCCGGAGCATCGGCAGCCGGGGGAGGTTCGACCTCGACACCCTCCATATCCGAGCGGATGTCGACCTTGTACCCGGATAGCCGCGCCGCCAGCCGGGCGTTCTGGCCTTCCTTCCCGATGGCCAACGAGAGCTGGTGCTCGGAGACGACCACGTCGGCGGTCTTGGTCTCCTCGTCGATATGGACTTCCTTGACCTTGGCCGGGCCCAATGCCTCGGCGATGAACTGCCCGATGTCGTCCCGCCACTGGACGACATCGACCTTCTCGCCGCGAAGCTCGTTGACGACCTGACGGACCCGTGATCCCCTGGCCCCTACACAGGCGCCCTTGGGATCCACGTTGGGGTCGTGGGAGATGACTGCGATCTTGGTCCGGTGGCCCGGCTCGCGGGCGATGTTGACGATCTCGACAGTGCCGTCGGTCAACTCGGGCACCTCGAGCTCGAGGAGGCGGCGAACCAGGTCGGGATGGCTCCTGGAGACCACGATCTGGGCCCCCTTCGCCTCGTTGCGGACCTCCAGGATCAGGGCCTTCACCCGGTTGCCCCGCTCGAGCCGCTCGAATGGGATTCGCTCGGACCCGGGGAGGATGGCCTCGGCGTCACCCAGGTCGAGGATGACCGACCGGTAGTCCACCTGCTGAACCAATCCTGTGACCAGGTCGCCTTCGCGCCCTTCGTACATCTCGAACACGTGCTCGCGCTTGGCCTCACGCAGCTTGTGCTGCATGACCTGCTTGAAGGACTGGGCGGCGATGCGGCCGAAAGCCTCCCCCTCCGGCGTGTCCTCCCACTCCGAGACGACATTGCCGTCCTCGTCCAACTCCTGTGCGTACACGATCACCTCACCCGAGTCCGGGTCGATGGTTACCCGCGCCTCCTCGGCTGCCCCTGGGCTGCGCTTGTAAGCCGCAACCAGAGCGTTGGCGAACGCATCGAGGATGGTGTCGACAGCCACGCCGCGCTCTCGGGCGAGTACCTCGATTGCCTCCATCATGGTGTCGAGCTTCATGGTTCTCCTTCAGTGACCTGGCTTGGGGGCTTTCTCCCACCTGAACACGGTCCTGGCGGCGAGCACGTCTGCGTAATCGACGACCTGGCGATCGCCCTCGGCCTCTACTGTGAACCCGTCCTCGCCGGCTTCGGCAATGACCCCTCGAATGGTCGTCTTGTGGTCGCCGTCCGCGGTCTTGACGACGACCTCGCGGCCGATCGACTTGGCGTACTGGGAGGGCCGACGGAGGTTTCTCTCCAGGCCGGGCGAGGTGACCTCGAGACGGTAGGAGCTGTCCAGGTCGGTCTCGTTGTCGAGGAGGCGAGACACGCCGCGGGAGACATCGGCGAGACGGTCGATGTCCACTCCCTCACCGTCGACCACGACGCGCAACAACGTCCCCGGCCCGCGGCCGAGCAGTTCGACATCGTCGAGTTCCAGCCGCTCGGCGGCGAGATAGGGCTCCACCACCGTCCAGATGTCCGAGACCGTCGTCGTCATTTCCCTGCTCCTGGCTTCGACATTCGTCACCCGGTGAGCCCGGGCGACAAAAAAACAGGCGGGTGCCAAAAGGCGCCCACCTGGTTCAAAGCGTCCTTGTTGTCGGCCTAAGTATAGGCGCGCCCCGGCAGCTTCATGTAGGCCGACTACTGCCCTGCCGCCACGGGTCAGGACTCACGCAGCGCCTGCACGTAAACGATCAATTGCCCCGTGTGGTACCACTCGTGGGCGGCGATGTTCCTCAGAATCTCGCTGCGAGGACAGGCTTCCAGGCGGAGCGCTTCCCACCACTTCTCAGGGCTCGAGACCAGTTCCTCCAGGCCTTCCTCATCGAACGAGTCGATATAGCGCAGGGTCTGGTGGCGTAAGCCGTCGAAAACAGAGCGCATTTCGGCGAGCGTCGCCGTCTCCTCGAACGAGTCGGGATCGTCGTCGGGCCACTCGCCCGTCTGCAGCCAGGCGATCAGCTCCCTCTCCTTGTTGGCCATCTCGACGAGGAGACCGGCTACGGATGGCATGTCGTCCCATGGCCGGCGGGGCAAGTCCGCGTCGGTCAGCTTGTCGAGCACCTCATCGAGGTCTTGTCGCACGTATTGCAGCCGAGCCTTGAGATAGTCGTGCGTCCTGATAGGGCAAATCTACGGGATTCCGTCACGCCGCAAGCCGGCTTTTCACGCTGCTCGACCGGTCCTTGATTTGAGTGACTCAGATCCCGAAACGCTGGCCGGTGACCCGCTCCAACAGGTACCCAACCACGTCGCCCAAGGGCATCTCCTCGGTGATGAGGCCATCTCGCGTTGTGAGCTCGACCACGCCCTTCTCCACGCCTTTCGGTCCGACCGTGACCCGGTAAGGGATCCCGATCAACTCGGCGTCGGCGAACTTGACCCCGGGTCGCTCCACCCGGTCGTCGAACAGGACCTCGATCGCGGAATCCCCCAGTTCGGCGTAGAGGCGCTCCGCCGCCTCGACGGTGGCAGGGTCATCTGCCCTGACCACGGTGATCACGGTCTCATAGGGGGCGACCGACACCGGCCAGACGATGCCCTTCTCGTCATGGGAGGACTCGACCACGGCCGCCATCCCCCGCTCCACTCCGATCCCGTAAGACCCCATGATGATCGGGTGGCTTTCCCCTTTCTCGTCCTGGACGTAGACCCCGAAGGTCTCCGAGTACTTGGTGCCCAGCTTGAAGATATGGCCGACCTCTATCCCCTTCCACAGATCGAGGGCGCCGCCACACAGCGGGCATGGCTCACCCGATGTGACCTCCCTGAGATCGGCCCACTGAGAAACCCTGATGTCCCGTTCCACGTCGACCCCGGAGCGATGCCAATCGTCCTCGTTGGCACCGGTGACCAGGTTGAAGCGACCACGGAGCGCCTCATCGGCGACGATCTTCACCCCGTCGACCGAGACTGCCCCGAGACTCCCCGGATCGGCGCCGAGCAGGGCCCTGATCTCCTCGGGAGTGGCGGCACGTGCCTCGACCGCGACGGTGGCATCGAGCAGCTTCTGCTCCTGGAGGTTGTGATCACCGCGGAGGAGGACCAGGACCTGCTCCCCGTCGAGAAGATAGACCAGGGTTTTGATCTGCCGGTCGGGGGCGGCGATCTCGGGGTGCGCAGCGGCCAAGGCTCTGATGGTGCGCAACCCCGGTGTGGGGAACCGGCCCAGGTCCTCACGCTCGCCGTCCTCCACAGCCGCCACGGCGGAGGTGGCCCTTTCCACGTTGGCCCGGTAGTCGCAGTTGGCACAGGTGACGATCCAGTCCTCGCCTGCCTCGCTGCGGACCATGAACTCGACCGACTCCGAGCCACCCATGGCCCCGGATGAGGCCTCCACCCCGACGGCGTCGAGACCCATCCGGCTGAAGATCCGCTGGTAGGCACCACGATGCTTCTCGAAGCCGGCATCGAGACCTGCTCGGTCGATGTCGAGGGTGTATGAGTCCTTCATGGTGAACTCGCGCACCCGGAGCAGTCCCGACTTGGGCCGGGGCTCATCCCGGAACTTGGTGTGCATCTGGTACCAAATCTGGGGTAGATCCCGATAGGAGGAGAGCTCGAGGGCGGTCAGGGCGAAGAGCTCCTCTTCGGTCATGCCCAGCACCAGGTCGGCGCCCTTACGGTCCTCCAGCCTGAACAGGTTCTCCCCCATCAGCTCGTAGCGGCCGGACTTGCGCCAGATCTCGGCCGGGTGCAGGGTCGGCGGCATCATCTCCTGGCCGCCGATCGCGTTCATCTCCTCACGGATGATCCCCGCCACCTTGAGCCGTACCCGTTGCCCCAGGGGCAGGATGGTGTAGGACCCGGCCGCGACCTGCCGGATGAACCCGCCCCGGACCAGCAGGACGTGGCTGACCGCCTCGGCATCCGCCGGGGCGTCGCGCAGCGTCGGGATGAAAGCCTCCGACCAGCGCATCAGCGATTCAACGACACGGGAGCGGCGACGCTAGCCCCCTCCTCGAAATTGGGAGGATCCGTTTCGCATACGGTGTCTGTTCGTCCCAATTTCGGAGGGGTCAGTCCGATCGGGCGATCTCGGCCACACGGGCACGACGATCCTGGGAGCGGTTGGCGTCCCCCTGGATCTGGATCAGCTCATCCCGGGCCGCGGCTGCGATCTCGGCGGCGTGCGCCTCGGCGTGGGCGAGCCTGCTCTCGACACCCTCCTCAACCAGCTTGCGGGCCTCGTCGAGGAGGGCCTCGACCATCTCGGACTCGGGGACCACCCGGACCACCTGGCCCTTGATGAAGAGATGCCCCCGGCCCCGACCGGCCGCGATGCCGATGTCGGCTTCGCGCGCCTCGCCCGGGCCGTTCACGACACAACCCATGACCGCGACCTGGATGGGCAGATTCTCCGCCTCGAGAGCGGTTTGAGCCTGGGTGGCGACCGCGATCACGTCTACCTCGGCCCGACCACAAGATGGACAGGCGATCAGGTCGAGGCCCTTGCGCTCACGGAGGCCGAGGTTCTCCAAGAGCTGCCGGCCGGCCTTCGCCTCCTCGACCGGGTCGGCGGTCAAAGAGAAGCGAATCGTGTCGCCGATCCCGTCATTGAGCAGGGTGGCGATCCCCGCCACCGATTTGATCAGCCCCGCCGGCGGCGGGCCGGCCTCGGTCACCCCCAGGTGCAGCGGGTAGTCGACAGTCTCCGACAGGAGGCGGTAGGACTCGATCATCGAAGGAACGTTGGAGTGCTTCACCGAGATCTTGATGTCCTCGAAGTCGACGTCCTGGAGGTAACGGATCTCGATGAGTGCCGAGTCGACGAGGGCCTGGGGCACGGGGCTGCCGTACTTGTCGAGCAGGTCCTTGTCCAGCGAGCCGGCATTCACCCCGACCCGGATGGGCACTCCCCGATCCTTCGCTTCCCGGGCGACGCTCTTTATCTGGTCTTCCTTGCGGATGTTGCCCGGGTTGAGGCGGAGGCCATGCACCCCGGCCTCGAGGGCCGCCAGAGCGAGGCGGTATTGGTAGTGGATATCGGCGATGATCGGGACCGGGGACCGCGGCACTATCTCGGCCAGCCCCTGGGCGGCCTCGACCTCGTTGCAGGTGATCCGGACGATGTCGGCCCCGGCCCCGGCCAGGGCATACACCTGGGCGAGGGTGCCGTCGACGTCGGCCGTCTTGGTGGTCGTCATCGACTGCACCGTGATCGGCGCATCACCACCAACAGCGACATTGCCGACGTGGATCTGCCGGGTCTTGCGGCGGGTGATCATCTGCCTGAACGGTACCGCTAGAGGCTGATCGGATCGACGATGTCGAGGACGATCGCCACGAACCCGAGGAAGGCGAACAGGCCGATGACGGCCGCCGCAACCGGGGCCAGCCTGCGGACGTTGGCTTCCCGCCCCGAGATCTTCTCATAGGCAGCGACCGCGAAATGCCCGCCGTCGAGCGGGTACAGCGGAAGCAGGTTGATCGTGGCCAGGATGACGTTGACGAAGGCGAGGATGCCGAGGAATGCGGCAGCCGATTCGGTCTGGCTGCCGATGTTGACGATTCCGATCGGGCTCACCGGGCGGATCTCCTCGTCAACCTCGGTGTCACCGGCGAGGACCCCGAGGTACTGGGCCAGACTCGAGGGCCTGATCATGTCCCCGATCGCCTGGAAGGTGAACCCGATCCCCTCCCACACCTGGCTCCCGGCCACACCGATCGCCCCAAGAACACCCGGGTCGTGGGTCAGCACGATGGGCCGGACTCCGAGGAACCCGGCGCCGCCCTCTACGCCGTCGCTGTCGATCAGATCGGCGTCGAGGCTGACCTGCTGGCCGTCGCGGCTCACCACCACCGTTGTGGGCCCGGCTCCCACTTCGGAGAGCGCCTCGGGCACATCGGCCCAGACATGGATCGGGTGGCCGCCGATCGAGAGGATCACGTCGTTGGGTTCCAAACCCGCTGCGGCCGCAGGCGTGGGCACCATTTCGTCGTCAACGTCTGCCTCGGCCACGACCTCCAGCACCACCGGCTGGGGCTCGGACACCCCATTGACCAGGACGATCCCGTAGAAGAGGAGGAATGCGATGAGAAAGTTCATCCCCACTCCGGCGAGGACCACCACGCTCTTCTCCCAGAACTTCTTCTCTCGATAGGTCCGGCCGACATCCTCGGATGAGACCTCCTCGAGGGGGTTCATCCCGATGATGCGCACGTAACCGCCGAGGGGGACCGCCTTCAGCCCGTACTCGGTCTCACCTCGGCGCCACGAGAAGAGACGGGGGCCGAAGCCAAAGAAGAACTCGGTGACCTTCATCCCGGTCGCCTTGGCCGCGAAGAAGTGTCCGGCCTCGTGCGCGGTCACGAAGAGGATGATCGCCGCCGCTGCGGCCAGGCCTCCGAGCATGCGGACACGCTACCCGTGAACGCGCTCTAGTCAGCAGGCTCCTGCAATGAAGGATGCGGCTATCTCACGACCCTCGCGGTCCGCCTCGATCACGTCGTCGACGGTCTGCACGGGGCGCCACTCGGCCGCTTCCAAGGTGGCGGCGACCACCTCGGCGATCCCGAGAAAGCCGAGTCTGTGATCCAGGAATGCCGCCACCGCCACCTCGTCGGCGGCGTTCAGCACCGCAGGTGAGGACCCGCCCTCCCGTCCCGCCGCATAGGCGAGCGCGATCGCTGGGAACGACTCGATGTCGGGCGTCTCGAAGGTGAGATCCATGCCGGCCAGATCGAATGGCCGGGCGGGTGATGGTGCCCGCTCCGGCGCGGTCAGGGCATACTGGATCGGGATTCTCATGTCGGGATGGCCGAGATGGCCCTTCCACGAGCCGTCGACGAACTCCACCGCCGAGTGCAGGATGGACTGGGGGTGCACGAGGACCGTGATCCGGTCATAGTCCACATCGAAGAGGTGATGTGCCTCGATCACCTCCAGGCCCTTGTTGAACAGGGTGGCCGAGTCGACTGTTATCCGCGGTCCCATGTCCCAGGTGGGATGGGCCAGCGCCTCGTGCGGAGTCACTTCGGCCAACGACTCGACGGGCCTCCCCCGGAAGGGGCCGCCAGAGGCCGTCAGGATCAATCGTGCCACGCTTTCCGGTGGCTCGCCGGCGAGACACTGGAGGAGGGCCGAGTGCTCGCTGTCGACTGGGATCAACTCGCCGCCGTGCTCGGAGAGCGCCGCCTTGACCACCGGGCCCCCGGCCACCAAGCTCTCCTTGTTGGCCAGAGCGACCCGGTTCCCGCTCTCCAGGCCGGCGATGGTCGCCCTGAGACCCGCCGCCCCGACGATTCCGTTGACCACGACTGCCCCCGGAGCTCGCGCCCCATCCACCACCGCATCGGCTCCGAACTCGACAGGCCTCCCCACTCGTTGCTCGAACTCCGCCCGCTCATCCGCGGCGCCCCCGGCGACGAGGACCCGTGCCTCGGGGTGGGCGACGGCCAGATCGGCCAGCTTCGCTGATGGGGAACGCGCGCCCAGCGCGGTGATGCGCAGTCCCAGTGCGGAGGCCACTTCGATTGTCTGGGACCCAATCGACCCGGTCGCCCCGAGGACGACAACATCTGGGGGGCGATCCTCAGACCCCCGCGGCACATCTGGGGGGCGATCCCCAGACCCCCGCGGCACATCTGGGGTCACAGCAACCCGAAGCCGCGGAACAGGTAGTAGATCGCCGGCACGGCGAACAGGAACCCGTCGATCCGGTCGAGCATCCCGCCATGCCCGGGGAGCACCGAGCCCATGTCCTTGACACCGAGCGAGCGCTTCACCATGGACTCGACGGCATCACCGAGAGGAACCACGACACCGATCAATGCCCCCGCGACGAGCGCCCTTGTTATGCCGATCGTCTCCCAGGCCGGGAACGTGGCGAGAACGGCGGCCACGATCAAGCCGGCGATGAACCCGCCAGCCAGGCCCTCCACCGTCTTTTGGGGGGACAGCTCAGGGGCGAGCTTGCGTCGCCCTAGGGCACGGCCCGCGAAATAGGCAGCCGTGTCGTTGGCGACCACGAGGAACACCACGAACAAGATGTAGGCGACGGGTTGCGGGCCATGTGCGATCAGGATGGCGAACGCGAGCATCCCGACCCAGCCCATCCCGGCGATGGTGACGGCGGCATCGTCGAGCGGCTGACGGCGCGGAGACAGCGTGAGGTAGAGCACGGTCAACACAGCAAAGGCGGCCGCCCACCCGGCGATGGCACTGGCGCCGACCATCTGCGCCCCGACCCCCATGAAGACCACCCCGAGCAGGCCGAAGATGGCGAGGGGGCGGACCTCCTCGGAGCGAATAGTCGCGTAGAACTCGCCGGCCGCGACGACCATCACGAGGATGACGAAGGCGGCGAACCACCAGCCCCCGAGGAGGAGGCTGCCCAGGAAGAGCCCGAACACGACCAGGGCTGACGCGATCCGCATGGCCAGGTCGCTGGTGGCTGCCTGCTCGGATGCCTCGAAGTCCTCCTCGGAGTCGCCTCGCGATCCCGTGACGTCTTCGAAGCCCACCAGACCGCTGTCCACCCCTGGGACCGTGGCGGACACTGCCTGTTGCTCCCATTCCGCTTCCGCGGCCCTGCTGACCTCTTCGGCCAGCCCTTGGTACTCGTGGGTGGTGGAGCCGGTGTATTGGTTCGCCCCATAGTCGTCGAGCTCCTGGGGAAAGCTCATCGACTCGAACTCGTCGCCGCCCTCTCCGGAAACTGCCGGTTCACGGGTGGCCTCCGGTGCCCCCTCGCCGTTCTTCGCATCGTCCTCGGCGGCCTCGTCGTCGTCCCCGAGGAGTGGAGGCAGCGAGAACACCTCGGCGTCTTCCTCCGAGTCGTCCCAGAGACGGCCAGGCTTCTTCTCTTCGTCAGGGGTTCGCTCGTCCAAGATCAGACCTCGAGAAGCTCATCTTCCTTGTGACTGAGGAGACGATCGATCCTCTCGACGTAGCGATCGGTGAGCTTCTGCAACTCCTCCTCGCCACGCCGGATGTCGTCGTCGGAGATCTCACCGTGCATCGCCTCCATGTCGCTCTTGGAGTGTCGGCGCAGGTTTCGCACTGCGACCCGGCCCTCCTCGGCCATGTTCCGCACCAGCTTGATCAGGTCCTTCCGCCGTTCCTCGGTGAGCGGGGGGAAGGCGATTCGGATCACGTTGCCGTCGTTGGAGGGGTTGAGCCCGAGATCGGAGGTCTGCAGCGCCCGCTCGATGTCGTTGACGGTGCTCTTGTCGAAGGGCTGCACTACCAGCATCCGGGGCTCGGGGACCGAGATCGAGGCCAGCTGCTGGAGAGGGGTCGGTGAGCCGTAGTACTCGACTGTGATCCTCTGCAACAGCTGGGGGTTGGCCCGACCGGTGCGGACGGTGGAGAACTCGGAGGTCACATGTTCCGTGGCCTGTTCCATCTTGTGCTCGGCCTCGGTCAGGAGGTCGCTGATCACTGTTCCTCCTCAGTGGATCACTGTGCCGATCTTCTCGCCGCTCACAGCCTTGACGATGTTGCCGGGAACCGTCATGTCGAACACGACGATCGGCACACCGTGCTCCTTGCTCATCGTAACGGCGGTGGCATCCATCACCCTGAGCTCGTTGGAGATGAAGTCCATGTACGACAGCTCATCGAGACGCTTCGCATCGGGATGGGTGGCGGGGTCGGCGTCGTAGATGCCGTCCACCTTGCTCGCCTTGAGCAGGGCGTCGGCGCCCATCTCGACCGCCCGCAGAGCGGCGGTGGTGTCGGTGGTGAAGAACGGGTTCCCCGTCCCGGCGGCGAAGATGACCACCCTCCCCTTCTCGAGGTGACGGATCGCCCTGAGCCTGATGTAGGGCTCGGCCAGCTCCTGCATGGTGATGGCGCTCTGCACCCTCGTGGGCACGCCGGCCTTCTCCAACGCATCGCGAAGGGCGAGGGCGTTGATCACCGTGGCCAGCATCCCCATGTAGTCGGCCGAGGCCGCATCCATGCCCTTTGCGGCCTGGGAGACACCGCGGAAGATGTTGCCCCCTCCCACCACCACAGCGATCTGCACGGAGTCGTCGTGGGCTTCGGCCACCTCTTCGGCAACACGCACGACCGTGAGCGGGTCGATGCCGTATCCGAGCGTGGGGTCGGCAAAGGCCTCGCCCGACAGCTTGAGGACCACTCTTCTCACCGGGGGATTGGACAAACCTTCCTCCTAATCGCCTACGGCGACGCGTGCCACCCTGCGCACGGAGATGTTCTCACCCATCTTGGACGCCAGGTTGGACACCATGTCGCCCACAGTGCCGTCGAACTTCTCGGCGTTCACGAATTTCTGGTCGTAGAGCACGTTCTCGGCGAACCAGGACTCGATCTTGCCGTCGACGATCCGCTCCACGACGTTCTCCGGCTTGCCCTCGGCCACGGCCTGTCGGGAGATCAGCTCACGCTCCTTGGCCAGGGCGTCGCCGTCGACCTGATCGCGGGTCACCCAGGTGGGCTTGGCCCAGCTGACATGCATCGCGATGTCGTCGGCGGTCTGGCGGAACTCATCGCTCTTGGCGACGAAGTCGGTCTCACAAGACAACTCGACCAGCACACCCAGGACGGGGCGATCGTTCTGAACGTGGATGTAGCTGCCGATGGTGCCTTCGTTCGCCTCACGGTCGGTCCGCTTGGCCATCTTGGCCTGGCCCCGCTCCCGGAGCAGCTCGAAGGCCTTCTCCACGTCGCCGTCGGCGTCGGTGAGAGCCTTCTTGGCATCCATCATCCCGACTCCGGCGTCATGACGGAGTTTCTGGATGTCCTTGACGCCGATCTCAGCCACTGGCGCCCTCCGTCTGCGTCACCGGCTGGTCTGCCGTCGTCTCCTGCTCGAAGTCGGGGCCCTCCTCGAAGTCGAGCCCCTCGCCGGGGAGCTCGTCACCCTTCGATGCCTTGGCCCCGGCCATCCTCCGGCCTTCGAGGGCGGCATCGGCGATGGCCCCGGCGATCAGATCGGCGGCACGGATCGCGTCGTCGTTGCCGGCGATGACATAGTCGACCTTGTCCGGGTCGCTGTTCGAGTCGACCAGGGCGATGACCGGCATCCCCAGGCGTGAGGCTTCGATCACCGCGGTGGTCTCGGTGTTCACGTCGATCACGAACACCGCGTCCGGGGTCTTCTGCAGGTCGACCACACCACCCAGGTTCTGCTCCAGCTTGGCGAGCTCACGACGGAGCTTGAGCCGCTCCTTCTTGGGCAGGGCGTTGATCTCGCCGCTCGCCTCGAGACGCCGCAGCTCGCGCATGTAGAAGATGCGCTTCTGGATCGTCTGGAAGTTGGTGAGCATGCCCCCCAGCCAGCGATAATTGACGTATGGCATGCCCGACCTGGTGGCATGCTCGGCTATCGCCCCCTGAGCCTGCTTCTTCGTGCCGACGAAGAGCACGACCCCACCGTTGGCTGTGAGGTTCTTGACGTAATCGGCCGCAGCCGCGGTCTGATCGACCGTCTGGCGCAGGTCGATGATGTGGATCCCGTTGCGCTCCCCGTAGATGAACGGGCGCATCTTGGGGTTCCAGCGCCGGGTTTGGTGCCCGAAGTGGACGCCGGCCTCCAAGAGTTGCTTCATTGTGACAGCAGCCACAATCGCTCCTTTCTGGTTGTTTCCTCCGCTTGCCGGTGGATTCCCACCCGGTGAACCAGGTGACCCTCGTTCGGGACGCGCCCGACCAGTGAGGGTGAGCAAGCGTGCGTGATGGAGCGAATGGTAAGGGTCTCCCTGGCAGAACGTAAAACGTCGAACGTATGGCGCTTATTGCCAGGAGGGCTCGCCGAGACGATTGCGCAGCGACATCATCGTCTTGGCATGGATCTGACAGACCCGGGACTCGGTGACACCGAGCACTTCCCCGATCTCGGCCAGGGTCATCCCCTCGTAGTAGTAGAGGGTCACGACGAGGCGCTCCCGTTGCGGGAGACGGTTGATCGCGTCCACCAGCCCGTGACGGGTCTCCTCCGCCTGAAAGGCGGTCTCGGGCGAGACACCCGTCGGGTCGGCCAGCATGTCCCCGACCGACGTCGAAGAGTCGTTGCCGACGAACTCGTCCAGGGCGGCGATGCCGGACCGACCGATCTCGGCGAGGGCGCCCTGCAGGTCACCAACCTCCATCTCGAGGTTCTCGGCCAACTCCTGGTCGGTAGGTGCCCGCTGCAATGTGTGCTCCAGCTCGGCTACCGCGGTCTCGATGAGCCGGGCCCGGGATCTCACCGAACGGGGCACCCAGTCGAGTGCGCGGAGCTCGTCGAGGATCGCCCCCTTGATGCGGTTGATGGCGTAGGTCTCGAACTTGAACCCACGCTCCAGCTCGAACTTGTCGATCGCGTCGATCAAGCCGAAAAGCCCATAGCTGGCCAGGTCGTTCTGATCGACCGAACGTGGCAATCCCGAGCCGACCCGGCCTGCCACGTATTTGACCAACGGCGAGTAGTGGAGGATCAGCCGCTCACGCGCATCGGCGTCGGCCGAGGACTTGAAGCGCTCCCATAGGGCGTCGACCTGGTTGGCCTCAGGCCCTCGGGTGGCTTCGGTCATAGGTTCCTCTCAGGTGTTGCCGGGTGACGGCAGTGTAGATCTGGGTGGTGGCCAGGTCGGTGTGACCGAGAAGATCCTGAACGGACCGCAGATCGGCCCCACCCTCGAGGAGATGGGTGGCAAAGCTGTGTCGGAGGGCATGTGGGAACGTGGACATGCGCTTTCTGACCACGGCGCGTACGCCACGAGCACCGAGCGGGCGACCCCTGACCCCAACCCATAGCGCCTGGCCCGCCTCCGGCCCGGCCAGCTTCGGGCGGCCCTGGCCGAGATAACGGCGCACGGACTCCTGGGCGGGACGGCCGATGGGGACACGCCGGGTCTTCCGTCCCTTGCCCGTGACGGTCACCAGGTCGCGGCCGACATCGTCGATGGTCATCGATGCAAGCTCGGACACCCGCAGACCCGTCGAGTAGAGGGTGTCGATGAGTGCCCGGTCCCGCAGGCCTTCCGGGGTGACAGGGTCGATGGTCTCGATGGCATGGACCACCGTCCGGGCCGGGAGCGCATGGGGCAACGGCCTGTCGAGTCGGGGTCGGGAGACTCCCTCGAAGGGGTTGGTCACGGCCGATCCCCTTCGCCCTGCGTCGTTGTAGAAAGAGCGGACTGCCGATGCCTTCCGTGTCATCGACCGTTTCGAGTAACCCGACGCGGAAAGGACGGCCAGATAACGACGAGCGTGCTGCCGTTGAACGTCGTCGATCGAGCCAGCCCCTTCCCCGTCGCAGTAGGAGAAGAACTGGGCCAGGTCGCGCCGATAGGCATCGAGGGTGTTGGAAGAAAGCTCCCTCTGGTCGCGCATCCGTTCGAGGAATCCGGCGACAGGCCCACTCGCCCATGGCGGCATAGGAGGGATCTTCACCCCCGCGATGCTATTGGGAGAAAGTGCTCATTCCCGGCCAAGCCGATTACCTCATGGCACTGATGATTCGCCCGGCACCACGACGTCCCCAACCCGACGCGCTTTCCCCGCCACCTCCATCCGGGCGAGACGTGCCAGCGCCTCCGCCGGGCTGCATCGCCAGAGATCGGGGAGGTCTTCGATGGGGATACCGGTGACCGGGATCTCCTCGTCATCCAGAGTCAGTTCTACGGGCGGTCGTCCCAGGATCAGCTCCAGCTCCGCGATGAGGTCCGCTACTCCGAGCACGGGATGGGCCCCATCCTTGATCAAACGGTTGCATCCGACCGAGGCGAGCCGGTCGACGTCCCCGGGGACGACGAGGACCGGGCGCCCCAGCTCTGCGGCCAGTCGCGCCGTGATCAGTGCCCCACCCTTCTCCCCTGCCTCGACAACCACCACCGCCGAGGCGATTGCAGCGATGATGCGATTGCGAGCGGGGAAGCGCCAGCGGTCCGGTTGGGTGCCCGGGGGATACTCGGACACGATCGCGCCATGGCCATCGAGGATCGATCGGTAGAGACCGATGTTCTCTACCGGATAGACCACATCCACGCCAGAGCCGAGCACCGCCACCGCCATGCCGGAACCACGGAGGGCCCCATGGTGGGCGGCGCCGTCGATCCCTCTCGCCAGCCCGCTGACCGTCGTCCAGCCCGCCCGTGACAGGGCTTCGCCGAACCCCATGGCCAGCCCCATCCCGTATCGAGTAGAGCGTCTGGTCCCGACCACCGACACGGCCGGGGCTGTGGTGGTAGACCCGAGGACGTAGAGCGGGGGTGGCTCCTCCAGATCGTTCAACCCGTCCGGATAATCGGTTTCGCCGGGCCGGACGAGCCGGATCTCACTCATCACGCCACTCGCCCCGGAGGCCGATCGCCTCCGCCATGTGCACTTCTTCCACACGGGTTGCGCCTTCGAGATCGGCGACGGTTCGGGCCACGCGACGCACCCGGTCCGCCCCACGGGCAGTCAGTATCCCGGCTCCCAACGCGCCATTGACCAAAGCCAGCGCCGCCTCCGCCTCACCGAGACCCGAGAACGAAGCGAGGTGGCGGTTGATCACTCCGCGCTCGAGCTGCGCACGACGGGCTTGGAGGACTCGGTCGGCAACCATCACGCTCGACTCGCCGGCCGGGCCGGAGTACTCGCCGGATTCCACTCGACCCACTCGAACGATGAGGTCGAACCGATCGAGCAACGGGCCGGAGATCCGCGCCCGATACCGGCCGAGGATGGCCGGCCGACACTCACAAGGCCGCCTCGCATCGCCATAGAAGCCGCACGGGCACGGATTGGTCGCGGCCACCAGCTGGAAGGATGCGGGGAAGTCGACCGACATCCCACGTCTCGCCACCGAGACAACTCCCTCCTCCAGCGGCTGGCGCAGAGTGTCGAGGTGGCCGCGGGGGAACTCGGCCAGCTCATCCAGGAACAGGATTCCCTTGTGGGCCAGCGAGGCCTCGCCCGGGACCGGGTTGCCGGTGCCGCCACCGACCAGCGCCGCCTTGGACGCGGTGTGATGGGGTGCCCGGAAAGGGGGTGTCACCACCATCCCCCGGCGTCTACCCGCCGCCGCCCAGAGCATCGCCGTCTCCACCGCCTTCTCCGGTTCCAGGGCCGGGAGGATCCCGACCATGCGCCGCGCCAGCATGGTCTTGCCGGAGCCCGGCGGGCCATGCATCAAGAAATGGTGCCCACCCGCTGCCGCCACCTCGAGAGCCCGCCTCGCCATCGGTTGACCCCGGATGTCGGCTAGGTCGGCCACCTGGCCTGCCTCGACCCTGGGGGCGGGCACCACCGGCTCGATGTGGTCGAGGCCGTTGCGGAGGAGATCCACCGCTTCGGCCAGACTGGCGACACCGTACGCCCTGGCCCCCGGTATGGAGGCCGCCTCTCCGGCATCGTGCCGGGCGAGAAGGCACGGGACGTTGTCACGGGCGCTGAGGACGCCTGCGCCAAATGCGTTGGAGCCGGGCCGCACCGTCCCGTCCAGGGCCAATTCCCCGACCACGACGGCGCGACGCAGATCTGGGATCTCACGGCTGGCGGCCAGAATGCCGAGGGCGATGGGGAGGTCGTAGTCGGTGCCGCCCTTGGGCAAGTCGGCAGGGGCGAGGTTGACAGTCACGGTGCGATTGGGGAAGCGGATCCCCGCCGAGGCCACCGCGGCACGGACCCGATCCTTCGCTTCTCGAACCGCGGTGTCGGGGAGCCCGGACAGCTTGAAGGCCTCATTCTGACGCCCAACATGGGCCTCGACCCTGACCGGTCTTGCTTCTCCCCCGACCAGCGCCACCGACGTGGCGGCTGCGTACATGCCTCGAAAGTAGGTGGTGACCGGGCTGGTGGGAAGGGGTCTGACCTTTGCGAAGAGCGCGACTAAACCTGACATCAGGTTTACCGTCCTCCTGGCACCCTCTGCCTCAGCACGACATGAGTCACAACCCTGCCACCACAACTCCGGCCCGGCGCGCCCCGCAACAGAACCGGAGGCGCCGTCGGTACAGCCGTGGCCAACGTTGGACACTCGGAATACTGCTTCTTCTCGTCTTGGCGGCCGCCACCCTCGTCGGCCTCACGGTGCTGGCTGACTTCCAGATGGAGGACGCGGGGCCGATGCCCTCACTTGCGGCCGGCGACGGGGTCTATCTCATCGTCGGCAGCGACAGCCGGGAGAATCTCCCCGACGACCTGAACCAAGGCAACTTCGGTGACTTCTCGGGTGCTCGAGCCGATGTCATCATCCTGGCCCAGGTGGTCGACGGGCGGAGGCAGCTGCTCTCACTCCCCAGGGACCTCCTGGTGGAGATCCCCGGCCACGGTGGGGACAAGATCAACGCCGCGTATGCCTTTGGAGGACCCGACCTGATGGTCGACACGGTGGCCGATGCAACCGGTATTCGGCCCAACCACTATCTGGAGGTCGAGTTCGGCGGCTTCGCCGGGATCATCGACGCTCTGGGCGGCATCGAGCTCGAAGTTCCTTATCCCGCACGCGACAACAAGTCAGGTCTCGTGCTGGAGCCAGGGTTGCAGAGGGTGGATGGCGCCACCGCCCTCGCCTATGCCCGCTCCCGGAGCTATGAGGAGCTGCGGGACGGCGAGTGGGTGTCCCAGGGTGGTGGAGACATCGCCCGCGCCGCCCGTCAGCGAGAGGTGCTCACCAAGATGATGGCAGAGGCCTCATCCCCTGCCGGACTGGTCCGCAGCCCTCTCGTTGTGACCGCGATCGGCTCGCATCTGACTGGCGATTCCGGGTTGAGCCTCTTCGATCTGGCCAGGACCGGCTGGGACATGCGGTCGGCGACAGTCACCGAGTCGATGACACTTCCGGTTGTCTTCGCCGAGCAGGGCGGGGTCTCCTACCTGGTGCGAGATGATCCGGCGGCAACCGAGGTGCTCAACGCCTTCGCTGCCGGTCAGCCGCTGCCAGCTCAGTAGGTTTCGACCGAGGGGCGGTTCCACGGCCGGGAACGCGGACCCGCCGGGCAACCCCCCGGTTGCTCGATCTCTTCAGTGCCCGGCATCGACGGACCGTCACCTGAAAAGATCCTGTTACCAGATGGGCCGACGGGGCACATGGAGTGGTGATGACGACCGGCACCGGACATCGACACGCGATGACAGGCGACGAGGCACGCTTCACCGACATCTACCGGCGCTTCGGCCAGCCGATCCATGCCTACTGCGCCCGCCGCACCGCCGATTCACAGGTCGCCGATGCCGTGGCTGATACCTTTCTGGTGGCCTGGCGGAGAATCGATCAGGTTCCGGACGGCGATGCTGCACTCCCATGGCTGTATGGGGTCGCATATCGAGTGATCTCGCATCAGTGGCGGCACCGCGCCAGAAGCCGGCGCCTCAAGGATCGACTCCGCTCTCTAGCCCAGGTCGACGAGATGGCGCCCGACGTGCTTCTGGTCAGGAGTGAGGAGCACCGGGTCGTGCTGGCCGCATCGGCACGTCTGCGACCGATCGATCAGGAGATCCTCCGTCTCACTCTCTGGGAGGAGTTGTCACACGCCGACGTGGCCCTTGTCCTTGGCATCGAGGTCACCGCGGTCAAGCAACGCGCCTACCGCGCCCGTCAGAACCTGGCCGACGAATACCGCAAGCTGACTGGAGATCGCAAACCCCCCGCTGCTCGGAAAGGAGGTGACTCGTGATCACTGAAGACCAGGTCGTTGCCATGTTTGCCAAAGCGAACCCGGTGCCGTCGCTTGATCTGCTCGACCCGGTCGAGCCGCTTGATCCCGGACACCTCGAAGACCGATCCAAGAGGAGCTGGGAAATGACCGAGTTGAAGACCGAGAAGCAGCAGGTGCCACCGCGGCAGGCCCGTTGGCTGGTACCAGCATTGGCAACATTGGCGATCGTGACCGCGATCGGGTTGTTCATGGCGAGTCGAGGGCCGCAGATCGCGGCGACGCCGGTCGACATGGCTACCGCATTCTGGGTGGCGGTAGCTGACGGTGATGCCGAAGCGGCCATCGCCTACGTGGATCCCGCCGCCGCCACCGAATCCGGGGGGGCCAACATCTTCGGTCGGGCTCACAGCCTCGAGGGCCAATTCGAGTGGTATGAGTCCGTCGGGTGGCAATGGACGCTCGATGAATGCATCCAGACCGATCAGGGTCAAGCGGAATGCGCGGTTGCGGGAAGCAACGCCTGGTCCGACGCACTCGGTGAGGAGCCGGTGCCCGGCACCTACATCATGGAGGTCGGGCCAAAGGGTATTACCGCGATGGTCGACAAGGACGAGGGTTTCGCCCGGAGGTGGGGGGAGGTTTCTTTCCTGGTCTTCGCCGACTGGGTTGAGCGCAACCATCCAAGCGACGCAGCCGTCATGTGGAGCGACTCTGACATCAACCAAGAGATCTTGGATCTCTTCGAGGTCAATACGGCGCGGTTCGTCGCAGAGCAGACCGGCGGCTGAGCGGATCGGGTCGGGCACGTACCATCTCCTCGTGCCCGACCCGTTTCTCGACGCCGCCATCGATGAGGCCGGGATCGGTCTTGCCGAGGGCGGCATCCCGATCGGATCGGTCCTCGTCCTCGACGGTGAGATCGTGGGGAAGGGTCACAACCGACGGGTGCAGAAGGGCAGCCCGATCCTCCATGGTGAGATGGATGCCCTGGAAGACGCCGGTCGTCTCGTCGCCGCCGAATACCGCCGTTCGATCATCTACACGACCCTCTCCCCATGTCACATGTGCACCGGGGCGATCCTCCTCTACGACATTCCCCGGGTCGTCATTGGTGAGAACCGAACGTTCCTCGGCGCCGAGGATCTGCTCCGTGACAACGGGGTCGAGGTGGTGGTCGTCGACGATCAGCGCTGCGTCGACATGATGACGGTATTCATCGAGGCGCGACCCGAGCTATGGAACGAGGACATCGGAGAGGTCTGAGCGTTCAACGGCCCTTCCAGACGGGGTCGCGTTTCTCCAGGAAGGAAAGCAGGCCCTCGGCAGCATCCTCGGTGCCGAGGGCCACCGACTGGGCATCGCCCTCCCACGACAGGGCATCGGCCAGACTGATCTGGAAGGCGGCTTCGATGGTCTGCTTGGCGAACATCTGAGCCATTGGCGCCCCCTGCAGGAAGCTCTCCGCGAGTTCTGTCGCTCGTCTTTCCAGCTCCTCGACCGGCACCACCTCGGCCACCAGGCCGATGCGCGCTGCCTCCGCGGCCTCGACGATGCGCCCGGATAGCGCCAATTCCTTGGCCCGCTGCAGACCAACGACCCGGGGCAGCAGCCACGACCCGCCGAAGTCCACGGTCAGCCCCCTCCGGACGAAGATCTCGGCGAACCGGGCCCGCTCGGTAGCCACCACCACGTCACACCCCAGGGCCAGGTTCATACCCGCACCCACCGCAACCCCGTCGACGGCGGCGATGGTCGGCTTGGTGAGACGGTGAAGGGCCATGGCGGCCGCCCCCACCACCTTCATCCGGAGGTGCCGGTCGGCCACGGTCTGCATCCGGTCCAGTCGTGACGGGTCGAGGTCGGCGCCTGCACAGAACTCACCCCCGGCGCCGGTGACCACCAGCACCCTCTGCCCGGACTTCTCGAAGTCTTCGAACGCCTCTCTGAGCTCGTCCCATCCATCGAAGGGAATGGCATTCTTTCGCTCCGGCCGATCGATGGTGAGCCACCTCAGCGGGCCTCGATCGTCGGTCACCAACCACGTCACAACGATGACGGTAGACACACCCGACCGGGGTTACCGTTCCACCGATGGGGTTCAACCCGTTTCGCGATCACGAGAAGGACGTCACCGACATCGTCGTCATGGTGATCGCGCTCATAGCGATCTTGGCGGTCCTGGCGTGGGCGATCTTCTCGGGGTGACCGTCTCGCCGGTCCAGCCGTATGCGGCCCGCAAGGACTACATCTGCCCCGGCTGCGAGATGACGATTCCACCCGGGACATTCCACGTGGTCGTCGTGCCCGACGAAGAGCCGGACCTGCGCCGGCATTGGCACCACGGCTGTTGGCACAAGGAGATGCGACGCCGCTTCGGCTCCCGCACCCCTCGCCCCTGAACGATTTCGCGGTCGTTTCCCTTCCATCGTGTGCGTTTTTTCTTGTGCCAATCTGGCACTTGACGAGGTGCCACAATTGTGCCATAGTGGCACCATGAATCTAAACCGCTACACCGACACGCTGCGCGAGCAGCTGGCGATAGCCGCCGAGGCCGGGGGTGACGAGGCTCGCGCCCTGGCCGATCGGCTCACTGCCCCACTGGAGTCGGCGGCCCGGCTGGTGCTGCTCGAGGCCCTGTCCGCGGCTGCGGACGAGATCACGCGCGAGATGGCGCCGGGTGTGGTGGAAGTCCGTCTTCGCGGGAGCGATCCCGAGTTCGTCGTGACCCCGGCTCCGGCCGAAGGGGGCTTCGAACCCCGGCCCGCCAACCTGGCGTCTCCGTCCGCTCAGACAGGCGAGGGCGACGATGGCAACACCGCTCGCCTCAATCTCCGTCTCCCCGAGGGTCTGAAGCTTCGGATCGAAGAAGCGGCGAGCAACGAGGGGCTCTCCCTCAACGCCTGGTTGGTGCGGGCTGCGACCTCCGCCCTGACCACGGCCCAACACCCATCACGCCGCAACCAGTCAGGTGGCGAGCGTTACACCGGATGGCTCCGCTGATGCGTCGGTTCGAGACACCACAGCCGACGCCGGTGACCATCGAGATCCCTGTCGGGACGGTGCATCTGATCGCATCCGAGCGTTCCGACACCGTCGTCACCGTCAATCCGACGGATCGGACGAGATCCGTCGACGTGGAGGCAGCCGAGAAGACGATCGTGGACTTCGCCAACGGCGCCCTGCTGGTCAGGGGACAAAAGCCCCGTGGCTTCAAGTATGTGGGCTGGGGCAGGTCAGGGTCGGTCGATGTGACGATCGAACTCCCCTCCGGCTCGCCGGTGCGTGGCGACGCGGGCGTGGGCGACTTCAGGGCCGATGGCCGGTTGGGTGACACCCACATTCGAAACGGTGTTGGGGACGTCCGACTCGATGAAACCGGAGCCGTCGACGTCGTCAGTGGCCTCGGCAGCTTCACGCTTAATCGGGCCGAGGGAAGGACCCGGGTCGTCACCGCAGGCGAGATGCGTTTGGGTGTGATCGATGGGAGCGCCGAAATCAAGAATCAGAACGGCAAGACCTGGATCGGCGAGGTCGCCGGCGTCGCAGGTGTCAAGTCGGACAATGGCGATGTCACCGTGGACCGGGCTCACAGATCGCTGACCGTCAAGACCGCCAACGGCGACATCCAGATCGGCTCAGTCGAGTCCGGCGCGGTCGACCTCAAGACCGCCGCGGGACACCTGGACATCGGAGTCGAGAACGGCATCGCTGCATGGGTCGACGCCAGTACCCAATTCGGCCGCGTCTTGAACCTGATGGGAGAGGGAGCTGCCCCCGCTTCCACCGAGCGGACTGTGGAAATCCATGCCCGGACCGCCTTCGGGGACATCTCCATCCGACGCTCCTGAATTCATGAGAAAAGGAAACGAAATGGACGAGAACCATGCAATCGAGGTGAAGCGCCTCGCCAAGGGATACAAGGAAGTACCTGTGCTCCACGACGTCTCGTTCTCAGTGAGACCGGGCACCGTGTTCGCGCTGCTCGGCGCGAACGGATCGGGCAAGACGACGACGATCAACATCCTGACCACGTTGATCAAGGCCGACGGTGGCTCGGCGACCGTCGCCGGTTTCGACGTGGCAGCCGAGCCCGCCAGGGTGCGGGAGGTGATCAGTGTCACCGGGCAGTCCGCAGCCGTCGACTACATCCTCACCGCCCGGGAGAACCTGGTGCTCATGGGCGAGCTACGGCACATCGCCGATCCCCAACAGACCGCCTCTTCCCTGCTCGACAAATTCGACCTCGACGAAGCGGCGGACCGTCGTCTTCTCACCTTCTCTGGTGGGATGCGGCGCCGGCTCGACATCGCAATGAGTCTGGTGGGCGAGGCGCCCATCATCTTCTTCGACGAGCCGACAACGGGACTGGACCCGCAGGGTCGGAACGACATGTGGCAGACCATCCGGGAGCTGGCCGGCAAGGGGACAACGATCTTCCTCACCACCCAATATCTGGAGGAGGCCGACCGTCTCGCCGACGAGATCGCAATCCTTCACGGTGGCCGGGTGGTGGCCAACGGGACACCGGAACAGCTGAAGGCGATGGTGCCGGCCGGGTTGGTCGAGCTCGATTTCATCGACGAGCGAGAGCTGGTGGCTGCCCAGACCGCGTTGAGCGCTGGACACGAGCTCAGCCGGGTCGACTCGAAGCTGGTCGTGGCCGGCAATGGCTCGGTGTCCGACACGGCCGACATGTTCATCAGGCTCAACAAAGCCGGTGTGGAGCCAACCGGATTCACTACGAAGGCACCGACCCTCGACGACGTGTTCTTCAAGATCCTCGGAGAAGACAAGGAAGAAGCGCATGCGAGCTCTCACTGATACATGGACCATGGCCAAGCGGAGCCTCCGTCACACCACCCGGAGCATGGACACGATCATCACCGTTGTCCTGATGCCGATCGCGCTGATGCTGCTCTTCGTGTACGTGTTCGGCGGCGCCCTCGGTGCCCAGACTTCGGTGGATTACATCGACTTCCTGACCCCGGGTGTCGTGATCATGACCGTGATCAGCGGGATCGCTTATGCCGCCTTTCGGCTCGCCATGGACATGCAGAAGGGGATCATCAGTCGCTTCCGGACCATGCCGGTGAGACCCTCGTCGGTGCTGAGCGGACAAGCCTTGTCATCAACTGTGTCGAACGCCCTCTCCTGTGCCCTGGTTGTCGTGGTGGCGTTCTTGATCGGGTTTCGCCCGGTCCCCGACGCCGGCGCCTGGGTGCTGGCCGCAGGCCTCGTGCTCCTGTTCATACTGGCCACCACTTGGCTGGCAATGTTCTTCGGGCTGCTCGCCAGGACCGTGGAAGGCGCAGGGGCATTCAGCTACATCCTGTTCCTGCTGATATTCATCAGCCCTTCGTTCGTGCCGACCGACTCGATGGCACCGTGGCTGCAGAGCTTCGCCGAGAATCAGCCGCTGACACCGATAGTGGACACGATTCGCTCACTGCTCACCGATGGAACCCCCGGTCCTCGCTTTTGGGTGGCCCTGGCCTGGGCGATCGGGATCCTCGTGGTCTCCTACGCACTGGCCCTGGTTGCCTATCGCCGGAGTGACCCGCCCCAGGCAGTGGCGTAGCCAATCACCCGTCAGACGCGGCGCTCTGGCCCCTTGGTCAGGCGTCGCGCCGGCGTAGCCCCCACCAGGTGACGGCCAACCCCAGCAACGTCCACCCCACCACGATCGCCACGGCGTGGGGCAAGGACAGGTCGCCCCCCGGCACCAAGGCGCCGAACCCACCTGGGATGTCGATCTGGAACAGGGCATTGGTCGCAGCCGAAAGAGACACATTCTCCCAGGGCCCCCAGAGGCCGAGGATCGGATCGACGAAGTACAGCGCCAGCGCCGCGCCGATGGCGGGCCCGACCGAGCGGAGCATCGCGACAGCCCCGAGGCCGATCGCGGTCCAGGCGAGCTCGATGAGGGCCAGCTTCCAGACCAGCGACAGCCATTCCGTGATGGCGGGCCCGCCATCCCCCGGCACGGCGAGTGCCGTCACCAGCGTCCAGCCGGCGACACCGGCCGCGATGGCCAAGAAGGATGCCGTCGCCAGGACGATGAACCTGGCCGAGACCTGGGCGGTCCGGCGCGGGTCCCTGGTCAGCGCGGTGGCCCACACGGTGCTCCCGAACTCGCTGCCCAGCATCACCACCGCCAGGATGAGTGGGAACCAGGTCTGCCCGGCGACCTGTTGGGCTCCGAAGACGTAGGCCTCCGGTTTCTCGAGCAACGGCACGCCTTCGGCGAACTCGGGAGCGATCTGCGGAAAGACGAGTAGGAAGAAGGCAAGGAGCCCGACCAGCGCGGCCAGGATCAGGACCATCGTGTAGTACAGCCGTCGCCTGCTCAGCTTCAGATACTCGGCGTGGAGAAGGCTCATCCCTGGTCATCCCCTGTGATGCCGAGGAACACGGATTCCAGCGTTGAGCGTGCCGGCCCCACCTCGCTCGGATAGATCCCGGACTCGGCCAACACCCGCACCACCCGGCTCCCGTCCTCCTCGTCCGCGATCAACGCCGTGCCATCCAGGCGGACGTCCATACCGGCGTCAGCCAGAGCGGTCCTGGCCTCCTCGGCCGACGGGGTCACCACCCGGGTGGCTGCCCCCGAGAGAAGATCTTCGAGCGGCCCCTGTGTCACCAACCTGCCGTGGTTGAGCACGATCACGTAATCGGCCAGCGCTTCGATATCGGCGAGGTCATGACTCGACACAACCACTGTGCGCCCGCTGTCGGCCAGGTCCCTGAGCCGTGCTCGGAAAGCCATCTGGCCGGCCGGGTCCAGCCCGTCCAATGGCTCGTCGAGCAGGAGCAACTGCGGATCTCCGACCAGGGCCGCGGCCAGACCCAGCCTCTGCCGCATCCCCTTGGAGTACTCGTCGAGCTTGCGCCCCGCATCGGCTTGCAGACCGACGAACTCGAGCAACTCCTCGATGCGCTCGTGGCCGAACCCGAGCTGATCTGCGGCCACCGTCATGTTCACCCGCCCGGTGAGGGCCCGGATCGTCCCCGGCTCCTCGACGATGGCACCCAGTTTCTTGGTCACTTCGGCGAGACGAGCGGGGATCTCCTGTCCGAGGATCCGGATGTTGCCGCTGTCCGTCCTGGTCAGGCCGAGCAGTGATCGGAACAAGGTCGTCTTGCCCGCGCCGTTCGGGCCGAGCAAGCCGGTGATGGCGCCCGATGGCACCGCACAGTCGAGACCGTCGAGGGCGGTGGTGCGCTTGTAACGCTTGACGAGGGAATCGACCTCGATCGCCGGCTGATCGAGGTTCACGGCCGGGGCCTTTCTCTCCCCGTAGAGGGGAGTACGGGCGTAGCCAGGGAGTGGGGACCCGTTTCAGCTGTCATGGGCCGGAGAGTCAACCACAGCCAGGGACCCAGTGGACCACCACGTCGTCGACGGCAACTCTCACTCCGACGAAGTCGACCCGGGACCCTCCCGACGAACCGGAGAGCTGTCGAACCCGACGACGCTTGGACGGGCCGACTGCATCGATCGGGTCGCCATCGCTGGTGACCGTGCGAACCTCGACCACGACTCTCTCCCCCTGGTCGAGGGCCATCAAATCGATCTCGCCTCTGCCGACGCTGACATTTCGGGCAACGACCTGGAGCCCATGCCGAGTGAGGAATCCCGCAGCGATCGTTTCACCGAGCGACCCAATTTGGGCCCGATCGGTCAGATCGAGATTTCTTGCTGCTCCAGTTCCTCGACGTTGACGTCGCGGAAGGTGAGCACCTTCACGTGCTCCAGGAATCTTGCCGGCCGGAACATGTCCCAAACCCATGCATCCTTCATCTCCACTTCGAAGAAGACGGACCCATTGGCCTCACGCACCTGGAGGTCGACGTGGTTGGCCAGATAGAACCTGCGCTCGGTCTCCACCACGTACCGGAACATCGGGAGGACGTCGTGGTACTCCTTGTAGATCTTGAGCTCAACCTCGGATTCGTACCGTTCCAGGTCCTCTTCCATGTTCTCCTCTTGACACGCGCCGACACTGCGATCATATGCATAAACCGTGGCTTAACGGCTGACAATCGGGTGGAACTATTTCGGCGACAGGCCTCTAGAGACCGCCGATGTGAGAGGGGGGCCAGATCGTCACGAACGCCTCCCCGATCAGGTCGTCGAGGGGTATGGGCCCGAATCTGCGGCTGTCGAACGAGGCGTTGCGATTGTCACCCATGACGAACACCTCGTTCGTGCCGAGCGTGATCGGCGGCTCGTCTGGCATGAACACCTCCGGCAGATATGGCTCGTCCAGGGGAACACCGTCGACCACGACCCGGTTGCGAAGAACCTCGATCGTCTCCCCGGGCAGACCCACCACCCTCTTGATCAAGTCGTCGTGACCGCGGGTGCGGATGCCCACCGCTTCGAGGACGGAGCGGATCACTGCTTCCGGGACCGACTCCTCCATGTCGCCTTCGCGCGGGTCCCTGAAGACGACGACGTCACCACGCTCGGGCTCACCCCACTGGTAGGCGAGCTTGTTCACCATCACCCGGTCGTTGACCTCGATGGTCGGCAACATCGACTCGGACGGGATCCAGAACGGCTGGATCAGGAAGGTCTTTATCACGACCGCGATGGCAAGCGCGGTGAGCAGGAGCCCCGGCAGCTCGGCGAGGAACGACCGCCGTGGCCGGGAGGGCTTCTCCGGGACCGCCTGTTCGTCGACTGAGTCCGTGTGCTGGGGAATCAGTCCCGCAGCTCCTTGATACGGGCCGACTTCCCGACCCTATCGCGCAGGTAGTAGAGCTTCGAACGGCGCACATCGCCCCGTCTCACCACCTCGATACGGGAGATGATGGGTGCATGGACCGGGAAGACACGCTCAACCCCGACCCCGAAGCTCAGCTTGCGGACTGTGAATGAGGCCTTGACGCCGGCGCCGTTGCGGGCGATGACCAGGCCTTCGAAGATCTGGACGCGCTCCCTGCCGCCTTCGACCACCCTGACGTGGACCTTGACCGTGTCACCGGCCCGGAAATCGGGGATGTCGTCGCGGACATGCGCGCTCTCAACTACGTGAAGATCGTTCATGGAGGACTCCTAGAGGCGCCGGGGAGAACTGCTAGCCCCAACGGGCAGAAGTGTATCAGCTCTCCGAACTCACGCCATCTGCCAGGAGGTCGGGCCGGCGCTCCCTGGTCCTCGCTTGGCGCTGTCTCTCTCGCCATTCCTCGATCAGGGCATGGTTGCCGGAGAGCAGGACCTCGGGCACCTCCCACCCCCTGAAATCGGCAGGACGGGTGTACACGGGCTCCTCGAGACGGCCATCGCGAAACGACTCGCTGTCGACCGAGTCCGGGTTCCCCACCACACCAGGGAGCAGCCGGGCGATGCCCTCGATTGAAAGTGCGGCCGCCACTTCCCCGCCGGCGACGACGAAATCGCCCACCGAGACCTCCTCATCGATCAGATGGTCCGCCACCCGCTGATCGACGCCCTCGAACCTGCCGCAGACGTAGGTGAGCTCAGGAAGCTTCGCCCACCGGTCGAACGTCGCCTGTGTCATCGGGGCCCCTGCCGGGGTGAAAAGGACTCGATGGGTCGTCTCTAGCGGGTCCAGTGCTGCGGCGAGGGGCTCGATCATCATCACCATGCCCGGTCCTCCGCCAAAGGGAGCGTCATCCAGCTGGTGATGCTTCCCAAGGCCGTGCCGGCGCAGGTCGACCAGGGTCACCTCGAGGATCCCGGCCTCGATACCGCGAGCGACGATGGAGACTCCGAGCGGCCCGTCGAAGAACCCGGGAAACATGGTGACGACGTTTATCCGCACTGCGTAGACCTCTGGGGCAAGGCTAGGACGGGCCGGAACGGCCCTGGTCCCGATCGTCGTGAGCGTCTACCCCTGCTCCAGGGGACCACGACCGCTCCTCTGGCCAACCGTCTCGGTCGAGCGGCGACGTGATACTCAGGAGAGACGCTCGACGATCATCGCCATCCCCTGCCCTCCACCGACGCACATCGTCTCCAGGCCGATGGTCTTGTCCAGAGTGCGGAGGTCATTGAGCAGGGTGCCCATGATCCGGGCCCCGGTCATGCCGAAGGGATGGCCAAGCGCAATGGCGCCGCCGTTCGGGTTGAGACGCTCCATGTCGATGCCGAGCTCGTCGGCGCAGGCCAGGACCTGAGCGGCGAAGGCCTCGTTGAGCTCGATGACATCGACGTCGCCCAGGTCCATCCCGCTCTGATCGAGCACGGCGCGAACCGCCTCCACCGGGCCCATCCCCATGTACTCGGGCTCGAGCCCGACAACGGATGTGGCGACGATCCTGGCCAACGGGTCGAGGCCGAGCTCGGATGCCCGTTGGCCGGACATAACCAACACGGCCGCCGCCCCGTCGTTGAGCGGGCAGGAGTTGCCGGCGGTCACCCGCCCGTCGGGCTTGAAGGCGGGGGGCAGCTCGGCCAGCTTCTCCAGGGTGGTGTTGGGTCGGGGCCCGTCGTCAGTGGCGATGATCCGGCCATCGGGAACCTCGATAGGGCTGATCTCGCGGTCGAAGAAGCCGTTCTTCTGGGCCTCGACCGCCCGGTCTTGCGACCGCTTGGCGAACTCGTCCATCCGCTCCCTCGTGATCCCGTGGCGCTCGGCGACGTTCTCTGCGGTGTTGCCCATCGGGATGTAGACGTAGTCGATGAAATCGTCCCGACCCGGGTCGGTGAAACGAGGATTGAGGTCGTCGCTGTCGAACGCCTTGCCATAGGTGCGGGTCACCGACTCCGCACCTGCCGCCACATAGGTATGACCTTCCCCCTGTTTGATCGCATGGAACGCCATGCGAATGGTCTGCAGCGATGACGCGCAGAACCGGTTGACCGTGGTTGCAGGGACGCTCTCCGGCATGCCGCCAAGCAGCGAGGCGGGTCGGGCCAGGTTGAAGCCCTGCTCGTGATGGGTGAGACCGCAGCCGACCATCACATCGGCCACGGAGGCCCGATCGACCTCCGGCACCTTGTTCATCACGGCATCGATGGCGAACCCGGCCAGGTCGTCGGCTCGAACGTCGATCAGCGAGCCCTTGTAGGCCCGGCCGATCGGTGAGCGTGCTGTGGCAACGATCACTGCATCTGGGATTGCGGCTGCCGGCATGAGCTTCTTCCGATTTTGACTACACGCTCAAATGTAGTGCCGGACGGTGGCTGATCGTCAGGTACCGTCGATCAGACCGGGAATGGCGACGATCTCGATGCGACGCTTGTCCAGGTCCACCACCGGCACAAGGGCGTCCACGAATGGGATCTCGAATTCCCCGCCGCTGCCCTTCACCAGGAGGCGGTCCTGACCCGGCCCGTTGATCACGCGCTCGACGACGCCAACCTCGTTTCCGGCCTGGTCGAACACCTCGAGCCCGGCGAGCTGTTCCGGCCAGTATTCCCCTTCGGCCAGCTCCCGACGCCGGGCGACGGAGACGATTGCGCCCCTGATCTCTTCGGCGGAAGCCCGATCATCCACCCCTTCGAAGGCGATGTGGGACCCGCGGTCGGTGCGGCGCACCGCCCGCACCACATAGGGGGAATCACCCAGATAGACCTGGGAGCCGGGCTCGACAGTGACGATGTCGTCCTCGTCGATGTAGATGCCCAGGAACCCGTCGAGGCCGTGGGGGCGTCCCAGGCCCCCGATTACGAACCGCTCGGACTCAGTCGAGGAACTCGACGCCAGCGGTTATGCCCTCTTCGTCACCGGCGGCGCCGGCCGCCGCCCGGATCGCCTTGGCCACGCGGCCCCTCCGACCGATGACCCGGCCCATGTCCCCTTTGGCGGTTCTCACTTCGGCGACGACGTCGTCGGGGCCCTGTTCAACCAGTGTCACGACGACCTCGTCCGGCTCCTCCACGATGCTCTTCACGATGTAGGTGACAACCCGCTCGACGATCTCGCCTTTGGCCACCGTCACTCCTCTTCCCCAATGGTGTTCGCCCCAACGGTGTTCGCCGTGTCGGCCAGGACCTCTTCCTCGACCGGCTCGCCGCCCGCTTCAACGGTCGCGGCCGGGTTGGTGTCGCCGCCGACGGTGTGGATCTGCCCGGAACGGATCTTCATCGTGTTCAGGGCGCCGGAGATGTTGAGCAGCTTCTCGACAGCCTCGGTGGGCTGGGCGCCCTTGGAGAGCCAGGTCGCCGCCTTCTCGTTGTCTATCTCGACCAGGGACGGGTCCTGTTGCGGGTCGTACCGCCCGATCTGCTCTATGTAGCGGCCGTCGCGCGGCGCTCTGCCGTCGACCACCACCACGCGGTACGAAGGGGACTTCTTCTTCCCCATCCGCATCAACCTCATCTTCACGGCCATCTGTTCACCTCTTGGCTCGCTGCGCCGGTAGGAGCCCCTGCAACGAGGGGACGCCTTTGCCTCCGGCCAGCATCTTCATCATCTTCTGTGCGTCGGCAAACTGCTTGAGCACCCGGTTCACGTCCTGGGCCCTGGTGCCCGAGCCGGACGCGATACGGCGCTTTCGGCTGCCGCCGATGAGCTTTGGGTTCCGGCGCTCCTCAGGAGTCATGGACTGGATGATCGCCTCGACGCGACGCAGATCGCGGTCGTCGACGTCCACTTCACGCATGAGCGAACCGGAGCCCGGGATCATAGCAAGGATGTCCTTCAGAGGCCCCATCCGCTTCATCGACTCGAACTGGGACAGGAAGTCCTCGAGGGTGAACTCCCCCTTCTGGAGCTTCCTCGCCGCTTTCTCCGCCTCGGCCTCGTCGAAGGTCGCTTCCGCCTTCTCGATGAGGCTCATCACGTCGCCCATGCCGAGGATCCTGGACGCCATTCGGTCGGGGTGGAACGGCTCCAGGTCGCCCAGTCCCTCACCCATGCCGGCGAATTTGACCGGTGCCCCGGTCACCTCACGCACCGAGATGGCGGCCCCACCCCTGGCATCGCCATCGAGCTTGGACAGGATCACCCCCGTGAGCCCGATTTGCTCCTGAAACCCGATGGCGACGTTGACGGCGTCCTGCCCCGTCATCGCGTCGACGACGAGCAGCACCTCATCGGGATCGGCGGACTTGCGCACGTCGGCCAGCTCGCTCATCAATTGCTGGTCGATCTGGAGACGTCCCGCGGTGTCGACGATCACCACGTCGCGCCCGGTGCGGGCCGCCTCCTTCATGGCGCTCTTCACCAAACGTGCGGGTTTGCCCTTGCGCTCGGCGTAGACGGGGACGTCGATACGGCCGCCCAGCGTCTCCAGCTGGTCGATGGCAGCCGGCCGTTGCAGGTCGGCGGCCACCAGGAGTGGCTTCTTGCCCTGCTTCTTGAGCAGGAGGGCGAGCTTGCCGGCGGTGGTGGTCTTTCCCGATCCCTGCAGCCCGACCATGAGGATCGTCAAAGGTGGCGCTGCCTTCTTCAATGGCACTGCTTCGAGGCCGAGCGTGGCCACCAGCTCCGCATGGACGATCTTGATCACCTGCTGGCCGGGCGAGAGCGACTTCGACACGTCCTCTCCGAGAGCACGCTCCTTGACTCGCCCCAGGAAGTCCCGGACCACCTTGACGTTCACATCGGCCTCGAGCAGGGCGAGCCGCACCTCACGAAGGGCGGCGTCGATGTCCTTCTCGGTGAGACGCCCTTTGCCCCGAAGGGTGGCGAACACGCTCTCGAAGCGCTGCGTCAGGCTGTCGAACATTTCTCCTCACCGTAATTGGGACAAGGGAGTGTCATATACGACACTCCTGCTCCCAATTATGCGACGGTGACTTGCGCTAGCCGATGTCGCGACGCCGAAAGCCGATGAGACCTGCCCCGGTCAGCGCGATCGCTACCAAGAGCAAGACCGCCATGGGCAGTACCTCGATGTCCTGGGCCGGGAAGTTGGGGACATGGGTGAACGGCGACAGGTTGAGGGTCCACTGGGGGAATCGCAGGATCTGGCCCAGTTGCCCGAGGACCAGACAGGCGATCAGTGCGCCCCAGCTGAGGCCGACATGGCGTGGCGCCAGCCCGTATAGCGCCATGGCGATGCCGGTGAGGATCCAAACGGCCGGTAGCTGCACCACGGCGGCGGCGAGCACCCGGGGAACCTGGCCCGTCACGTCGCCGCTGATCAGCCCATAGGTCAGGCCACCGAGAACACCGGCCAGCGCCAGGATCAGCACGGGCCCGGCCAGGCCGTAGACGAGATGGCTCCACGCCCAGCGTGAGCGCGGGGTTGCGGTGGCCAGGACCGGCTCGGCCCGGAGATCTTCCTCTTCGGCGCGGAGCCTGAGGACGGCGCGTATGGCATACGCCGCTGCCAGCAACGCGATCACCCCGACCACAAATGAGAAGTAGGTGTCGGTGAGCCCCTGCTCACCGCCCATCTGCTCGAAGATCTGGGCCAGCTGCGGGCTCCCCTCCAACATGTCCCCGATGCTGTCGGCGGCGCCCCCATAGACCATGCCCAGCACGCCTAGGCCCAGACTCCAGCCGAGTAGCGCCCCTCTCTGCAACCGCCACCCGAGACCCGACGCGCTCCTCAACCCAGGTCCTGCTTCTGCCGGCCCAGGGCGGGGCGGGAAGGCCCCGGCGCCGACATCCCGACGTGACGAGACGGCAAACGCACCACCCAACAGCACCAAGGTAAGGCCACCCCAAAGGGCCAGCACCCTCCACTGTTCCCCGGCAAACGGGCGCAGTTGGGAGAACCAGCCAATGGGAGAAAGCCATGACAACCAAAGGGCACCGCTCGACTCCCCCACATCGCCGGCGATGCGAAGGAGATAGGCGATGCCGAGTCCGGCCACCCCTATGGTCTTGGCCGACGACGAGGCCTGGGTGAGCTGGGCCGATACCGCTCCCAGGCCGGCGAAGGTCGCGGTGACGCCGGCCAGCCCGAGGCCGAATGCGAGGGAGCCGGCCGACGGGAACCCCATCCCTATGAAGCCTCCGGTGAGGATCAGGCCAATGAGCACCCCCGCCCCGATGGGAACGATCAGCGCAGCCGCCAGCGGCGCATGGCGACCGATGACGGTCGCCCCCAGCAGCTCCCGCCGCCCGGTCTCCTCCTCCTCCCGGGTGTGACGGATCACCGTGAGCACTGCCATGAGACCTATGAGGAAGGCGGCGATGACACCCACCCGCCATGTCACGAGACCCCCGACGCTCGAGTCGTAGAGCGGGCCCAGAACGGCGACCAGCGAAGGAGAGGAACTGACGGTCGCAGCCAACTGCTCTCTGGAGGCGGCATCGGGGTAGAGCTCGATGAATGCGCTGGCGGTGCCCAACGGCACGGCTGCGAGAAGGATCACCCAGACCGCAAGTCGGAGCCGATCGCGTCGCAAGATCAGACGGACCAGGCTGCCGGTCCCGACCATGGTGCTCATGTCTCGGTCTCCGATGAGTCCACATCCACGTCGTCCTGATAGTGCCTCAGGAAGAGCTCTTCGAGTGTGGGTGGATGGCTGATCAGACTGCGCACGCCGAGCGGAGCCAATGAGCGCACCACCACGTCCAATCGATCCGAATCGACCTCGAAATCGACCTTGTGGTCGTGGAGACGTAGGCCGTGCACCCCTTCTATTGCCGCCATTGGAGCCGGATCGGAGGTGAGCTCGGCGCTGATCGTAGTGCGGGTGAGATGTCTCAGCTCGGCCAGACTGCCGCTCTCCACGATCTTGCCCTTGCGGACGATACTGACCCGGTCACAGAGCGCCTCCACCTCGGCGAGGATGTGACTGGCGAGAAACACCGTTCGTCCGTTTGACCTGTCTTCCTCGATGCAGGCCCTGAATTCCGCTTCCATGAGGGGGTCGAGGCCGGCGGTCGGCTCGTCCAAGATGAGCAGTTCGACATTGGAGGCCAGTGCGGCGACGAGCGCCACCTTCTGACGATTCCCCTTCGAGTAGGTGCTGCCCTTCTTGGTGGGGTCGAGATCGAAACGCTCCAGCAACTTGTCCTTCTTGGAGGTGTCGAGTCCGCCACGCAGCTTGCCAAGGAGGTCGATTACCTCGCCACCACTCAGGTTGGGCCACAACATGACATCGCCAGGCACGTAAGCCAGACGGCGATGAAGCTCGGTGGCCTCGGCCCAGGGATCACCATCGAGGAGTGAGACAGTGCCCGCGTCATGACGGATCAGCCCGAGCAGGACCCGAATAGTCGTCGTCTTACCCGCCCCGTTGGGCCCAAGGAAACCATGGATCTCCCCGGTTGCCACCTCGAGATCGAGACCATCGAGGGCGCGGACATGGCCGAAATTCTTGACCAGGCCTGATATCGAGATCGCATTGCTCATGATCAGTGGATCTTAACACCGCCTTGAACAGCTGTTTAGTATATTGACCATGCGTTCAGTCGAACACCCAGACCTGACCACAAGGGCTCGCATCCGTGACGCCGCTCTGACCCGGTTCCCCAATGATGGCTTCGGTGCCACCACCATCCGGGCCGTCGCCGCCGATGCAGGAGTGTCGCCTGCGCTCGTGGTCCATCACTTCGGCTCGAAGGAGCGTCTGCGTGAGGCCTGCGACCAATACGTGGTGGCTCGATACCGCGACACCAAGCTGGCGGCGATGCAGGAGGGGAATGTGTTCGATCCCGGCTTCGCCGCGTCCGCCTTCCAAATGGCACAGCCGCTCCTCCGCTACTTCGGGTGGGCGCTGTCCCGCAATCATCCGGCGGCGGGGGACCTGTTCGACGAGATCGTGCGGGAGGCCCTCGAGATCACCCGAATCGCGGTGGAGAAGGGCATGATCTACGACTCACCCGACCTCCCGCGACGCACCTCCGTCGTCATGGCCCTCAACCTGGGCATGATCGTGATGCACGCCCATCTGGAGCGAAACGTCGGGGTCGACGTCCTCACCGCCGATGGCATGGCCGAGCTCTCGCCCACCCTGTTCGAGATCTTCGGAGGCATGTTCACCCCCGAGGTCAGGGAGCGGATCGAGACCGCCTACGGTGAGGAGGCGCGGGGGATCCTGGCCGCCCGATCCGGGATCTGAGAAGCCGAACACAGACGGGCATCGGCATCATTCGCTCCGAGTGGCGATGACACGTGCGACATGGGCGGCATCCCGGCTCACCCCATTGATCTGCCCCGACGACAGGGAATAGAGGAATTGGAGCCCGACGAAGTACAGGCCTGGTTGCTCGGCCACCACTCCTCGATGGTGACTGGGCTCACGGTCCCCGAACACGGGCATGTCGATCCAGGAGAATTCGGGCCGATACCCGGTGCACCAGATGACGTTTGCCACATCGAGGACCTGGCCGTCTTCGAGGAGGGGGCGACCGTCGACGACTCCGACGGTCCGGGCCACTCTCGTCACACCGGCGTGTATCAGGTGACGGGGCTTGGCCCTCACCAGCGGAGGAGTCCTGCCAATCAGCTTGGGTCTCGCCCTGCGGCCCACCGGTGTGGCCTGGGAGAGGACTCGATGAAACACGTTCCTCAAGATCGGTGCGATGAGAGCGGCGGTGAGGCGGTTGGGCGGGAAAGGGAGATGCCCCGGATGCGGTCCCGAGATGAGTGTCGGTTGCCCTGGGGCTACATCGAGGGCGATCTCGGCCCCGGAGTTGCCGGCGCCCACAACCAGGACGATGCCCTCTCTGAGCTGGGACGGGTTTCGGTAGTCCGTTGAGTGCATCTGCACGATATCGGGCCGGAGGTCAGCACTGAAGTCCGGGAGGAACGGTCGCTGGTTCCACATGGCCACCACGACGTGATCGGACTCGATAGTGCTTCCGTTGCCGGTCACTGTGAACCCGCCCCCGTTCCGAGCCACCCTCTCCACCGTCACACCCGAACGAACCGGGAGGCCGAAGTGCTCGGCGTAGCCCTCCAGGTAGTCGGCCATCTCGTCCTTGGTTGGAAAAGCGGTGCGAGGGGCGGGGAAGGGCATGCCGTCAAGCCGGTCGTAGCGGGCGGGAGTGAACAACCGGAGCGAGTCCCAGCGCCTACGCCACGCATCGCCGACGCGTTGCTCGGCATCGAGGATGACGAAGGGGACGTTCCGTCTCTGCAGGTGATAGCCGACCGCAAGGCCGGCCTGACCCCCACCTATCACCACGGTATCGATTCGCTCTGCCGATTCAGTCATCTCCTCACCTCCACGGTGGCCCGGCCGGAGCCAGACTCTCGATCACAGGGCCAGGACGTCTTAGGCTCATGAAGCTGTGGGCCTGGACGATGGCCGAGATGGTGCATCCGGGAATGAATCCGATCTGTCCGGTGAGAAGGGCATAGGCGATCCAGGCTGGTTGCACGGCCGCCCCGACCGGCCATCCCCACCATCGTTTGGTCCCTGCAGCCCACAACGAGAGGACCTGGATCCCGGTGAGTGCCCAGGTCCAGTAGAGCGGGGCGCCCATCCCTGCCTCGCCGGCATCGGCTGTGGCCCACACCGCCAAAGAGAGGGTGAGGCTCATGGCCGACGTGCCGGCTAGTACCAGTGTGCGATGGGGACGCCGCTGCTCCATACCGGCGAAGGTATGGGGAGGGGCGCGCTCAGGGAATCGGGAGTTCTCCCGAGGCGACCAAGCCGTTCTCGATGGCGAAGATGGTGGCGGCGGCCCGAGTGGACACTCCGATCTTCCGGTAAGTGTTCTGGATATGGGAGTCGGCCGTCTTGACGGATATCGCGAGCGCTCGCGCCACTTGCTTGGTCTGCATCCCGCGAGCCACCAGTCCGAGCACCTCGGCCTCACGCTCGCTCAACCCGGCGGGGCGTTCGAAGCGAGGAGCCGGTTGACCTGCTGCGGAGACGACCGCCGAGACCAGTTCCGGATCGTGAACCCCCGCACGGGCCCCTTCGGCAAGTGCCTCGGCCGCCATCTCCGGCGCCATCGCTGGACGATATGGCCTTGGCTCGGTCATGGCCTGAAAGCTGTCACAGACACCGAGCAGACGGGCGATCGGGGAGAGCGTCGCGGCTCCGACACCCCGGTGGTAGCCGCTTCCGTCGAGCCTCTCGTGGTGGGCGCCGCCCTCCTGTCCCAGTCGGGAGAGGAAGGTGGAGCGGGAGAGGATGCGCTCGGTGTGGTAGGCGTGGAGCCGAACCTGCTCCCACTCGTCGGCGCTGAGCCGCTCCGCCTTCTGCCAGATGCGAGGATGCACCGCAACCCTTCCCAGATCGTGGAGATGCCCGGCTCGTCGAGCGGCGGTCAGATCGGCGGCATCTAAGCCGGCTACGGCTGCAGCCGATTCGGCCAGGTCGGCTACCCCCTGGGAATGGCCCGGCCACGGACAAACGAGATCGGCGAAATACCCCATCGCCGCCACGGCCCGGTCGATCTCGTCACCCTCCAGCCAGAGCCACGGTCGCGGCTCGGCCGCCAGTACCGGCTCCCAGCACTCCGCAGCGTCGGCCGCCGAGAAGATCTCCTCGCTGTGGTCGACCAGCATCTCGGCAACGTCGGGGTCGAAAGCATGGCCCGATCGCTGTCGGATGATGCGAACGGCATGCTCGTCGCCACCGAGGAGACGTTGGCGGATGGCGTCTCGTCCGACGTGGACGATTCGGACTGGGAGGGGGACACCCTCGCCCTCGGCCCGGCGCAGGGCGCCGTCACCGTCCCATCGTTCGGTGATGAAGGCGAACATCGTGTGGACGGCCGGAGGGAGTCCAAGCCGCTCGGCCAGCATCGAAGCCACCTCGCAGATCGCCCGGAACTGCGGCTTTCTGTTCTTGACCGCCTGCGGGAGCCGTCTCGCCACCTCGAATGGCCGGAGGAGGGGGGATGTGTCGGGTGGTGGCAGCGCCCGCAACACCCCTCCCAGGGCCTCAGCCCGCGACCCGTGCTGAACCGGATTGATGTGGTCGGTCGCGTTGCCGCCGAATATCCGCACTGTCGTGTCGATGTCAGTTGTGCAGCCCGAGTACATGAGGAGGCTCGAATAGAACGTTTGCGAGCTGGTCTCGGCGTCGACGTCGAGCAGGTCGGCCAGCCTCATCGTCGCCAATGTGGCTCGAAGCCCGTGCTCGAACGGGAACCCCATTCCCAGATCGG
>JAICNB010000130.1 GCA_025928935.1 Acidimicrobiia bacterium
CCAGAGCGAGCCAGTTGCCGCCGTCGCCGCCGCTTGGGATAGGCCCGGAGACCGAGATGTGAAGGATGATCAGGCCGCCAATGAGGAGAAGGATGTCGAAGGCGGCGGTCCAGCGGGCGGCGACGCTAGCCCTGCTTTGTGGCCGGCTCACGCGACGCTCATCCGAGGTAGTACCGACCACCTCGAGGGGGGCAACCCGGGTCATGCCACCCTGGCCGCGTAGATGGCCTCGGTGGTGTCCACCGCGGCATCCCAGGTGGCGCGGCGTGCAGTCTCGATCGCCTCACGAGCCATGCCTTGGCGGCGCGCCTCGTCCTCCAACAGAATCTGAAGTGCATCCGCAAATGCATCCGGCGTCGGCGGGACGGAAAAGCCGGTGACGTCATGGCGGACCAGGTGCCGCGCCGCGTTACGCGGGTGGTCGACGGTCACCACAGGCACGCCGTGTGCCGCCGCCTCGAGGACGATCATCCCAAAGCCCTCACGCAGCGAGGGCACGGCAAGCACTTTCGAGGATTCGAGCAGAGCCACTACATCACTCTCGGTCTCAACCGTGCCGACGAGCTCGATGCAGTCGTTGAGGCCCAGCCGGTCGACCTGGTTCTGCCAGGTCATGCGATGCGGTCCGTCACCCACCACCAACACACGAGGAAAGATGCCCCTTTCCACCAGGAGGGCCGTCGCTTCGATGAGCAGTCCGAGGTTCTTGGTGGGTACGAGACGCCCGACGAACAGTACATCTGAGGCAGGGATTCCCGAGCGCCACGATCGCGCCGCATACGAGAGATCGACCCCGGAAGGAATGACTGCTGCCGCGGGCTGCCCGAGACGTGCCAGCGTCTCCGCCGTGTGCTCGGACACCGTGAGATGAGTCGAAGCGATACCGGCCACCAGGTTCTCGATTCTCCGGCCGATGTGGCCGACCGGGCCCATCTCCTTCAGCCAGCTCTGCTCCCAAGCCTCATGCCAGGTAATGACGAGCTTGGTTCCTGACATCCGCCTTGTCCTGTACCACGCGGCCAGAGTGGCCAAGTGAGCAGGGATCTGGCAGTCAATGAGGTCGTACTGCTCGGTCCGGAGATGATGGAAGACGCCGATGGCGTGGGCGAGGGCGGGCACAACGGCGCGGCGTCCCCTCGAGGTGTACAGCGGACGAGCCTCACAGACACCGTGGAGGATCACGCCCTCACGCTCGAGGCGGTCGAGACCGTCCCAGGCTTTGGGGACCAGCAGATGGACCTGGTGACCGCGCCCGACTAGCCGGCGCGCCAGTTCCCAGACCCTTTTCTCTACCCCACCTTTGGATTCGGGATAGGCAGTGTCATAGACGAAGGCGATCCGCATCAGGTCCCTCCGCCTTGCCGAGATCGATGGCCACATCAGACGTCCCGGCCAACACCACCACAGGCGCCGGAGCAGCGACCCGCCGGCCCTGGGTCAGCCACGTGCTCACCACCAGCCGAAGATGGCGCCAGCCATCAGAGAAAGTGCGGAGTTTCACCTCGCCGCCTATACGTCGCCGATAAGGGACCGGCATTTGAGCGATCGTGAGGTCATGCTGGACAGCCTTCACCAGCAACTCGGAGGCGAACTCCATCCCGGTTGCCCGGGTGTCCAGCTTGGAATAGGCGGCCCGGGTGATCGCCCTGATGCCGCAGTTGACATCCCCAATCTCCGCATCGAACAAGACATTCACGGCCCCGGTGAGGACCGGGGTCCCCAGGCGACGATGAGTCCAGGGCATGGCTCCGGGCTCCATCTCACCGATCAGCCGATCACCGAGGGCTATGTCCGCCCTGGCCTCCAGCAATGCGATCAGATCGGGAATCGAGGAGAAGTCATAGGTCCCGTCGGCATCCCCCCACACCAGGAAGCGGCCACGAGCCGCATCCAAGCCGGCGCGGCAGGCGCTCCCATATCCGGGAACCGACTCGTGCACCACCCTGGCGCCGGCGGCGCCGGCCAGATGCACTGATCTATCGGTCGAACCGTTGTCGGCCACGATGATCTCGTAAGGCCTTCCCAGGACGTCGAGGACCTCCTGGATCGAACCGATGCACTGTGCGACGGCGGTCTCTTCGTTGAGACAGGGTAAGACCACCGATATCTCGATCGGTTGTGGAACTGCCCCCGACTGCAGCTCGGGCTCGATCAACGTCGAACCGGGCAGTGGTTCCGTGACCGTCACAGGTCCAGGTCACCGTCCTCGTCGTCGTCGGAGTTGTCACCGAGACTCCAGACCCATCTGCCGATCATCGGCACGAGGAAAACTAGGCCGGCCACCCCGGCGGACAAGACGGCGGCCTGACCCCACAACGGCAGGGCGGCGAGAGGCTCGAGCGGAGCCAACCAGCTGGGTGGGTCTACCTCGTCGATCTCCGGTGCCTCGTATGTCTGCGCCACGACGACCTGGCCGTTATCGGCCAGAGCCCCAGTGGCTGGTCCCAACAACATCATCGCCACGAAGCCGAGCGCTATCAGCCAACGCAGCGTTCCTCTACTCATAGCCCCTCTCACCCTCCTAGATCCCCTCTTGATTTCCCGACGGGTTGCGGTAGCCCTTCACGAAGGCCCGCACCCGCTCCTCGAGGCGCATCCCCCGCGCCATCTTGCGTGTGAAGAAAAATTGGCCGTCCGACTGCTGGACCGGCACACGACCGATCCTAAACGGGTCGGTGGACAAACTCACCGGGGCCCCGGCGCCCAGGACTGCGGTGTCATATTCATCCCGCACCACCTTGTCGGCGGTCTCGTCCCAATAGCCTTTGGGATAGGCGAAGTGCCTCGGCTTCTGCCCGGTCCGCAGCTCGATGAGACGATTCGACTCGCCGATTTCCTCCTCGATCTGATCGAGCGCCATCCCACGCAGGTCGGGATGGGTCTTGGTGTGGGCACCGAGGGTCACCAGGCCAGTGCCCAGCATCTCGTCGACCTGTTCCCAGGACAGCGGCCGGTCGCCCGG
>JAICNB010000093.1 GCA_025928935.1 Acidimicrobiia bacterium
ACGCCCTCGTCGATCAGGAACTGGAGGAGGGGGTGCGGTCACTGGCGGCACCGATCCTCGACGCCCGTGGCCACGTCATGGCGGCCATGAACGTCTCCTGTCACGCCACCCGCGCCACCGTGGCCCGGATGCGCGAGGAATTCCTGCCTCGACTCCTGGCCACCGCGGCCGAGGTGAGCGACCGGGCTAGCGCGCTCCGGGTCGGCTAGGCCGTTTCGGCCAGGAACTCCGCCGCCACCGACGTCCACTCATCGGGCAGCTCCAGGTTGGCGAAGTGGGGGGCGCCTTCGAGGACCACCAGCCTGCTCCCTTCGATGTGCTCGCGTAGCCACTCAGCTTGGTCAGGCGGTGTGGAGATGTCCCCGGAGCCGCCGATGACCATGGTGGGGCATTGGATGGCCCCGACCAGCCCCCGCAGGTCGGCATCACGCAGGGCGGCGCAACATGCCATGTAGCCGGCGGGGTCGGTGCCGAGCAGGGTCCTCGCCGTGCTCTCGTACAGGTCGGGATGGGCGGCGGCGAAGCCGGGGGTGAAGAAGCGGCCCAGGGCCTGCTCGGAGACCGCCTCGATCCCGCCCTCTGCCACTGCGTCGATCCGGGCCTGCCAGAGCTCCTCACTCCCGATGCGAGCAGCGGTGTTGGAAGCCACCAGGGCGGTGACACGGTCAGGTGCCCGCGCGGCCATCCACAGCGAGACCAAGCCGCCAAATGACATCCCGCACAGCTGGAACGACCCAGCCCCTGCGGCATCCGCCACACCGAGGATGTCCTCGCCAAGCTGGCTGACCGTGAATGGGCCGGGTGGTGGAGGGGAGGTGCCGTGCCCGGGAAGGTCGACCAGGAGGACCCTTCTGGACCGGGTCAGCACGGGCAGCTGCGGTTCCCACATACGTCGGTCGGCGCCGAGCGCGTGGATCATCAGCAGGGGTGGTGCTGTTGAGTCCCCCACCTCGCCCCAGGCCATGACGCCGGTGCCACCTGTCATCGCGTGAGCTCCCGGTAGGCGGCGATGACACCGTCGATGAGTCGGGGATCGATGTCTGGCGCTGCGACGTCTGCGCCCATCACGCCCGGGTTCACCTCGAGACTGGCCAGACACGAAGCGATGGCTTCGACCGCGGCTGCCGTCGTCTCGAAGACCAGGGGCAGTGCGGCCCACTCGGCGTGCCAGCCGCCGATGCCGCGCTCGAGCTCGGTGAGACGCGCACCGGTGATGGCCCCCGCCGCAGCGGTGCACAGCTCGGCGGCTGCGGCGGCCCTCACCGAGTCCATCGGGTTCTGCTTGCCGGCCATGGTCGACGATCCGCCGCTACGCACGCTGATCTCGGCAACGTCACTCGAGGCGAGCAGGGCGACATCGATGCCGATCCGCGCCATGGTGCGGGTTGTCCGCTCCAGGCCGGACGTCAGCGCCGATACCCGCGACCGGTCCGAGTGCCAGGGGAGTGGCGGCGCCACCAGCCCGAGCCGTACCGCAAGGGCGGCGACCACTTCGCTTCCTTTGGGCCCGAACGCGGACAGATTCCCGACCGGGCCGCCGCACTGCACCGCCAGCCCTCGTCGGGCCTCCCCCAGCTCGGAGAGATGTGCGAGTGTGGCATCGAGCCATCCGGCCACCGTGAACCCGAACGTGGTGGGCCGGGCGTGTTGGAGGAATGTTCTGCCCATTTGCGGCTGGTCCCGATGCCGAATGGCCAGTTCGGCCAGCTCCCCGGCCACCCCGATCAGCTGTTTGTCGAGGACCTCCAGACCCTTGCGGGCCTGGAGCATGGTCGCGGTGTCGACAGTGTCCTGGGTCGTGGCCCCGTAGTGAGCCCACTGCCTGAGGTCGTCGGGCAGCCGGGAGCGGACCTCTTCCAGCAGTGGCCGCAACGGCGTCCCTTCGGTCCAGGTGGCTGCCAGCACTGCGTCCGGGTCTGGTATCGGCTCCCCACACGCTGCGACCACAGCCTCGGCCGTTTCCATGTCCACGAGCCCGGTGTCGGCCAGGGCCAGGGCGAGCGCAGCCTCGAACTCGAGCATGCCCGCCACCCGGGCGGCCGGCGCGAACACCTCGGCCATCTCGGCGGTGGTGAATCCGGGGTCGAGCATCAGAAGTCGAGGAAGACGGTCTCGTCCTCACCTTGGAAGAGGACATCGAACCGGTAGACCTTGGGGTCCTGGTCGTCGAGCAGCTGAGCGATCAGTGTGTCGCGGCGCGGGGCCGGCACCCGGCGCAGGGTGAGGTCGTCCTGGTTCGCCTCCTCCTCGTCGGAGAAATAGATCCGTGTGAACACCGGGTTGAGCATGCCCCGCCCCTGCACCACCAGGGAGATGTGAGGGGCCTGGTAGGCCCCCTCGGCATCGGGGACCGGTCCTGGCTTGACTGTCACGAATCGATATTCGCCCGTCTCGAAGTCGGAGACCGTCCGGCCGAAGCCGGTGAACCCGGCGTCGAGGGCGAGGTCCCGGGTGTCGTCGGGATGCCGATAGCGACCTGCTGGGTTGGCCTGCCATATCTCGAGCAGTGCGTCTTCGATGTGTCTCCGATCGCCGTCGAGCACCCTGCCCTCGATCACGATGCGCTCACCGGGGTAGCCCTCGGGAACCAGGATCTCGTCGCCCTTGCGATACACCCGGAGGGTGAAGTACGGCCCGACGGTCTGGGACGGGGTCTGCCCGAGCTCCGCGCTCAATCGGCGCCTCCGTGCGTCGGGGTGGCCAGTTCGCCGCGCAGCACGATGTCCCATCGGTAGCCGAGCGCCCAGTTCTCCTCGGTCACCTCGTGGTCGTAGGTGGCGATCATGCGGCCCCCTGCGTGTGGCGGCGCCGAGTTGAAGATCGGGTCCAGCGGGATGAGGGGGTCTCCCGGGAAGTACATCTGGGTGACGAGGCGAGCCCCCAGCGACGGCCCCAGGATCGAGAAGTGGATGTGGGACGGGCGCCAGGCGTTGGGATGGTTGCCCCAGGGATATGGGCCAGGCTTGATGGTGGTGAACCGATAGCCGCCATCGGAGTCGGTCAGACACTGGCCGACCCCGACGAAGTTGGGGTCCAGGGGCGCGGGGAACTCGGTCTCCCTCCAATGGGCGTACCGCCCGCTGGCGTTGGCCTGCCAGATCTCGAGCACGGTGCCGGGGAGACCCTGGCCGTTCTCGTCGAGGACCCGCCCCGTGACGATGATCCGCTCCCCGATGGCAGGGCTACCGGTGCCGGTGTTGGTGGTGAGGTCGCTGTCCTCCTCGGAGATCTCGGCCCAGGCCTGGCCGGGGCCGGTGGTCTCGGAGAGGGTCTGGACGATCTCGACCAGATCATGCGTCGGGCTCCGCTTCACCGTCGATCGGTAGTCGGGATAGGAGAAGGGGGGATGGTCCGCATATGCCCGAGGGCCGTAGTGCCTGATCAGCGGCTCGCTCATGGTGCCTCCTCTTCGTAGATCTGCTTGGCGACCCGGAAGGCTCGGTTGGCGGCGGGGATCCCGGCGTAGACCGCTACGTGGAGCAGGGCCTCCCTCACCTCCTCGGGTGTGACCCCGGTGTTGGGGGCTGCCCGCAGATGAAGCTCGAGCTCGTCATGGTTCAAGGCGCCGAGTATGGCGATGCTGATCAGGCTCCTCACCCTCAGGTCCAGACCGGGCCTGGTCCAAACCCCGCCCCAGGCCGTCTCGGTGATCCACCGTTGGAAGTCCGCGTCCAGATCGGTCGCCGCCGCCGTGGCCCGGTCGACGTGGTCATCGCCGAGAACCTGGCGGCGGATCTCCATTCCTTCTTCATATGCGCCCATGTGTCGTCCTCATCTCTCGCCTGATCAGAGGGGGAGACCGACATAGTTCTCGGCCATCGCCCGCTGCGCATTCTCCGACCCGAACAGATAGTCGAGCTCGGTCGTCTGGAGCCGTCGCTCGAAGTCGTCGCTCATGCCCGGGAAGACGTGCAGCATGTTGGTCATCCACCAGGAGAATCGCACCGCTTTCCACACTCGCGCCAGTGCATGGTCCGAGTATCCATCGAGACCAGTGCTCGAGCCGTTCCGGTAGAAACCGGCCAATGCCTCGCTGAGGTAGACGACGTCCGAGATGGCCAGGTTTAGCCCCTTGGCCCCGGTGGGGGGGACGACGTGGGCGGTGTCCCCGGCGAGGAACAACCTGCCATGACGCAGTGGCTCCGACACCCAGCTTCTCAAGGGGGTGACGATCTTCTCGATAGAAGGCCCGGTCACCAGCGAGGCCGACGTGGCCGTCGGGAGACGGGCGGCCAGCTCGGACCAGAACCTGTCATCGGGCCAGTCATCGAGGGTCGTATCGGCCGGCCCTTGCACGTAGTACCGGCTACGACTCTCGTTTCGCATCGAGCACAGGGCGAAGCCACGCTCGTGCCTGGCATAGATGAGCTCATCGCTGATCGGCCGTGTCTCCGAGAGGAGGCCGACCCAACAGAACGGATACATGCGCTCGAAGGTGCGTTGCAGACCGGGGGGGATGAAGTCGTTGCTGACCCCATGGGCGCCGTCGCAGCCGGCGATGAAGTCGCATTGGATCTGCGATGTGGTGCCGCCGCGCTCGAAGCTCACCACCGGGGCGTCACTCTCGATCCCCTCCACCCGCACCCCCTCTGCCTCGTCGATGAGGGGTATGCAGGCAGTGTCGAGAGCGTCATACAGGTCCCTCTGCAGCTCGGTCTGCCCATAGATGGTGACGTGTTTGCCGGTCAGGCCTTCGAAGTCGATGCGGATCATCTTCTCTCCGTGGGCAACCTGCACTCCTTCGTGCACGAACCCCTCGGAGTCCATGCGTCCGGCCAGGCCCGCGGCCCGGATGATCTCGGCGCTTCCATGCTCGATGACCCCGGCCCGGACCCGCTCCAACACGTGCTCCCTGGTTCTCAGCTCGAGGATCACGCTCTCGACGCCCTGCTGATGGAGTAGCAGGGCGAGCAACGAGCCGGCCGGCCCACCACCGATGATGAGGACACGGGTCTGCCTGGGGATCTCGCTCATACCCGACCGAAGACTATTGGCGACGATCGTCGCTCCACGAGATCGGGGCGGCTCGGTGGCCGCCCCGATGATCCTGGGAGGAGGGATCTGTTGTCGCCAGGAAACCGGGAGGACCCTGGCAACCATCTTTGTAACCGGCGCGGGTGACCGGACGGTTACCCCGTGGTTTCCTCCTGTGGAACCTTGCCGAGCTTCTAAGTGGCTGCCGTGCCGTAGATGGCGCCGCCGATCTCGGGCAACCGGCCATCGGCCACGGGGGAAGGCTCGCTCACCGGTTCGAGGTCGCCCAGGCTCTCGGCGACTATGACCAGGTCGTCGCCGGGCTGGACCCGGAACTCCAGGTCTGGATTGGTGTGGGTGGTCCCGCCCCGGACCACGGCGAGCAACGTGGCTCGGTGCTCGGTCCGCATCTTTCCGGCGAGCTCATCGATCGACATTCCGGCAGAGTCCTCGGGAAGAGCTACCCGGTAGAGCTCCGAGCCCTCCCCGCCGGTGACGATGTCGGAAACCAGCTGGGAGAGCCCCGGGTACAGGGCAGACCGGGCGAGCAGGTGAGCGGCCAGCCTGGAGGTGACCATGATCTCGTTCACGTTGGCCCGCTGAAAATGGGGGACATGGTCGGGGTTGTTGACCTCGACCACCGTTCGCACGTCGGGGTTGATCGACTCGATGGCCAGGACGGCGAGTATCGAGGCCATATCGGCCTGGTCGGTCCCGTCGACCGGGCACACGATGGCGGCAGAGGCGGAGTCGATCCCGGCACGACGAAGATCCGGGTCGTGGCTGATGCTTCCCCGTACGAAGTAGACCCAGTCCGGGGCGGGGCTCCGCTCGGCGTCATGGAGGAGGACCACCCGAGCCTCGTAGTCGTCCCTGTTCAGCTCCTCGATCAGGTCACGAGCAGTGGCGTTCCAACCGCACACCACGATGTGATCCGTGTAACCCGACGCTCCCATCCCTTGTCCCTCCTTCAACAGGAAATCTATGACGAACCCGACCAGGGCGCCGGTGATCGTCGCCACGATGGCGACGCCGAACAGACCGAGCAGCCAGCCCACAACCCAGCCCACCGGACCGGTGGCGAACCCGCCCGCGCCTAGGCCCAGCACCGTCGCACCCGCCCAGTAGAAGGACTGCCCGAGGAGGTCCAGGGTGTGGTCGGTCTCGACCAGCCACACCAACACCGCGGCCAGACCGAGGATCACGACCAGGCCAACGAAGAGCGAGACGAAGAAACGTCGGTCGACCTTCTCGCCCACCCTCTTGATGTGCCAGCTGACCCGACGTAGGAAAGGTGAGTCGAACAGCACCTTGAACCGCCCCAACATCGGTCGCGAAGTTAGTAGGCGAGTCTCGAGCGGGGGTTACGGACAGCACTGATATTTCGCCGTCTCTAGATGTCCCGCCCGTCCTAACGTTTCCTCCAGACGGCTTCCCCAATGTTGATCGCACGCGACCTCCGCATCGACGTCGGCCCCCGGACCTTGCTCCAAGGGGCCTCTTTGAGCGTGCAGGCGGGAGATCGCATCGGCCTGGTAGGGCGTAACGGGGCAGGCAAGACGACCCTGATGCGGACACTGACAGGCACCCTCCTCCCGACGGAGGGGACAGTGCTGCGGTCGGGTCGCATCGGCTATTTCTCCCAGGAAGCCGCGCTGCCAGAGTTGGAGCACCCCGACGCGACCGCCTTGGAGCGTGTCTTGATGGCCAGGGAGATAGGGGCTCTGCAACGCCGGATCGAAGAGGCGCGCCATCGGCTCCATGACCTCCACGGCGAGGAGCGGGACCGGGGCATCGTCCGGTTCACCCGTCTCCACGACGAGTTCGAGGCCAAGGGCGGCTTCGTGGCAGAGGCTGAGGCGAAGCGGATGGCCGCATCCCTGGGCATCGGGAACGATGAGTTGGGCCAGCCGGTCGCGACCATGTCCGGGGGCCAGCGACGCAGGGTCGAGCTGGCCCGCATCCTCTTCGCCGAGACCGACGTGCTCCTGCTCGATGAACCGACCAACCATCTCGATCTCGACGCCAAGGCATGGCTGATCGAGTGGTTGACGACATATCGGGGTGGGATGTTGGTGGTGTCCCACGACCTGCCCCTGCTCGACGAGGCGATCACGTCCGTCCTCGCGTTGGAGCACGGTGAGATCGAGTCCTATCGGGGCAACTACACCCACTACCTGGCCGAGCGCGAACGACGCCGCAATCAGCGGGAGCGCGAGAGAAAGCACCAGGACGAGGCCATCGCCCGTCTCGAGGAGAACATCCGCCGCTTCAAGGGCACTACCGAGAAGATGGCCAAGATCGCCCGCTCCTGGGAGACCCGTGTCGACAGGATGAAGCGTGAGCTCGTCGAGGTGCAGAAGAGCGGTAAGAAGGTGAAGGTCGCCTTCCCCCAGCCGGAGAAGTCGGGACGGGTTCCCCTGTCTGCCTTCGGGCTCGCCAAGTCGTTCGGTGACAACCTGGTGTTCGTGGATGTCGAGCTAGCCGTGGAGCGTGGGGAGCGGATTCTTCTCATCGGGCTGAACGGAGCCGGGAAGACCACCCTGCTCCGCATCCTGGCCGGAGTCGAGAGGCCAGACCTGGGCGAGATCTCGCTCGGCCACAACGCCAGCGTCGGCTACTACGCCCAGGAGCACGAGCAGATCCGGGGCGGGGTCTCGGTCCTCGATCACATGCGACAGGTCGGCGGGCTGGCCGATCAGACACTCAGGTCACTGCTGGGTCACTTCCTGCTGGCCGACAAGGTCGAGCAGGACGCGTCGACCCTTTCCGGTGGCGAGAAGACCAAGCTCGCCCTCGCCATGCTGGTGGCGGCCCGGCCCAACGTGCTGCTGCTCGACGAGCCAACCAACAACCTCGACCCACAGGCGAAAGAGGCCTTGCTCGACGCCCTCACCATCTACGAAGGAACCGTGGTCCTGGTCAGTCACGACACCGACTTCGTCGCCGAGCTGATGCCGGACCGGGCGGTGCTGATGCCCGAAGGTGAGATGCGGTTCTTCGACGAGGAACTGCTCGACCTCGTCTCGTTGGCTTGACCGGGAACCGTCAGACTTGCACAACTAAAGGGGGGGCCTCCCTGTGGTGAGGCCCCCCCTTTGGGTGATTTCAGGAACCTCGACCGGGCACATTCGACCTGCAAGCCAAATGCCGAAGGGGTGAGCCCCAGTGTCGGTCCCCGATTTGTTGCGCTCTCTCCCAGCGCACTCACCAATCTTCTCGTCGCCCGGCGTCGTGAACAGGACCGTTGCCAATTCACCCACCCTGACTAGTCCAAGTGGGCACTGCGTAATTGGGACCGAGAGCCGTCGTATGCGGAACTGATCAACCCGATTTCGTGGCACTTCCCAAACGAACGTTCGTTTGTGGTATCCTGCGGTGATGACCCCCGAAGAGCGCTTCGATGTCATCGTGGCCGCCG
>JAICNB010000115.1 GCA_025928935.1 Acidimicrobiia bacterium
AGCAGTGACTCATCACAACCAGCTTCTAGACGTGATCACCACCAGAAGACGACCCACCAAGAGTCAACAACGTCTGGTCGAAGCCCTCGACCCCGAATGTGTCTTCCCCACCTGCCGCATCGACTCGGCCGACTGTGATATCGACCACACCCTCCCCTGGACCCAAACACACCACACCACCGTCAGTGAACTGGAACCACTCTGCCGGTATCACCATCAGCAGAAACACGACAACTGGAAACTGAAACAAATCCGACCCGGCAGCCACCAGTGGACCAGCCCCCTCGGCCACACCTACACCACCGGACCCGACCCACCCTGACGGGTCAGCCTCTCCAGATCCGGGTAACGAATATCCATGCCGGGCAAGATCAGAATCGGGCTATCGGGCTGGTCATACCAGGGTTGGCGTGGCGACTTCTATCCGGACGGCCTACCCCCGAGTGAGGAGTTGTCCTACGCCGCCGAGCGATTCCCCACCCTCGAGATCAACCGGACCTTCTACTCACTGGTGAAACCCAAGACGATGCGAGCTTGGTACGAAGCCACTCCCTACGACCTTGTCTTCTCGGTGAAAGGCAGTCGCTTCATCACCCACAACAAGAAGCTCGCCAACATCGAGGAGCCGATGGAGAGATTCGTGGAATCGGGGCTGGCGGACCTGAAGCACAAGCTGGGCCCGATCCTCTGGCAGCTGGGGCCAAATCTCCGTTTCGACCCGGGACGAGTGGAGCGGTTCTTTAGCGGTCTTCCCCACAGGTTGAGCGGGCGGAGGCTCAGGCATGCTCTAGAACCTCGTCACGAAAGCTTCTTCGTGCCGGAGATGGCTCGGCTGGCCCGCGATCATGGTGTTGCTCTCGCCTTCTCCCACTCAGCGGCATGGCCCTATACCGAAGAGCTGACGGCCGGGTTCGTATACATCCGTCTCCACGGGCCAAGGGCGGTCTACTCGAGCGCCTACTCCAGGCGCGAGCTGGAAGACTGGGCGGCCCGGATCGAGAGATGGTCCGAAGGGTCGGAGCCCGAAGACGCCAGCCGCTTCACGGACCTCGATCCACCGCCACGGAAGGGCAGATCGGTCTACGTCTACTTCGACAATGATTCAGGTGGTCATGCTCCCCGGCAGGCAGCCGACTTGATCACCTTGTTGGCTCCACCACGAGCAACGGGATGAGTGGGCGGGTACGACGCTGGTAGCTCTCCCACGGGCCGGTTCTCAGGCCGATGGTGTTCAACCGACCTGCAAGGGGTCCGAGGGCACTGGCTAGGGTCGAGCGCATGGACGAGACGCCTGCGTCGACCAGGTTGGACCGGCGCGGGGTGGAGGCCGGCGTGGCGATCTTCCTTGCCCGGCAATTGAAAGACCGGGGCGCTCTCGCGGTCGAACCAGCCGGCGACTTCGCTGCCCTGGCGGTGTTCCTGCTGACGGTTCAGGGTTTCGTCATCGATCGCGTGGCCGGCATCGACTACCTGATGTGGCGGCCCAGACAATCGGCTTGAGACCCGCCGACCGTGCCAACCGCGTGGTTGGCTCACACGTCATCGCCCGCCGGGCCCTGGCAGCGGCCGGCGTGTTCGCCCTCATTGCGCTGGGTTGGGGTGTCGTCGTGCTGATGCAGGGCGGGTCCTGGTGGGGACCGCTCCACGCCTTTCTGGCCGGCACCGTCGTACTGGCCATCTCGGGTGCCAGCCAGATGTTCACCATCACCTGGGCAGCTGCGCCCGCACCCCCGGCCTGGCTGGCCCGCCTCCAGCTGTGGCTGGTCGTTGCCGGCGTCATTGCCGTCCTGATCGGCGTCCCGGCAGGAATCGATCTGCTGTCGTGGATGGGGGCGATCGCGGTGATGGCGGGCCTGGCCCTGCTGTCGCTCACGATCATCCTCGCGGTGCGCCGCAGCCTGCTCCGGCGGTTCGATCTCTCCGCTCGCTTCTACCTGGCCGCTTTCGCGGCAGGGGCGATCGGGGTCCTTCTCGGCGCGGTGATCGCGTCTGGCGTGGCGGACGAGGCCACCGCCGCCCTCCGCCTGGTCCACTACCACCTCAACCTGATCGGTCTCATCGGGTTCACCATCATCGGCACGATTCCCACGTTCTTGCCCACGGTCGCTCATCGCCCTGCGGTCACTGGCCGGGAGGCCCTCGTGGCCTGGTGGCTATGCCTTCTCGCCGGGACGCTCTTCGTCATGGGCCTCGCCCTGCCCCCGGTGGTGGTCGGGTTGGGATCCATCATCGCCGCCTTGGCCGGCGCCATCGTCCTGGCCGGGATCATCTGGCGTCTTTGGCGACGAGGGCGCTCGAAGACCGCGTTCCTGCAGATCACCTCTGGCGTCCTCTGGTTGATCGCTTGGGCCCTGGTCGACGGGATCGCACTGGTCGTCGGACGACAGCCGACTCACTTCAGCGCCCCGACGAGCGCGGTCGTCGTGGCCGGTATCGGCCAGGTGCTCCTGGGATCGGTGGCATACCTGGTACCGGTCCTCCTGGGCCCGCCTCTGACCGAGCGGATGAGCTTGTTCTCACGACGCCCGCTGCTTCCCTTGATTGCCGCCAACCTGGGCGGGATCGCCCTATTGGCCGGGCTGCCCGTGCTGACGACTCTGGCAGTGTCGCTGTGGCTGGTCGACTTCGCCTGGCGGCTGGTCAGACAAAGGGCGCTGGGCGCTCGGTGACGAGGCGGCTCGGCCGATCACCCACCGAGCAGGTCTTCGAAGGATGTGACGTCGTCGTAGGGGTCTACCGCTGCGGGTCTGTGATCCGATGCGACCAATCGGGCCAGCTCGCGGGCAGCTCGGTCGATGCGCTCCGACAGCGCCTCGCCTGCGCTGCTCCCCGCACCCCAGTCCTCGGAGGCGGCGAACACCGTCGTCGGCACCACCACAGCGTGCAGATAGCTGAACAGGGGCCGGACGACGTGCTCCAGCGCCAGCGAGTGGCGCGCGGTGCCGGCCGTGGCGGCGATCAAGGCGGGAGTGCCGGCCAAGGCATCGGTCTCGAGGATGTCGAAGAAGGTCTTGAACAGACCTGAGTAAGAGGCACTGAAGATCGGTGTGGCCGCGATCAAGCCGTCGGCCTTCACCACTTTTTCGATCACCGTTGCGAGCTCAGGCCCGGCGAAACCGGTCAGCAGCATGTTGGTCAGCTCATGGGCGTGGTCCCGCAAGTCGACGACATCGACCTCCGCTTCGACATCGAGATCCGCGAGGGCCTGCGTCGCGGCCGTGGCCAGACGATCGGCCAACAGCCTCGTTGAGGATGGCTCGTTGAGCCCTCCGCTCACCACAGCGAGACGTCGCTGCTTCACAGGATCTCCGCCTCCACGACCTGGCTCTCCGCCGCCGCCGCCCTGCGACCGGCGTGTGCGGGGGCGGCGGGCACATGAGACGGCCGATGCGAGTCGAACTCCTTGCGCAACACCGGAACCACCTCGGCGCCGAGCATCTCGAGCTGCTCCATCACAGTGCTCAGGGGAAGCCCGGCGTGGTCCATCAAGAACATCTGACGCTGATAATCACCGAAGTATTCGCGGAATCTCAAGGTCTTCTCGATCACCTGCTCAGGGCTGCCCACCGTGAGCGGTGTCTGTTCGGTGAACTCCTCCAGCGAAGGCCCGTAACCGTAGACCGGGGCGTGGTCGAAATACGGGCGGAACTCGGACACTGCATCCTGGGAGTTCTTCCGCATGAAGACCTGGCCGCCGAGACCGACGATGGCCTGATCGGCGTTCCCGTGGCCGTGGTGCTCGTAGCGGCGCCGGTACAGGTCGATGAGCCGGATGAAGTGCTCCTTGGGCCAGAAGATGTTGTTGGCGAAGAACCCATCCCCGTAATAAGCGGCCTGCTCCGCGATCTCCGGACTGCGTATCGAGCCGTGCCAGACGAATGGGGGCACACCGTCGAGTGGGCGTGGTGTTGACGTGAAGGACTGGAGCGGGGTGCGGAATTTGCCCTCCCAGTCGACCACATCCTCTCGCCACAGACGATGCAGCAGGTGGTAGTTCTCGATAGCGAGAGCGATCCCATCCCTGATGTCCTGCCCGAACCAGGGGTATACCGGGCCGGTGTTGCCTCTGCCCAGCATGAGATCGACGCGGCCATCGGCGAGGTGCTGGAGCATGGCGAAGTCCTCGGCGATCTTGACCGGGTCATTGGTAGTGATCAGCGTCGTGGCCGTCGAGAGGATGATCCTCTCGGTGCGGGCCGCCAGATACCCGAGCATGGTCGTCGGCGAGGACGGGACGAACGGGGGGTTGTGGTGCTCACCGGTGGCAAAGACGTCGAGACCGACCTCCTCGGTCTTGAGGCCGATCGCCACCATCGCTCTGATCCGCTCGGCCTCCGAGGGGGTTCGTCCCGTGGTGGGATCGGCGGTGACGTCACCGACG
>JAICNB010000099.1 GCA_025928935.1 Acidimicrobiia bacterium
ACATCAAAGGTCATCGAGGCGACGACAGCATGGCCCACCATCACCGGCACCCTCACGCAGGTCGGCTCCACCAGGACTCTGGGTGACTCCAGGATCTTGCGGGTCTCGTTGACGAGCTTCCACTCCTCATCCGTGTAGCCACTGTCGACAAGGTTGCCTGCATGGGGAACCACGTTCCATCCGATCGGACGGGGGAACATGTCGCCGCCGGGGTCGCTCCAACCGCCGGCCGCCAATGCCTCGCGATCGGACGAAAGCAGGTCGTTCTGACGGGCGAGTTCGTCCATACCCCGCTGTCCAGACCCCGACACGGATTGATATGAGGTGACAACCACGCTCGCCAGTCCAGCCCGGCGATGCAGCGGGGCGGCGGCCATCATCAGCGTCATGGTTGTGCAGTTGGGGTTGGCGATGATGCCGTGGTGATCGGCGATGGCATGGTCGTTGACGCCGGCCACCACCAGGGGAACCTCCGTCATCTGGCGGAAGGCCGACGAGTTGTCGATCACCACCGCTCCCGCTGCAATGAATCCAGGAGCGAACTCGCGGGACCGATCACCACCGGCCGAGAAAAGAGCGATGTCGATCCCGGCCGGGTCGGCCGAGGCCAGGTCTTCGACCACTACCTCTCCCCAACGCGTCTCGACTTTGGACCCGGCAGAGCGGGCAGACGAAATGAGACGCAGATCGGCCAAGGGAAACGAGCGGTCCTCCAGCATCTTGATCATGGTTCGACCCACCGCACCGGTCGCCCCCACCACCGCCACCCGCCAGTCGCTCATACCCCCTCCTCCTCCACGACCATGGGTGGCAAGAAGGCCGCATGTAGCGCCCTGACTGCTGCCTCCGCCTGATCGCCCCGAACGACACATGAGATCCGGATAGTCGAAGTCGAGATCATCTCGATGTTTATGCCGGACTCGGCCAGAGCCCTGAAAACCCCAGCCGCGACGCCGGGATGGGACTTCATGCCTGCACCAACAAGGGACACCTTGGCGACATTCTCGTCAAGGTCGACGGCTACCGCACCCAATTCGACCGCCACCTTCTCGGCCACCTCGGCGGCATGCCGGGCGGAATCGCGTGGAACGGTGAAGCTGATATCGGTGGATCCGTCGGTCCCGACATTCTGGACGATCATGTCGACGTTGACGCTGCGCTCGGCCAATGGTTCAAAGAGCGCAGCGGCCACTCCGGGACGATCCGGCACCCCCCGTACCGTCACCTTCGACTCGGAATTGTCATGGGCGATGCCGCTGATGATCGCCTGCTCCATCGTGGTCTCCTTTACCCAGGTTCCGGGTCGATCATGGAATGAGGAACGGACATGTATCGGAATGCTGAACCGGCGACCGAACTCGACCGACCTCGTCATCAGGACTGCTGCCCCCGAGGCGGACAGTTCGAGCATCTCATCAAAAGAGATCTCGGGAAGCAGGCGAGCGGCGGAGACAATGCGCGGATCGGCGGTGAACACGCCGTCGACGTCGGTGTACATCTCGCAGAAGTCCGCTCCGAGGGCCGCCGCTAGCGCCATGGCGGTGGCATCCGAACCTCCCCGGCCGAGGGTTGTGATCTCCCGCGAACTGGGGTCGACGCCCTGAAAGCCGGCCACGATCACGACCTTGCCGTTCTCCAGACCCTGTCTGACCCGGTCCGCCTTGATCTCTGTAATGCGGGCGGCGCCGTGGGAGGCGTCGGTGAGAATTCCTGCTTGCGACCCCGTCAGGCTGATGGCACCTATCCCCCGGGCATGCAACGCCATGGCGGTAAGTGCCATAGTTATACGCTCTCCGGCGGTGAGGAGCATGTCGATCTCCCTTGCCGGTGGATCGGGACTCACCCCTCTCGCCAGCTCCAGCAATTCGTCGGTGGTGTGGCCCATCGCCGAAACCACGACCACCAGGTCGTGGTCGTCGCGCCGCGTCGCTGCGATCCGGTCGGCCACCGCATTGATGCGCTCGGGCGTGGCGACGGAGGTGCCGCCGTATTTTTGGACGATGAGTGACATGGGAAGTCCGGTTCCTACAACTTGGTGTCAGTCGGCCGGACAGATAGCTTACGGCCCCTGGCCCCAGACTCCCGAAGACTGTCTCCAGATGACCGACCGACGACAAAGACAAAAAGAAAGCCGCGCCGCCCGCCTCGAAGTCGAGCGCAAGGCCGCGGCGCGGCGCGAGATGAGGAAGCGGCTAATCATCGCTCTGAGCATCGGCTTTGGTCTCGCAGGCGTGCTCCTCTTCACCGGGGTCCTGTCCAACCGTCCAGCAACTCTGCCGGATGCGTACCTCGAGTACCGGGACCAGCCCACCGCCTGTGAAGCCAGTTCTCCCCCCGAGCCTTCTCCGGCACCAACTTTTCCAGCTCCGGAAGATCAACAACTGGATCCCGCCGCCCCTCTCTACGCGGTGGTTTCCACCAGTTGCGGAAGCTTCACCGTCGAACTCGACACGGCGACCTATCCGCAGACGGTGAACTCGCTGGTCTTCCTGGCCCGGGAGGGCTTCTACGAAGGCACCGTTTTCCATCGGGTGGCGGCCGGCTTCGTGGCCCAGGGGGGCGATCCCAACGCCAACGGAACCGGCGGACCGGGCTACTCCGTGCCCGACGAGTTCCCACCCTCCGACTTCGTCTACGAACGGGGGGTAGTGGCGATGGCCAACCGCGGCAACGGGACAACCGGAAGCCAGTTCTTCGTCGTCCTTGGAGAAGATGCTTCCGGTTTGCGCAATGTCTTCTCGATCGTGGGCACCGTCGTTGCCGGCGAGGACACCCTCGACCGGATCGCGGCGGTTCCCACGGCGCTCCAGACTGGATCGGGTGAGCGCAGCCGACCGTTGGAGACGATCTACATCGAGAGGGTCACGATTCAAGATTCGCCCTAATGGCGGTTGACCTTCACACCCATTCCACGGCTTCGGACGGTTCCGACACACCTACCCAACTCGTGGGCCGGGCTGCCGAGATTGGCCTATCAGCCGTAGCCCTCACCGATCACGACACCCTGGAGGGGATCGAGGAAGCCGCCACCGCCGCAGCTCTGACGTCGATCCGGTTGATCCCTGGGGTCGAACTATCACTTGAGTGGAGTCAGGGCGGCATGCATCTCGTCGTTCTGTTCTTGGGCCCGGGCCGGGGACCGCTCCGGGACCGTTTAGCCGAGTTGCAGACCGGGCGCGACGAACGCAACCAGAGGATGGTCGAGCTTCTCAATAGCCTGGGTGTGTCAATCGAATACGAAGAGGTGCTGACCGAAGCTGGAGGAGGTTCGGTAGGAAGGCCCCACATCGCCGCAGTCATGGCTAGGCACGGGCACGTCGATGACATCGCCGCGGCCTTCGATCTATGGCTGGGGAAGGGCAAACCCGCCTACGTAGGCCGGAGACGCCTCCTACCCGAGGAGGCGATCGGGTTGGCTCGCATGGAAGGAGCGGTTCCGATTTTGGCTCACCCGCACACGATGGGGATCGACACGGCCGAGGAGATGGCGACAACTTTGCGCCGTCTTCGGGCGGCCGGGCTGGTCGGGCTCGAGTGTCACTACCCCCTCTACTCGCCAGGCGAACGGCTTGAGTACGTCGAGTTAGCCCGGCGCTTCGACCTGGTGCCGTCTGGTGGAAGCGACTACCACGGGAGATACAAGATCGGCATCGACCTCGGGTTCGGGAAGGGAGATCTGATGGTTCCCGACTCGGTGCTCGAAGAGCTTCGGCCCCTATGAGCCAACGCAGGGTGCTCGGGCTCGGTGGGGCCACGCTGGTCGTCTCGGCTTCGATCCTCGTCTCCCGCCTCCTCGGAGTCCTGCGGGAGACGGTCCTGGCGGCGACTCTGGGAGTCTCCACCGACGGTGACGTATATCGGAACGCCTTTGTGATTCCCGACTTTCTCAACTATCTGCTGGCCGGGGGATTCCTGTCGATAACCCTGATCCCGGTCCTCGCCCGTCGATTTGAAGCAGAGCAACACCAAGAGGGATGGCAGGACTTCACCGCCGTCTTCCGCACGATCGGGATCGCAATCGTCGCTTTGACAGGCGTATTGATGCTGCTCGCCGAACCCCTGGTTGGGCTGATCTTCCCCCGCCTGGCAGCCGGAGATGTCGCCACCATCGTCGAGCTGACCAGAGTGGCACTACCAGCGCAGGTCTTCTTGGTGCTGGGCGCCCTCTTCATGGCGGTGTCCTACACACACCGGCGCTTTCTTTATCCGGCCCTAGCCCCGGTGATCTACAACCTCGGGATCATCGGGGGAGGTTTGCTCGGAGCGGCGGTGGACGAGCCGTCACCACACGCCTTCGTGTGGGGAGCGGTGGGGGGAGCCGTCGTAGGCAACTTCGCCCTGCAATGGTTCGGGGCCAAGCGAGCCGGTCTGCAATGGCACAGCGGTGGTTCCCGCCAGGCCATCCGCCAGTACCTGGTGCTGGCTCTCCCTCTGATGATTGGGCAATCGATAACCGTCCTCGACGAGCAATTCCCACGGTTGTTCGGCCAGTTGGCAGGTGACGGCGGCACCTCGGCCCTCACGTTCGCCCGCATGCTCAACATGCTCCCCGTCGGCCTAATTGCCCAGGCGGCCGGCGTGGCCAGCTTTCCGTTCCTGGCCAGGCTGGCCGCCCGCGGGGAGGTGACCGAACTCGCCGACACGACTCTCAAGGCTGCGCGGACCGCGGCAGTCATCGGAGTCGGTGCGGCCGCGTCGCTGATCGCCCTGGCCGAGCCTCTGGTGCGGCTCGTCTACCAATGGGGAGCCTTCACCGGTGACGATTCCCGATTGGTGTCTGGTCTGCTGCTCCCGTTCAGCCTCTCGATTCCCGCCTGGGCCATCCATCAGGTGATTGGCCGCTGGTTCTATGCCAATCAGCTGATGTGGACGCCGGTAGTCATCGGGACGACCGCGACCCTGGCCGCGGTTCCCCTAACACTGTTCGCCACCGATCGCTGGGGTCTGACCGGGATCGCCGGAGCCTCGAGCGTTGTCATCTGGCTCTACACGATCGTCCTGACCGTAGCCTGGGTGAAGGCGACCAATCGCCGGCTTGGGCTTGACCTGATCCAGTCGGTGCTGCGGTCGATCCCCGGAGGGGCGGCGGCTGCTCTGGCCGGGCTCTGGGTGGCCCGGTCGATCGGAGGAGATGCCCCCCTCACGGTTGTGCCCGCCCTCATCGGAGGAGCGGTCGTGGTGGTCTCCCTGTTCTTGCTGATTGGCCGAGCTTTCCGTATGCCCGAATTGGCCCGAACCCGCTCGGTCTGACCCCTCAGGACCCGGCCTTGGTCCCTCTCGGATCGGGAAGGATCACCGGGAGTGGGTCATCGGCATGGAAGCCCTGATAGGACCGCACCCATGCGCTCGGACGAGGCGGGCGGGGCCGCTGGGCATTGGCCGCAGCAGCTTCGGCCTGAACCCGGGCAATGACAGCGGCTATGGCGGCTGCCTCATAGGGACCGGCGCCACCGGTGATCTCTACTTGGGGATACGAATCAGGAGGTGGCATGTTCAACCAGTTCGATCAGCGTACCCGAGAGATCGGACGGGTGAACAAAGGCAATGCGGGTGCCCCTACCTCCCCGACGCGGCTCGCGATCGATCAACCGGCTGCCCTCGGTCTTGAGATGAGCCAGGGCGACTTCTAGATCGAGCACGGCAAACGCGACGTGGTGGAGACCCTCGCCGCGTTTGTCGAGGAACCGGGCGACCGGGCCCTCAGGACCGACGGGTGTGATCAGCTGTACATACGAGCCGCCCAGGGCGAGCATCGCTTCTTCCACCCCCTGATCGGTCACCACCTCACGATGCAGGACCTCGATTCCGTATCGGGTTCGATACCCGGCTAAAGCCGCATCGAGATCACGGACCGCTATTCCAACGTGGTCGAGGTTGTAGGCCTTCATCTTTGGGAGAGCGGGGAGGGTACTCTCCCGCCATGGCCGAACCAGTCGAACGCAACCTCGGTCTTGACCTGGTCCGGGTCACCGAAACAGCCGCCATGGCGGCCGCCCGCTGGATGGGGCGAGGAGACAAGGAGGCAGCCGACCAGGCGGCGGTCGACGGTATGAGAGCACACCTGTCGACATTGGACATCGACGGCGTCGTCGTTATCGGAGAAGGGGAGAAGGACCAGGCACCGATGCTTTACAACGGGGAGCGGGTGGGAACCGGACGGGGCCTGCAGGTGGAAGTCGCGGTCGACCCGGTCGACGGCACCACCCTTACCGCCAAGGGAGAGCCCGGAGCGCTGGCCGTAATCGCCGTGGCCGAGGGACGGGGTCTCATGTACGCACCCGGTCGCCTCGTCTACATGGACAAGATCGCAGTCGGTCCCGAAGCCGCGGGACTGGTCGAGCTGGACGCCCCGGTCGAGCACAACTTGAAACGGGTCGCCAAAGCCAAAGGCAAGGACATTTCCGACTTGCAGGTCATCATTCTCGACCGGCCCCGGAACCAGATCTATATCGAGGCAGTCCGACGTTGCGGGGGCCGCATCCGCCAGATCCGGGACGGTGACGTTCAGGGGGCCATTTCCACTGCACGCGAGGAAAGCACGATTGATGTTCTGCTTGGCATTGGCGGGTCCCCCGAGGCAGTCATCGCCGCCGCTGCCCTCAAGTGCATGGGGGGAGAACTCCAGGGAAAACTGTGGCCTCGCGACGACGCCGAGCGCAACTATGCGATCGACGACGGCCTCGACCTCGAGCAGATCCTCACCACCAACGACTTCGTTGGCTCCAACAACGTTTTCTTCGCCGCAACGGGAGTCACCGGAGGTGAGTACCTGCGTGCGGTGGACTTTCTCGGAGACCGGGTGGTGACTCACTCGGTCATCATGCGCTCGAAGACGGGATCCATTCGATATATGGACGCTCACCACGACCTGGAGCGACTGCGGACCATCTCGTCTGTGGTTCTCGATTGATGCAGCGGCGACCCGAGCTTTACGAACAGATCCTCCGGCTGCGGGCGATTCGCGATTACAGCCAGCAACCGCTGGAAGAGAGTGA
>JAICNB010000090.1 GCA_025928935.1 Acidimicrobiia bacterium
CACCGACCATCGTCGGGTGCTGGGGATCGGGCGTCGGCTCCCGCCTCACACCGGCCTGGCTGCGGCGTCAACTCTGGTTCCGGGATGGCGGCTGCCGGGTCCCCGGCTGTCCGGAGAGACACTTCGTTCACGGTCACCATCGCCGACACTGGTCCCAGGGCGAGCCCACCCATCTGGACAATCTGATCTTGTTGTGTGGTTACCACCACCGGTTCGTCCACGAGCATGGGTGGAAGATCGAGACCGACCCAGATGGGCTTCCTCTGTTCCGGAGACACGACGATGAGGTCTACCCACCCCGACGACCCCCACCCCATCCTCGCATCCTGGAGCTGGCCGGGCGACGAACCTAGGGGCAGCCGCCCCGGCCTCTCCCGAAACCACCCACAACTAGCCTGCCTGAATGGAATTCGTCCGAGTCGACATCGACGACGCGGTCGGCGTCGTCACCCTGGACCGTCCCCCGGTGAACGCCCTCAACGAGGAATTCGCCCTGGAGCTGAAGACCGCGTTCCTCGAGTGCGCCGATCCCGAGGTGAGGGCGGTGGTGGTCACCGGAGAACCGCACTTCGCCGCCGGCGCCGACATCAAAGGATTCCAGGCCAGCTTCGACGCAGGAGTCGAGGAGCGGAGTGCCTGGACGCTGCAGGAGGCGATTACGGCCCTCGAGAACCTGGAGAAGCCGACCATCGCCGCCGTACATGGATATGCGCTCGGGGGTGGGCTCGAGCTGGCCATGGGGGCGGACTATCGCTACCTGGCCGCCGACGCCAGGGTGGGCCAGCCCGAGATCCTGCTCGGTCTGATCCCGGGTGCGGGGGGCACACAGCGGCTGGCCCGTCTCGTCGGCTACCAGCAGGCCAAGGAGATGGTCCTGAGCGGACGCCAGGTGGACGCCGACGAGGCGCTGGAGATCGGTCTCGCCGACAAGGTGTTTCTGTCCGCTGAGCTCGAAACCGCCACCATGGAATCCGCCCGTGAATGGGCAACCAAGCCGACCGTCGCCATCGCGGCAGCCAAACGCGCTCTCAACAAAGGTTTCGGCACCCCTGTCGGCGAAGGGCTTCTCATCGAGCGCGACGCCTTCAACCAGTCCTTCCAGACCGAAGACGCCCGCGAGGGTGTGGCCGCGTTCATCGCCAAGAGGGAGGCGGAGTTCAATGGCCGCTGAGCTCGACTCGGCGCTTCAGGCGCTCCAGGCTCCCCGTCCAGATACTCCTGAGGATCGGGCCGGCGATCCACTCTGCAACCGGGCCTCCCATCCACCAGGGAAAGCGGAGAACCTCGTGCCACGTCATCTCGGTGCCGTCTGAAATCGGCCGGATCTCGAATCGCCCGGATCCTTTGACCGATCCGACATGCTCGACGGCGATGGTTCGCCCCTCGACCCACTCGACGACATTCATCACGTCTCGGGCCTTCAAGGGCCCGACCCTCGTCGCCGCGACGATCCGGGTCCCCACCCCGGTCCTCTGCTCACCGATGAACCGCACGGTCGCCGCGTCGCTCATCCACTCCGGATGAGAGCCGAGGTCGGCCAGCTCGGCCCACACCCGGTCGGGTCGTGCGTCGAACGTGATGGTCAGATCGATCGGCCTCGCCATCGGAGAGATCCTGACAGCCCGCCGGGGCTGCGACAATTGGGCGCGACGTGATCTATCTCGACCATGCCGCCACCACTCCGATGCGCCCCGGCGTCTGGGATGCGATGCGCCCATTCGCCGACGACGTCTTCGGCAACTCATCGGGTGTCCACGACGTCTCCCGACGCGCCAAGAACGCATTGGAGGAGGCACGGGAGCGGGTAGCCGACACCATCGCGGCAAGGCCTTCGGAGATCGTGTTCACCTCGGGGGGCACCGAGTCGGACAACCTCGCCATCAAGGGGGCTTCGCTGAACCGCAGATCCCGTCGCGGCGTGGTGACCGTGGCCACCGAGCACGAGGCGGTGCTGGAGACCACGGACTTCCTTCGCCGGATCGGCGCCCCCACCAGGCTCGTCGGAGTGGGCCGTGATGGCCTCGTCGACGCGCCCGCCCTTTTCGATGCGGTCGACGGCGACACCGCGGTTGTCTCGGTCATGTACCTCAACAACGAGACGGGTGTGATCCAGGACATCCCGGCGCTATCGGCGGCGGTCAGAGATCGCCACGGCGAGGTGTTGTTCCACGCCGATGCGGTGCAGGCATTCTCCTCCGAGGAGATCGACGTAGCGCGTCTCGGTGTAGACCTACTCAGCATCACGGGGCACAAGTTCGGCGGCCCCAAAGGCACCGGGGTCCTCTACGTGCGTGAGGGCACGCCTCTGGAACCCCTGCTCCATGGCGGCGGCCAGGAGCTGGGCCGACGGTCGGGTACCCACGACGTCGCCGGGGCTGTCGGGCTGGCCCATGCGATGGAGGCCGCTGTAACGGACCGATCCCGGTTCCGGAGCCAGGTGGGCCAGATCCGCGATGACTTCGAGAAGCGGGTCATGGTCGGGATCCCCGACCTTCAGGTCAACACTCCGGAGCTCAACCGCTCCGCGCATCATCTCAACGTGCGAATACCCGGTGTGCGCAACGAGACCCTGCTCATGCGGCTCGACCGCGCCGGCATCGCCGCTTCGGCCGGCTCGACCTGCCAGTCGGGGGCGTCCGAGGTCTCACACGTGCTGGAGGCGATGGGTCTGAGCCCTGGGGAGGCTCGGGAGAGCGTGAGGTTCAGCTTTGGGTGGAACAGCACGGCCGACGAGGCCATCGAGGCGGCCAATGTCGTCGTCTCGCTCGTCGAGGAGCTGAGATGAAGGTCCTGGTCGCCATGTCTGGGGGTGTCGACTCGTCGGTTGCCGCGGCCCTGATGCGCGAGGAAGGGCACGACGTCATCGGAGTCACCCTCAAGCTCTGGTCCGGTCCCAACGGGGAGGCGCCGACGGCCGGTTGTTGCACCGTGTCCGACGCCGAGGACGCCCGCCGGGTGGCCGCTCAGCTCGACATCCCCTATTACGTCCTCGACTACACCGAGGAGTTCCGGGATGGTGTGGTGGATCGCTTCGTCCGGGACTACGGATCAGGACGTACTCCCAACCCCTGCATCGAGTGCAACCGGACGGTCAAGTTCGACCGGCTCCTGGGGAGCCTGGCCGAGTTCGACTCCGAGTTCCTGGTCACCGGGCACCACGCCCGAAACGCCAACGTCGGTGGGAAATGGCGACTTCTTCGCGGCCAGGACCGGGCAAAAGACCAGTCGTACGTCTTGTCCATGCTCACCCAGGGCGAGCTGTCCCGGGTCGTCCTCCCGGTCGGTGAGCTGACCAAGGCCGACGTGCGGACGATCGCGGCTGACATGGGATTGCGGACCGCGGCCAAGCCGGAGTCGATGGACATCTGCTTCGTCGGACAGCGTGATTACCGGGGCTTCCTCCGTGAGGCTGCACCCGAGGTGTTCGAGCCAGGGCGGGTGACGGGCACCGACGGTGTCGAGCTCGGCCGTCACGACGGCATCGCCGGGTTCACCATCGGGCAGCGCCGGGGCCTTGGGGTGGCACTGGGTGAGCCGAGGTTCGTGGTGAGGATCGACGCCGGGAGCTCGACGGTGGTGCTTGGACGTCGGGATGAGCTGGCGGTGGCGGGGGCCAGGGTCAGTCAGCTCACCTGGTCCGTCGGCCACCCGGTTTCCGGCCGGGTCATGGCCCAATACCGGGCCCACGGTGAGCCGGTGGAGGCCACCATCCATGGGGATCGGCTCCTCTTCACCGACCGGCAGGAGGCGGTGGCGCCCGGTCAGACCGTTGCCTTCTACGACGATGACATGGTCCTCGGAGGCGCCCTGGTCGCCGACACTTTCGTGTGACATACCGGCGGTAACGTCGGGTCACGATGGCAGATGTCTCCACCGCGATCGAGGAGTTGCGCTCGCAGGTGAACGAGCATCTCTATCGCTATCACGTGCTCGACGACCCGATCATCTCCGATGCCCAGTTCGACGCCCTCATCGCAGACTTGCGACGGATCGAGGAGGAGAACCCGGAGCTGATCACCCCGGATAGCCCGACCCAGCGGGTCGGAGCCCCCGTTGGCGCCCTGTTTGCACCAATCCGGCATCTGCGGCCGATGTTCTCACTCGACAACGCCGACTCGGCGGAGATGCTCATGGCCTGGGAGCAGCGCATGGAGCGCCAGCTGGGGAGGGCGCCGGTCGGGTACGCCGCCGAGCTGAAGATCGATGGCCTCGCGGTGGTCCTGACCTATCGCGACGGGGTGCTCGACACGGGGGCCACCAGGGGTGACGGTGTCACCGGAGAGGACATCACCGCCAACCTCCGAACCATCAAGTCGGTGCCTCTCCGTCTCCTCGGTGCGAATCCTCCCGAGATCCTCGAGGTGCGGGGTGAGGTCTACATGCCGGAGAGCGCTTTCGAGGGCCTGAACAAGCGTCAAGCCGAGGCCGGCGACAGGATCTTCGCCAACCCGCGCAACGCGGCGGCGGGCTCGGTCCGCCAGAAGGACCCGACTGTCACCGCCTCACGCAACCTCGCGATATGGGTCTACCAGCTCGGGCTGGTCGAGGGCGGTCCGTCTTTCGCCAGCCACACCGAGACCATGCAGTACCTGCGAGATTCCGGTTTCCGCACCAACCCGGCCAGCGAGCAGCTCGGCACCATCGACGAGGTCCTCGACTACGTGGCCCGCGCCGAGAGGGGGCGGCACGAGACCGGATACCAGACAGACGGGGTGGTCATCAAGGTCGACGCCCTCACCGACCAGGATGCGCTCGGCTTCACCGCCAAGGCACCGAGATGGGCCATCGCCTACAAGTTCCCCCCCGAGGAGCAGGTCACCCTGCTGCGGGACATCCAGATCAACATCGGCCGGACCGGGGCCGCCACCCCGTTTGCCGTGCTCGAGCCGGTCTTCGTGGGTGGCGCCACGGTGGGGTTGGCCACCCTGCACAACGCAGACCAGGTCGCGCTCAAAGACGTGAGGATCGGCGACCAGGTGATCGTCCGCCGTGCCGGGGACGTGATCCCCGAGGTGGTCGGACCGGTTGCCTCGGCCCGCACCGGGAAGGAGAAGAAATGGTCCATGCCAAAGGCCTGCCCTTTCTGCGGCAACCCGATCGTGAGGGTGGAAGGCGAGGCGGTGGCCCGATGCACGGGAGGATTCGACTGCCCATCCCGCGTGCGGGAGTGGCTGTTCCATTTCACCTCCAGGGGCGGCATGGACATCGAGCACATGGGCTACAAGACCATCGACCTCCTGCTCGGGGAAGGGCTGATCACCGACCCCGCCGACATCTTCACCTTCGATGTCGGCGCGCTGCGAGGTCGTGAAGGCTGGGGCGAGATCTCGGTCAGCAACCTCGAGCGCGCCATCACCTCGGCCAAAGACCGACCCGTGGCGAGGCTGCTCACCGCACTCGGTATCCGGCATGTCGGGGGCACCATCGCCCGCACCCTCGTCCGGCACTTCGGCGGGCTGCCCAAGCTGATGGCGGCTAGTGAGGAGGAGATCGCCGAGGCGGAGGGGATCGGCCCGACCATCGCCCGTGGAGTCGCCGAGTGGTCGGCCGACCCGATCAATCGTGATCTGGTGGCCAAGCTGGGAAAGGCGGGTGTGCGTCTCGAGGAGGAGGTGGAGGCGGGCGTCGCCGGCGACCTGCTCGCGGGAGCGACCTTCGTCGTTTCGGGCACGGTGGAGGGTTTCACGAGGGAGGAGGCACAGGCCGCCATCGAGGTGAGAGGAGGCAAGGCCACCGGTTCGGTGTCGTCCAAGACCACGGCCCTGATCGTGGGGGACTCGCCGGGGGCCTCGAAGACCCGCAAGGCCGAGGAGCTGGGTATCCCGATCCTCGACGGGGAGACCTTCAAGAAGTTGCTCGAGACGGGCCTTTCGGTCCTCCCTGCTAGGACAGCCGGTCCCGGGCCAGGGTGACGACTTCTTCCACTACACCCAAGTCCAGATCATCCGCACTCTTGAAGGTGATGGCGGCACTCCGGACCTTCGCCTTGCCCAGCCGGTCGGCGTACTTCCGGATCAGGTATCCCTCGTCATCGGAGGCGTTGACGTAGAGGCTGTTGTAATTCTTCTGAGGGGCCAGGCCGACGATGAACCAGTCCACCGTCTTCTTGTCCGACCGCTGATAGGTGTGATCGCCATAGCCGATGATGCTCTGCTCCGACCCGCCCCAGAACTTGCCTCCCCAGAGGACACGGGAGTGCCCCTTCATCACCTTGCTCACCACCGCATCCACCCGCCCCAGGTCGGTGCGAAGAGGCTCGGGAAGGGAGGCGATGAAGATATCCGGGCTTACGTCCGTGCGCTCCACCACACGAAGCTACCGATCCGTCAACCGACCCGGAACGTCCATTGGTACTCACCCGGGTCGGGTAAGCCGCTGACCTTGTCCCACACCACCCGCACGGTGTGCTCCCCGGGCGACCACTCCGTGATGGTGGGGTTCTCCGGCGAGGGGGCCCATCGATAGACACCGGTGCCCTCGACGAACACCGCATCCTGCACCAGCCACCCGTCGATGTAGATGTCTGCCTGGTAGGCGACCGGCAGATCGATCTCCACGTTGGTCTGGGGCGGCACCAGGTCCCCGGGCTGAGGCGAGATCGCTTCCACCTGGGCAGGGAGGACCACTGCCTCCCCGCTGCGATTGAAGGCGATTCCGAACGCGATCGCAGCCACCGCGACGAGGGCCAGCCCTACGTAGACCAGGCGATACGACATCGACGCACCGTAGCGGTGGGTCTGGGCAATTACCCTGCCCGCAACCTGCCCTGATGACCGATTCAGCCGACCCCAACGTGATCCGGGCCGCCTTCGCCGGAGAGATCGAGACCGAGGCCGCTCGTGACGACGTCGAAGTGGCCATCGCATCGCTCGATCGGGGTGAGGTGAGGGTGGCGGACAAGGTCGACGGCGAGTGGGTGGTCAACGAATGGGTCAAGGAGGCGATCCTCCTCTACTTCCGCCTTCGTCAGATGGAGACCATCGAGGTCGGGCCCTACGAATACCACGACAAGATCCCGCTCAAGTCAGGCCTGGCCGAACAGGGGATCCGGGTGGTGCCACCGGGCACCGTCCGATACGGGGCCTTCTGCGAGCCAGGTGTCATCGTCATGCCCGGCTACGTGAACATCGGGGCCCGGGTCGGGGCGGGGACGATGGTCGACACCTGGGCCACGGTTGGGTCCTGCGCCCAGATCGGAAGAGACGTGCACCTTTCCGGTGGAGTGGGCATTGGCGGAGTCCTCGAGCCGCCCGGTGCCCGCCCGGTCATCATCGAAGATGGCGCGTTCATCGGGAGCCGGTCGATCGTGGTGGAGGGCACCATCGTCGAGGAGAGGGCGGTGCTCGGCGCCAACACCGTCCTCACCGCCTCCACCCCCATCATCGACGTGACCGGGCCCGAGCCGGTCGAGCATCGAGGCCGGGTCCCGGCGGGCTCGGTGGTTGTGCCCGGGACGAGGCCCAAGCAGTTCCCCAGCGGCAGCTACGACCTGACCTGCGCCTTGATCATCGGCAGGCGGACTGCGGCCACGGACGAGAAGACCACCCTCAACGAGTTCCTCCGCGAGCTGGACGTCCAGCTTTGACCGACCTGGTCGACACGGTCAGCTGGCTGGTCGACATCCCCTCGATCACCGGAGCCGAGGCCACCTTGCGTGACGCCATCGCCGAGCGCCTGGGCGCCATGCCAAAGCAGGCGATTGCCGACTCGCTGGTCGTCGGGACGCCCATCGACGGGGCCGTCATCCTCGCGGGACATCTCGACACGGTGCCGGCTCAGGGAGACAGCCGGTCCCGGGTCGATGCGGAGCGGATCCATGGCCTGGGTGCCACCGATATGAAATCCGGGCTGGCGGTGATGATCCACGTGCTCGAGGAGCTGGGCCCGGGCCAAGTCGCCGCGGTCTTCTATGCCGGTGAGGAGGGACCTCTCCCCGGGAATCAGCTGAAGCCTGTTCTCGATGAGGCCTCCTGGTTGCGGGCCTCTTCGGCCGCCGTCGTGCTCGAGCCCACCGATCGCACCGTCGAGGCGGGGTGCCAGGGCGTCATCAACGCCGACGTCGTCTTCATAGGCGAGCCGGCCCATTCGGCCCGGCCCTGGCTGGGCGACAACGCCGTCACCAAGGCCGCCGGGTTCCTGACTGCGATGCGCTCTCTCCAACCCGAGGCTCACGTGATCGATGGCCTCGAGTTCCTCGAGGTGATGTCGGTGACCACGGCCCATGGCGGTGTGGCCCGAAACGTGATCCCTGGGGAGTTCGTGCTGAACGTGAACTACCGGTTCGCCCCCGATCGGGACCCGGACGCCGAGGTGGCCCGATTGCACGAGGTGTGCGCCGACGCCGACCGGGTCGAGGTGACCGATCTCGCCCCGGCGGGCTCGGTCGACCTCGACCACCCTCTTTTCCGTGCCCTGCTCGATCGGACCGGAGCACCGCTGCAGGGGAAACAGGGGTGGACCGACGTCGCCCAGCTGTCGATGGCCGGCATCCCTGCGGTGAACTTCGGCCCGGGTGAGCCCGCGCTCGCCCACAAGCCGGGGGAGTCGGTCCGGATCTCCGACCTGTCCTGGGTCTACGAGTCGCTGCTCGACGTCCTTCGCTGACGGGAGAGCAGGACCCAAGCTACCCACCCGATCAAGGCCGCCCAGACGAGCCCCGGTCTGGCCATGACCAGGACCAGTCCGGCTCCGGCGATCAACGCCGTGGATAGCGACGGTTTGCGCAACCCGGGCAGAACCAGGGCCAGGGCCCCGAGCACCGCGCCCACCCTGACTAGCACGCCCCCGGTCGGGCTGGCCTCCCCGGGGTCGACGAGCAGGATGGCGACGAGGCCCGCCACCATCGCCACGACGCCGA
>JAICNB010000127.1 GCA_025928935.1 Acidimicrobiia bacterium
CACCACCCGTCTCGTCATCGGCGCCGATGACATGGGCTGGCTGGCTCGTTACCTGCTCGGCCTGCCCTGGGAGTTCGATGTGGAATCACCCGAGGAGCTGCGAAACGAGCTTCGGAAGATCGGGCGCCGCCTCCTCGCCGCCCGTCACACCTCTTGATCTTCGTGGTACTCGGGCTCCAACTCCTCGGTTGCGGTGCCGGTCTCTGACACGATCCTGAGTGCGTCCTGTGGGAACTGAAGAGCAACCTTGTCGGGCCAGTCCCAGGGGAAAGACCCGCCCTGATTGGGTACGGTCACCTGGACCGTCCCCACCTCCTCGACGGTGACCAGGACATTGAGGAGCGGACCGGCGAACACGACCCTCTCGATTTCGCCAACCAGAGTGTTCTCGCCGCCGAAGTCGGGGGCGTGGATCCCGACACGCTCTGGACGGATGCTCACGGTCACTTCCCCGGTCGCTCCGTCGCGGTCGACACAGCCCAACTCTCTGCCGCCCAGCCGAACCCGACCTGGGCCCACCGCATCGGCATACATGAGGTTGGACACACCGAGAAAGTCGGCGATGTAACTGGACCGAGGGGCCTCGTAGATCTCTGACGGCGTCCCCATCTGCTCAACGGTGCCTTCGGTCATCACCGCGATCCTGTCGGACATCGTCATCGCCTCTTCCTGATCGTGGGTGACATAGATGAAGGTGATCTCCAGGTCCTCCTGGAGGCGCTTGAGCTCCACCTGGAGCGCCTTGCGCAGCTTGGCGTCGAGAGCTCCAAGAGGCTCGTCGAGCAGGAGAACCGACGGGCTCAACACCAACGACCTGGCCAGGGCCACTCTCTGCTGTTGCCCACCTGAGAGCTGGGTGGGTTTCCGGCTCCCCATCCCGCTCAGGTGGACGCGCTCGAGGGCCTCCGCCACCCGGCCGTTGCGCTCCGCCTTGGGGACGTCCTGGTAGGCGAGCCCGAAGGCGACGTTGTCGGCGACGTTCATGTGGGGGAACAGGGCATAACTCTGAAAGACGGTGTTGACCGGCCGCTTGTGTGGTGGGGTCCCTGCTTGATCGACGCCATCGATGAGGATGGCCCCGCTGTCGGGCCGTTCGAATCCCGCGATCAGCCGCAGCGTGGTTGTCTTACCGCATCCCGACGGCCCGAGGAGGGAGAAGAACTCGCCGTCCTCGATGCGGAGGTCGATGTGGTCGACGGCCGGGTTCTGCCCGTAGTACTTGGCCAGGTCGACCAGTTCGACGACGCCACTCATCAGCCGTGCGAGCCTAGACCCGCATCACGCAGAGATGACGCCCGCGAAACCGTCCAGCGTCTCCAGATAGCGGTCGACGTCTTCGACCGTGTGCTGGACCGAGAGCAGCCACTGCTCACCCTTGCCCCAGGGCGGGAGGAAGACGCCGCGGTTGTATTGGTAGAGCCACGCGGCCTGGGCGTAACGCCCATCGACGGCGAGGAAGTCGCGATACGTCCGCATCGGCTCGGCGCAGTAGATGACACTTCCCTTGGCGCCTGCAGTGGCCACGTGGGCCACCAAACCGTGACGGCCGACCACTTCGTTGGCCCCCTTCTCCATACGGGTCTGGATCTGGTCGAGGTGCTCGTATGTGTCCTCGACCATCACTTCCTCCAGCATCGCCCGGGCCGCGGCCAGCGACAGCGGGTTGCCGTTGAACGTCCCGACCTGCTCGTAGCTCCCGTCGACGATATGGCCCATCACCTCCTCGGTGCCACCGATTGCGGAGATGGGCAGCCCCCCTCCCAGTGACTTGGCCAGACAGACGATGTCGGGCCGCACGCCGAATCGGCGAGTCGCACCACCCTTGCCGACCGTGAGACCGGTCTTGACCTCGTCGAAGGTGAGTAGGGCACCGTGTCTGCGGGTCAGGTCACGCAGACCCTGAAGGAACCCGGGCTCGGGAAGCAGGACACCACAGTTCTGGAGCACCGGCTCGACGATGACTCCGGCCACCTCTCCTTCGTGCTCCTCGAGGAGACGGCTCACCGATTCGAGATGGTTGAAGCTGGCGATCAGGGTGAGATCGACGATGGCTTGGGGAATCCCGCTCCCGGCAGGGACACTCTTCGGGCTCGACTCTGCGCCCAGACCCTCTTCGTTCCACACCGAGACCATCACCGAGTCGTGATGGCCGTGATAGCCCCCCTCGAACTTGATGATCAGGTCCCTTCCGGTGATGGCCCGCATGAGATGGATGGCGTCCATCGTCGCCTCGGTGCCGGAGTTGCCGAACCTCCAGAGCGGGAAGCCGTAACGGTCGGAGAGCTCCTCTGCCACGACGATGGCGTCGGCAGTCGGCTGAGCGAAGTGGGTGCCCTTGCGCACCCGCTCCGAGACGGCGGCAACCACCGCCGGGTGAGCGTGACCGGCCAGCATGGCGCCGTAGCCGCCGTGGAGGTCGATGTACTCGTTCCCGTCGACGTCCCAGACCCTCGACCCGAGACCGCGGTCGATCCAGATCGGCTGAGGATCGGAGATCTGCCAGCTGGAGGTGACGCCCCCTGCCAAGGACCTGGCGGCCGTCCCGGCCATCTCGGTGGCCCTGGGAGCCCTGTCGAGGAAACTCTGCCGCTCTCTTGCGATCAAGTCGTCGAGAGCCGAGACTTGCGCACCCACGGAGGACATGAGCCACCTTCCTTTCGGTATCCTGACCCGTCGTTCAGGATACACTGACCATGCAGCCGGCGGCAGGAGAGAATCGGATGAACCCGGCACCGTTGGACCAGGACCAGGTGATGAGAGTCCTCGACTCGTTCGGGTCGAGCCTCACATTCCCGGCTGAGGCGTACCTCTCCCCCGACGTCCTCGCCTGGGAGCAGGAGAACCTGTGGCAGTCGACGTGGACCTGTGTGGGTCGTCTCGACGAGCTGGTCGCACCGGGACAACTGCGTGCCGTGGCCGTCGCCGGCGAAGGAGTGCTGCTGAGCCGGGACCGCGATGGATCATTGCGCGCTTTCTCCAACGTCTGCCGTCACCGGGGCCACGAGTTGGCCCCGATCGGCGCCGCGTTCGATTCTCGCCAGATCCGCTGCCCCTATCACAGCTGGTCCTATCGATTCGACGGGTCGCTGCGAACCGCCCCCCGATTCACGATGAGCGACGACTTCGACACCGCCGACTACCCCCTCGTGGATCTAGGGGTCGCTGTTTACGGCGGCTGGGTATGGGTCGACCTGTCGGCCAACGCGGCCGCGATCGAGCGCC
>JAICNB010000068.1 GCA_025928935.1 Acidimicrobiia bacterium
CGTGGCGACCTTAGTGGTCCTCGGTGCCCATTCCCAAAGTCTCCTCGAAATTGGGACGATGCGTTGCCCTATGCGACACGGTGGCTCCCAATTTCGCTCAGGATCTCGCAGTGCGGGCGAGGGAGGCGAGGACGCCATTGACGAAGGCGCCGGACCGCTCGGTCGAATAGGTCTTGGCGAGACGAACAGCCTCCGACACCACCACTGCCATAGGGGTGTCCGGTCCGTGGCGGAGCTCGAACAGGCCGAGGCGGAGGATGGATCTGTCGATCACAGGCATGCGGGCCACACTCCAGTGCTCCGACGCCGATTCGATCTCGTTGTCGAGCTCCTCCTTGTGCGCGAGGACACCCCGGACCAGGAATCCCGCCTTGCCCCCGAGGTCGTCGAACTCGCTGCTGTCCCCGGAGACCTCGGCCTGATATAGAGCCTGAAGCGCGACGTCTCGTGGCTCCTCGCTGCTCATAGCCTGGTCAGATACTCACCTGACCGGGTATCGACCTTGACCCGGTCGCCCTGCTCGACGAAGAGCGGGACCTGGATCTGGATCCCGGTCTGGAGGGTGACTGGCTTGGTCGCGCCGGTCCGGGTGTCCCCCTTGACAGCCGGCTCGGCGTAGGTCACCTCGAGCTCGACGGCAGCGGGAAGCTCGACTGCGACCGGCGTGCCCTTGTAGAGCGAGAGGCTGGCCGTCGTCCCTTCGACCAGGTAACCCGCAACCTGCCCGACGTCATCGCTGCTCAGTGCGATCTGGCCGTAGTCCTCGAGGTTCATGAAGTGGAAGCCGAGATCGTCCTGGTAGAGGTACTGATGGTCTCGACGCTCGATGATCGCCTGGTCCACATTCTCGTCGGCCCTGAAGGTGCGATCGAGGACCTGCCCGGTCTCGATGTTCTTGAGTTTCATGCGAACGAAGGCCCGCCCCTTGCCTGGCTTGACGTGCTGGTACTCGACGATGCTGAACAGGCCGTCCGAGAGCTGCAGCGCCATCCCCGGCTTGACGTCATTGGTGCTGATCATTGTCCCAAGTCTGGTAGCTGCCGAGGTCGGAAGATAAACCGGTCAGAGCCCGATTGCGTCGAGCCCGAGGTCGACGTCATGTTCTTCCACGTGCTCGATGACGGGATCGGCCAGGGCACGGAGGAGGACCATTCTGATCCCGCCTGCGTCCCTTTTCTTGTCGTGACGGAGCAGATCTTCGACCCGTGCCCGCTCGAGGCCGTCCACCCGGGTCGGTAGTCCCAGCCCGGCTATGGCCGCGGTGACCCGATCCATGGCCTGGAAGCGGAGACGGTGCTCGGAGATCCGGCACGCCGCCACCATGCCCACTGCGACGGACTCCCCGTGGGACAGCGGCGAGGCGTACTCCACGGCGTGGCCGATGGTGTGGCCGAAGTTGAGGATGGCCCGGAGACCAGTATCCCTCTCGTCCTCGCCGACCACCCTCACTTTCACCGCTGCGGCTCTCGTCACCACTTCCTCGAGCGACGCCGACTCCCGATCCCTCTCCAGCAGCTCGAAGAGATCCCGGTCACCGACCAGCCCGGTCTTGAGCGCCTCGGCCAGGCCTTCGCGCCGCAAGATGGAGGGCAGCTCTTCCAGGGTCGCGACATCAACGATGACCCTGGTCGGGTGCCAGAACAGCCCGACCAGGTTCTTGCCCGCGAGGTTGACACCGGTCTTGCCCCCGATGGAGGCATCGACTGCGGCCAGCAGAGTGGTTGGCACATGGACCACTTCGACGCCGCGTAGCCAGGTTCCCGCCACGAACCCTGCGAGATCGGAGACCGAGCCGCCGCCGACTCCCACCACGGTGTCGTGGCGCCCCAGCCCGAATCGGGCCAGGGCCTCGTAGACGGAGCCGGCCACGATCAGTGTCTTCGCCTCCTCTCGGTCAGGAAGCCCGATGACCTCCACCTGCAGCCCGTCGTCCCGGAGCCGTTGTGCCACCTCGAGTGCGATATGTGTCGCTCCTGGCTGGGTGACGAGAGCGACCCGCTGTCGCTCGACCCGTGCAGGGAGGATCGGGTGGGGTAGGCCTCTCCCCACCACCATCTCGGTGACGCCGGCGACGATCAGGGTTTCCAAAGCGATTCGCTCCTCAGGGCGCCCTCATCCTCTGACAGGCCGCTTGGCGAGACCCGCCTTGTAACGGTCTGCTGCGGCGACGAACTCTTCGACCGTGTCCCCTCCGAACTTCCTTTGGAACTCGGCAGCGAGGACGAATGCGACCATCTGCTCACCGACCACTCCAGCCGCGGGCACCGCGCAGACATCGGATCGCTCCCTCACGGCCTCGGCCGCCTCACCGGTCGTCATGTCGATCGTCCGAAGTGGCCGCATGAGCGTGGATATCGGCTTCATGGCCCCTCGCACTCGAATGGTCTCACCGTTGCTCATCCCACCCTCGGTGCCTCCCGCCCGGTTGGTGGCGCGGGTCAGGCCGGTCCCCTCGAGCAGGATCTCGTCGTGTGACTTCGACCCGGGCAGCCCGGCTACCTCGAACCCATCGCCAATCTCGACGCCCTTGATGGCTGGGATCGACATGATGGCGCCGGCGAGCAGGCCGTCGAGCTTTCGGTCGTAGTGGACATGGGAGCCGATGCCCGGCGGAACACCGAAGGCGAGGATCTCGAACACACCCCCCAAGGTGTCACGTTGCTCCTTGGCGTCCTCGATGGCGGCGATCATCGCGGCCTCTGCGGTGGGGTCGAGACAACGGACCGGGCTGTCATCGATTCGATCCTGGTCTTCCGGCCCGGGCATGGGGCCCTCGCTGGTCGCAGGCCCGATGGCGACCACATGGCTGAGCACCTGCACGCCCACGGTCGCGAGCATGATCTTGGAGACGATCCCGGCCACGGTGCGCGCCGCCGTCTCCCGGGCCGAAGCTCGCTCCAGGATGTCCCGGGCGTCGTCGGTGTCGTACTTGAGCATCCCCGACAGGTCGGCATGTCCGGGCCGGGGCCGAGTCACCTGCTTCCTGGTCATGGCCGGCTCCGGGCTCATCTCCTCCGACCACCTCGGCCACTCCGTGTTCCGGATGAGCACGGCGACCGGCGACCCCAGCGTGGCCCCGTGACGAATGCCGCCCAGGAGCTCGATCTCGTCTCTCTCGATCGCCATGCGCTTGCCGCGGCCATACCCCATGCGGCGACGGGCCAGCTCGTCGGTGATCTGCTCGGCGGACACCTCGAGTCCCCGCGGCAAACCCTCCACGATCGTGACGAGCCCGGGCCCGTGGGACTCACCGGCCGTCATGAAGCGCAACATGCGATGATGCTACGTCGGGAGTGCGAAAGCGCCGAGCCCCGCCAGGACGATGGCGACCCACGCACCGAGGATCATCGCCGGCCCGTATGGCACCTCGGCCTTCATGACTTCCCGCATCGGCACCTCGGCCTGGCCGGCCCGCCTGCGACGGGCACCGACCATCAGTCCAACACCGAGCACCCCGATCGATATGAGACCACCGATGACGGCGGTGATAAAGACCGACCATCCCAGGGTGCCCCAAGAGAGATATGCGGTGAACACCCCCAGGACGACCGACAGCTTCACATCGCCATATCCAAAGCCCCGACCCCGGACGAGCAGAAACAGGAGGTTGGTGCCGGCGAAATAGGCGAGGCCTCCCAACAGCCCACGCACCCAGTTCCCGGGGGTTCCATCGGCCAGCGATGCAGCTCCCAGGGCGAGGACGAGGGCAATCGTGCCCGGGATGTTGAGCCTGTCGACGATGCGAAAGGCGTCTATGTCGGTGATGCCCAGAGCGATCGTCAGCCAGAGGAACCCGAGGTACGGGATCAGTGCCCATCCCGGGCCCAGCGTGTTGGCGAAGCCCGCCGCAGCCGCAACACCGAGCAGAACGAGGAGGGCCTCCCTCCCAACCCTTCGCCCGCAGGAGTCGCAATGAAGCGAGAACCAACCTCGGCGGGTGCCACACCGCGGGCAGGTGCCGGCGAGTGGGCGCAGCGGCTGATCGTGTAACACCTGGGTGGCGAGATCGTGGGCGACGAGCGCCCCCAGGAAGCCAAATGCTCCGGCGACGATCGTGGTCATCGCCGGAGCAACTTAGTGGTCGGGTTGGTGTTGACGGGTCGCGGCTGTCGCCGTCAGTCCTCGTCGATCTCCTTGAGGACCGAGCCCATTCGCCGGCGGCGCAGCAGCCCGTGGCCCTCCTCCTCGACGTCCGCCTTGTCGTTGACATCGAGCTGCGAGAACACCTTCTCGAGGAAGGCTTCGGTGTCCTCTTCGACGCCCTGCTCGGCCGCGCCCTGATCGGAAGGCGTCTCGGCAACGGCATCCGACTGCTCTCCGGCCGCGGCTTCGGGCTCCTCCTCGGAGGTGATCTCGTCGGTTGGCCGGCTCCCCCAGGCGAAATGCCCGAATCGGCTCTCCTTGGCCTCGTCCGACACCGGCTCGTCGGTGACATCGGGGCTCTGCCCGAAGACTGCGTCCTCGTGGTAGCCACCGTCATTGGCGCCGTCGGTGTCGAACTCGCCATCGAATCCTGCTTCGTCCTCCATGGTGGCGCCGGGCTGGTCCTGACCCTCGTCCTGAGGCTCGACCCACCAGGAGTCGGCCCGGATGGCTGGCTCCGAGAACGAGGGTGCGGCTTCCACGGGCTCTGGAACAGCCTGCTCTGTCCATCCATCGCTGAAAACGAGGAGCTGGCGCTCCGCCATATCGGCGGCGACCTTGGCGATCCAGAAGGTGGTGGTGCCCAAACGCTCGGCGATGGCCGCCACAGAGGCGCCCGCGCCGATCTCACAGAGGAGACGCCACGCCTCACGGTTGAGGGTGATCTCCTCTTGGTTACCGGCATCGCGATTCATCCGGATGGTGGCGTCCAGGTCGGAGATGGTCTGGTAGACGGCGGCCCACTCGTCGGCCCGGCGACGCGAGTCGTCGAGGGCTGCTTCCAACTCGAAGAGGCGAGGGCTGGCATACGGGGTCACGGCGCCTTCGGTCACCTCGAAGCTCGAACCCTTGGTCCCCAGGTGGTAGAGGCTCTCGATGGTGATCTCGCGAAGCAGTTCGATGATCGAGCTCTCACGATCATCGAGGTCGGAGAACGTCGACTCGCCTGACACCACCTTGCGGAGGAAGCCATCGTCGACGTACCCCGAGTTCACCAGGTGCTTGTGCAGATCGCGGTCCTCGACCGTGGTGGCCAGGGCGATTCCCTTCTTACCAACGAAGATCCGGCCGCGGACATCTTCACCGCGCACTTCGACGGACCCGCGCTGGTCTGACCTCATCAGGAGGCGCAGAACTTCGTCCAGGGGGACGAATCCCAGGTTTCCAGAAAGAGCCACCTCGACCACTCCTTGGTTTGAAGACTCGGCATTCGGATCGGTCCGAAGCGAGAATCCCTTTAGGCGTTTCTGGCCGCCTCGGCCATCACCTCGATCGGGGCCGTGAGCCCGAGCCACCACTCGAAAGATGCGGCTGCTTGGAGCACCAGGAACTCGATCCCGTCCATGACCGGAAGGCCCTTCGCATGTGCCTGGGCAACAGCGGGTGTCTCGGTGTTGCCGTAGGCGAGGTCGATTATGCCGGAGGCGATCTGGCTGGCCCTCTCAGGAAGACGCTCGGCACTCATCCCGAGTGGTGTGGCGTTCACGACCACCGCTCCCGCCACACCGGTGCCGAAAGGGATCACTCCGGCATCCACTCCCACTCTCTCGGCCAGTTCCATGGCCCGACTCTCGACACGGGCAGCCAGATACACGTCTCGGCCAGTCGCCCCGACCAGGGCGGCGGCAGCCGCCCCCCCGGCGCCCAAGACGAGAAGGGGGGCACCGGTGTCGAAGCGTGGATCCCGGATGGCCCGTGTGAAGGCGATGACATCACTGCTGAGACCTTCGATAACCCCGTTCCGGGCCCGCATCGTGTTGACCGATCCCGCGCGGGCCGCTTCCTCGGTCAGGCTGTCGGCGAGGGCGGCTGCCTCGGCCTTGAGTGGCATCGTGATGTTGAAGCCGTCGAGAGCCCCCTGTCGGAGGTCCTGCACCGCGGCATGGAGCTCCCGAGTGCCGGCGCGGGTCGCCACGTAGCTGCCCTCGATACCGAGGTGGTCCAGGGCGGCGGTGTGGATGGCCGGGGATCTGGAGTGATCGATGGGATCGCCGAGGACGGCGAAGCGGAATGGCCCCTGCATCGGCACCCAGTGTGGCACCGCAGCCCTGGCCGGCCGCCACCGGCCGCGATGATTACGCCGGCCGCCACCGGCTAGGGAAGTACGCCGTCCTCCCTGGCTTGTGCGACGTTGGCGTTGTGCTCTTCCAGGGTCGCGGCAAAGGCGTGGTGCCCCTCGAGGTCGGAGAGGACGTAGAAGAGGTAGTCGGTCTGCTCGGGGGCGGCTGCGGCTTCGAGAGAGGCTCGGCCAGGAGATGAGATAGGCGTCGGAGGCAGGCCGTTGACCAGATAAGTGTTGTAGGGAGAGTCCACCTCCCGGTCGAAGAGGGCCGGGTCGCGGGTGCCCAGGGCGTAGAGCACCGTGGCGTCGATGTCGAGCTTCATTCCCATCGCCAGGCGGTTGTGGATCACGCTGGACACGGTCGACCGCTCCTCGTCCAGCTGCGCCTCCGACTCGATGAGGGAGGCGATCTTCAGCCCGTCGTATGCAGACATCCCTGCGGCCTCCAGCGTCGACCAGTCGATGCTGCCGACCCTCTGCTCCATGGTCGATGCGAGGCGCTGCAGAATGTCGGTTGCCTCGGCTGAAGCGGCGAACTCATATGTGTCCGGGAAGAGGAGGCCCTCCCAATCGGAGAGGGAGGGCTCGGCCGGCAGCTCGGCCATAGCCGTCTCCACTTCGCCGCTGGTGAGTGCGGTCTCGAACTCGGAATACGGGATGCCCGAAGCTTCTGCCAGCGCAGTCAGTATCTCGGGCACCCGAAGCCCTTCGATGACTGTCGCCCGGTAGACATCGGCGACCGGGCCGACGACGAGCACGGCCACCACCTCGTTGGGGTCCATCAGCGTCTGTAGCTCGTAGGTCCCGGCCTGGAGCCGGGCGTCTGCCTCGTTGTTGCGCACTGCGGCCTCGAATTCGAGGGCGGAGCGCACCACCCCCTGCGCGGAGAGAATGGCGCCGATGTCCTCGGCGGTAGAGCCCGAGGGGATCTCGATGGTCACATCCTGACCCGGTTGGACCGAGACCGGGCTCTCCGACGCGTCACCTGACCCAAAGCTCGATCCCACGAGACGGCCGAGATATGAGCCGCCACCTACCACTGCCACACCGGCCAATACCACGAGGCCGATGGTGGCGATGATCTTGCTGGCTCGTACCCACGGGGACGTCTGTTCGGGCGCTGGTTCGAAGGTCATCTGAGGTTGTCCAAATAGTCCTGGAGGATGAGTGCCGCCGCCACCCGGTCCACCTTCTCCCGCCGCTCCCGGCGTTTCATGCCGGCTTCGAGCAGGGAGGTCTCGGCGATCCTGGAGGTGTACCGCTCGTCCACCAGGACTACCTCGACCCCGGTGGCCGAGCCGAGCTCATCGGCGAGTTTCCTGGCTTCGGATGCGGACATCCCTTCGACACCACTGAGTCCGGTGGGGAGGCCGACGACAATGGTACCGACATCCATTTCTTTGACGAGGTTCTTCACTTCGTCGACCACGTCGGGTCTGGGCACCGTGGCCAGAGGGCTGGCGGTGATCCCGAGGGTGTCCGACAGGGCCAGCCCCACCCTTTTCGTCCCGTAATCGACCCCCAGGACGCGGCTCACAGACTCCCAAGTGCTCGTTGCGCGCTGTCACGGGCCCGGGCCAGGGCATCGTCCAGGCGGTCCCCGTGCGGCCCGCCGGCCTGGGCGAGCTCCGGATCGCGTGATGCGCCACCCCCGAGCTCTCCCGCAGCCGCGGAGATGATCTCCGCGGCCGAGACCCCTGCCTCGACCAGGCTCTTGGTCACCACCCCGACGAGCGATCCCTTTCCCTGCTGCTCCGAGCCCACCACGACGATGGCGGCCGGGCCGAGCCGGTCCCTTATCCCCAGCGCCAGTTGGCGCAGGCCATTCCCGTCGAGACCCGGGGCGGATCCAACCAGTAGCGAGACATCACCCACATCGACTGCCTGACCGGCCAGCTCGGCAGCGAGCTCACCCCGTCTCTGGCTGCGGATCGCGTCCAACTCCGACTCCAGGCCTTCGACCCTTCCCAACAGGGCCTCCACCCGCGCCGGGACCTCCGACCCCGATGTCTTGAGGAGCCGGCCGGCCCGGTCGAGACCGGAGCGAACGTCGACCAGGTGCTGATAGGCGGCCATCCCGGTCAGCGCCTCCACCCTTCTCAGATTGGACCCGATCGACGACTCCGACGTGACGAACAGCGGCCCGACTTGGGCCGATGTATGGGTGTGGGTGCCACCACAGAACTCCACGGAGAAGTCGCCCACCTGCACCACCCTGACGGTCTCACCGTACTTGTCGCCGAAGAAGGCCAGGGCGCCCATCTCCTCCGCTTTCTCCTTGCTGGTGACAGTGGTCCTGACCGACCCGTTGTCGATGAGCTTCTCGTTGGCCCGGGCTTCGACCTCGGCCAGCTCCTCAGGGGCCACCTGTGCGAAATGGGAGAAGTCGAACCGAAGGCGACCCGGCTCGACCAACGACCCGGCCTGGGCCGCGTGATCGCCGAGGACGTCTCGCAGCGCCCAGTGCAGGACGTGGGTGCCGGTGTGGCTCCGGCGGATCGAGTCTCGCCGAGGGACGTCGATTCTGGCCCGAGCCTGCTGTCCCACGGCGAGATAGCCGGACTGGACGCGGAGCCGATGGCCATGGAGACCCTGCAGAGCGTGCTTAGTGTCGACCACCACGCCTGTGCCGGTCTCGGTCTCGATCAGGCCGGTGTCGCCGATCTGGCCACCGGATTCGCCGTAGAACGGTGTCCGGCTCAGGAACAGCTCGATCTGCTGGCCTTCGTCGGCGCGATCCACCGTTTCACCCTCTGACACCATGGCCAGGATCTGGCCCTCGGCGCTGTCGGTCTCGTATCCGACGAAGTCGGTGAGGCCGGTCACGTCGAGAACCGATCGGTAGACCTCCTGGGCCGCGACTTCGTCACCGCCCTTCCACGCGGCCCTGGCTCGACTCCTTTGCTCGGCCATCTCCGTCTCGAAGCCCGCCGTGTCGATGGTGACACCCCGCTCGGCGGCGATCTCGGTGGTCAGCTCTATCGGGAATCCGTAGGTGTCGTGGAGCTTGAACACTGTCGCTCCCGAGAGCTGGGACGAATCGTCCCTCGTCAACTCGACATCGAGCAGTTGATGCCCCGATTCAAGAGTCCGGCGGAACCGCTCCTCCTCCCTGGTCACGACGTCGGTGATGAAAGCCTTGCGCTCGACCAGTTCGGTGTACCAGTCACCCACCGAGTCCACGGTGGCCTCGACGAGCTTCGGGAAGATCAGACCCTCCCCCCCGTACTGCCAGGCGTGACGGACCGCTCGGCGCAGAATCCGCCTCAGCACGTACCCGCGCCCATCATTGGAGGGAATCACCCCGTCGCCGATCAGGAAGGTGACCGCCCGGCCGTGATCGGCCAGGATGCGGAGGGACACGTCGTGTCTCTCATCCTCCCCGTAGGTGAGCCCGGTGTAGCGGGCCCCGGCGTCCCGGACATGGGCGATGGTGTCGATGTCGAAGACCGAGGGGACATCTTGGAGTACTGCCGCGACCCGATCCAGGCCCATCCCGGTGTCGATGCTCTTGGCGGGCAAATCCCCGATCACGTGATAGGGCTCGTCCTGGATGTTCTGCATGAAGACCAGGTTCCAGATCTCGACGAAGCGGTCCTCATCGCCGATGGCCGGCCCGCCTCCCTCCCCGTATTCGGGGCCTTTGTCGAAGAAAATCTCCGAGCAGGGGCCACAGGGCCCCGGAACGCCCATCTGCCAGAAGTTCTCCTTCTCGTCGCGTCGCTGGATCCTCTCCGGGGGGACGATCCCGGACCAGATCTCCGCCGCCTCGTCGTCGGTCTCGAACACGGTGAACCAGAGCAGGTCGGGATCGAGGCCGAGACGCTCGGTAACGAACTCATAGGCCCAGGCGATGGCGTCTTCCTTGAAATAGTCGCCGAAGCTGAAGTTCCCCAGCATCTCGAAGAAGGACAGATGGCGGAGTGTGGTCCCGATGATGTCGATGTCGATGGTGCGAACCACTTTCTGGACTGTGGTGGCACGCTTGTAAGGAGGTGTCTCCTCACCGAGGAAATAAGGCTTGAAGGGCACCATCCCGGCGTTGGTCAGCAGCAGCGTCGGATCGTTGGGGATCAGCGACGCCGACGGGCGCACCACATGGCCCTTCTCCTCGAAGAAGGTGGTGAAAGCGGTTCGGATCTGATTGCTGTCCAAAGGGATCGAGTCCTCGGGGGAAGCGGCGAGGTTAACGAGAGGCGGCGGCTCGCCGGCCTCTATTGGGCCGAACCGCTCGAGCTGCGAGGTCGAGCAGATCGGCCCCGGTAGCCGCTGCGGCGTCTCTCCACTCCACCGGCGTCGGGCGACGACGCAGGGCACGCACCGTGACCCAGCCTCCGGCGATCACCCCGGTCACGAACCACGAGATCCGGTCGACCATGGGACGAGGGTACCCCTCACTCTCCCCGATCACGCCTGAGTATTCGGTCGATCTCCTCGAGACGTGCCCGGATCTCCTCCTCGCCACCCCTGGAGCCCGGGGTGTAGAGGGCCTCGGGTGAGACCTCGTCCGGGAAGTACCGCTGATCGACCACGCCACCGTCGTAGTCGTGGGCATATCGGTAATCAGCGCCATGGCCCAACTTGGCCGCGCCCGGATAGGCCGCCGAACGGAGATGTGGTGGCACGCTGGGGGAAGGCCCGTCGGTGACCAACTCCCGTGCCTTGGTCATCGCCCGCGCCACCGAGTTCGACTTCGGGGCGGTGGCGAGATAGATGGTGGCCTCGCTCAAGTGATAGGTCGCCTCGGGCAGACCGACGTAGGCCAGGGCGTCGGCGGCGGCGATGGCCAGAGGGAGGGCGTGGGCGTCGGCAAGTCCCACGTCTTCGGCGGCCAGGATGATCAGCCGCCGGGCAATGAACTCCGGGTCCTCCCCGCCCTCCAGCATCAGAAACAGCCAGTAGAGGGCGGCATCGGGATCGGAGCCACGGACGCTCTTGATGAACGCCGAGATCACGTCGTAATGCTGATCGCCGACCTTGTCGTATCGCACTATCCGGCGCTGCAGTGCCTCGGCGACGTCGTCGACGGTGATGGCGGACCTGCCGGCGCCCGAGGCGAGCAGGGCTGCGACCTCCAGTGAGTTCAATGCCTGTCGGGCATCGCCGCCGGTCCGATTCCCCAGCTCCGAGACCGCTTCGTCGTCGATCGTCAGGCTCATTTCGCCCAGGCCTCTCTCTGTATCGCTCAGAGCCCGTTTGACGAGATCGGCCAGGTCGTCGGGGTGCAAGGGCTCGAGCCGGAACAAGGTCATCCGACTCATCAACGGCGAGTTGACCTCGAAGAAGGGGTTCTCGGTGGTGGCACCGATCAGGATCAACGTGCCGTCCTCGACTCCCGGCAGCAAGGCGTCCTGCTGATTCTTGGCGAAGCGGTGGATCTCATCTAGGAACAGGACGGTTCGCCGCTCGTCGGTCTCGAGGCGAGCGCGCGCCGCAGCCAGCACCTCGCGAACGTCCTTGACCCCCGCCGATGTGGCCGAGAGGGTCTCGAATGCAGCATCGGCATTCGATGCGACCAGCCGGGCCAGGGTGGTCTTGCCGGTCCCGGGCGGGCCCCAGAGCAGCATCGACACCGGGCGGCCCGACTCGACCAGTCTCCTGAAGGCGGCTTCGGGGCCCATCAGTGCGGGCTGTCCCACCACCTCGTCGAGATCGCGCGGCCTCATCCGCGTCGCCAGCGGCGCCGCACCAGCCCTGATCTCATCCGCCCGCGCCGAGAACAGATCACTCATCTGTGTCGACGGTACCGCCAACGAGTGAATCTGCTCATGGTGCCGGTCAGTCGTCGGTGGGCTGCCCCGGCTCCTCGTCCCCGTCCCGCCGCGCCAGCGCCGTCTCATTGAGGGCAATGCCGAGCTCGTCGAGCTGGGCGTCATCGACCCACGTCGGGGCGCCGGTCATCGGATCGACGCCACTCTGGGTCTTGGGGAACGGAATCACCTCCCGGATGGAGGTCTCCCTTTGCAGGACCATGACGAGACGGTCGATGCCGAAGGCGAATCCGGCATGTGGCGGGGCCCCATAACGGAGTGCCTCGAGGAACCAGCCAAACCTGCGCTCGGCGGTCTCGGCGTCGATGCCGAGTATCTCGAACACCTGTCGCTGGACGGCCGGGTCGTGGATTCGGACCGACCCGGAACCGAGCTCGACACCGTTGAGCACGGCGTCATAGGCCCGGGACAGGGCCGTTTTCGGGTTGTCGCGCATCTCATCGAGAGAAGCGGGCGCGGTGAAGGGATGATGCGAGAAGGTGATCGAGCCGTCTTCCTCCTCCTCGAACAATGGGAAGTCGATCACCCAGAGGAAGGAGAGCTCGTCGTGACCGGTCGGTCGGAGCAGATCGTTGCGTAGGGTCCCCAGGACCTCGACCGCCAGCTTCCATCTGTCGGCGGCGATGAGGATGACATCGCCCGGACCGGCCGCGAAGGCTTTCTTGATGCCACTGATCTCGCCCTCGTCCAGGAACTTGGCCACCGGTGAGCGGAGCGACCCGTCCTCCTCCACGACCATCCAGACCAGGCCCTTTGCGCCGAGCTCCTTGGCCCGCTCGGTGAAGGCGTCCGCCCGGGCCCGGGACCACTCCACCGGGCCGACGTCGATGCCACGAATGGTCCCTCCTCCGGAGAGGGCGGTCTTGAAGACTCCGAAGCCGGACTCGACGAAGAGCCCGGAGAGGTCGACGATCTCCGCCCCGATCCTGAGGTCCGGCTTGTCTGTCCCGAACCGATCCATGCTCTCCTGCCAGGTGAGCCTGGGGAAGGGGCGGGGGATGTCGACGTCGCGCAGCTCTCTGGCCACGGCGACAAGGACACCCTCGATTGCGTCGAGCACGTCGTCCCGACCCCAAAACGACCCTTCGAGGTCGAGCTGGGTGAACTCGAGCTGGCGGTCGGCCCGGAAGTCCTCGTCCCGATAGCACCGGGCGATCTGGAAGTAGCGCTCGACTCCGGCGACCATCAGCAGCTGCTTGAACAGCTGCGGAGACTGGGGCAGAGCGTAGAACTCACCTTCGCGGAGCCGTGAGGGGACCAGCATGTCGCGGGCGCCTTCCGGGGTGCTGTTGATCAACGTCGGGGTCTCCACCTCGAGGAAGCCCTGAGCGTCGAGCGTGCGGCGAATTGCGGCCGTCGCCCGGGAGCGAGCCCGGAGATTGGCGCCCATCCTCGGCCGCCGTAGATCGAGATAACGATGACGCAGACGGGCCCTCTCGTCGATATCGACCCGGTCGTCGATCATGAACGGCAGCGTGTCCGCCGGGGACAGCACCACCAGATCGTCGGCCCCGATCTCGATCTCTCCGGTGGGCAGATCTGGGTTCTCGGTCCCTTCGGGGCGCGCCCTGACGACCCCGGTGACCGAGATGCAGTACTCCATCTTCAGGTCGGCCACCTCCTCGTGAGCCTCTGGGTCGGCCACCACCTGGACCAGGCCTGATGCGTCACGGATGTCGACGAAGGCGATTCCGCCGTGATCCCGGCGTCGCTGCACCCAACCCGAAACGGTCACGGTCTCGCCGATCTGCGCAGGTCGGATCGAGCCTGCCGGGGTTCGGTTCACAGCCGAGTCCCCAGCCAAGCGGGCACGGCTTCGAGAGCCATCTGCTCTCTCTCCTCATCGATCCGAACGTCGACCTCGTCGCCCTGTCCCTTCTGGACCACCACGGCGCGCGCCCCAAGACGACCGGCCGTCTTGAACTGCGCCTCCACCTTGCGGCCCTCGGAGTCGAAGTCGACCCGGAGGCCGGCGAGACGAAGAACCGATGCCGCGATGAGCGCATCCTCAGGGCCGGTCTCGGAGACGAGATAGACGTCGACCTGCGGCCCGACGTCCTCACCGGACGCCAGAACGATGCGGTCCACTCCGAGAGCGAATCCCACTCCGGGTGCGCGGCGTCCACCGATCGACTCGGCCAGGCCGTCATAGCGCCCGCCGCCGCCGACAGCGTTCTGCGCCGCATCGAGCTGGGTGGCGATGTATTCGAAGGCTGTCCGCGTGTAGTAGTCGAGCCCTCGCACCAGGCGAGCGTCTTCCCTGAACGGGATTCTCAGGTTCTCCAACGACTTTTTCACCAGGCCATAGTGCGCGGCGCAGGGCTGGCACAGATGATCCTTCATAGCGGGCGCGTCCGTCAGCACCGGGGCGCACACCGTGCAGTCGAGCACCCGGAGGGGATTGACGTCGATGATCGAAACCGAGTCGTCGCACAGCACGTCTCTCTTCGCCTCCAGATAGGACCGAAGAGTCGACACATACCCGGGCCGGCACACCGTGTCGCCCAGAGAGTTGATGACCACCTCCAGGCCGGGAACGTCAACCGCGCTCAGGAATCGGTAGCCCAGCTCGATCACCTCGGCGTCGGCTGCGGGCCCATCGACATCGAGGTACTCCACACCGAGCTGCCAGAACTGCCGTCGCCGTCCCGCCTGGGGCCGCTCGTGGCGGAACATGGGCCCGGAATAGGCACCCTTCCAGGGGCCCCGCGCCCCGGAGTCGAGAAATGCCCGCACCACACCGGCGGTCCCCTCCGGCCGCAACGTGAGCGAGCGGCCCCCCCGATCGGTGAAGGTGTACATCTGCTTGGTGACCACCTCGGTGTCCTCGCCAACACCTCTCTCGAAGAGGTCGGTCGACTCGAAGATTGGCGTCATCACGAGGGGATATCCGAAGCGATCCGCCCACGTGTCCCACTGACGCAGGACGTCGCGCCAGCGAGTCGACGCGGGCGCGCCGATGTCATCTGTGCCCTTGGGCGGCCTGAAACTCATGAGCGGAGGCAGGTTAACGGCGGTCGGAGGTCTGGAGCCTGGCCCGAGAGGCGCTGAACCGGACGAAAAACTCTTCGGTTTGCCTGACGAACATGAATTCTGTCCCAGGGCGCACGTATGTTCGGGGTATGGATCGGACGACGATCAGCACCGACCAGATCGAACAGCGGATGATCCACCGCCAGGCTGAGATCAGCCGGCTCGTGAGTCTGGGCACGGCCCGGAGTCTGGTTCGGACCATGCGACGGACCCAGGATCGACCCGACCTGCGAGAAGCCCTGGAAACCGGGGTGTCTTTCGACCGGATCGAAGCTGTCTCCCGGATTCCGGACAGGATCGGACTGTTGGAACATCTCGATGTGGCCGGGGTGGAACGAGAAGCCGCCTTACACACCCGGATCACCGCTGGCGA
>JAICNB010000074.1 GCA_025928935.1 Acidimicrobiia bacterium
GAGACCCTGGAGAGGATGGACCCCCGATACCCACCGGAACCCGACCTCGACGGCGTCGTCGTGGAATAGGGAGGCGTTCCCCCCTCGCTCAGCATCGTCCCCGCAAACGAGGCGGGCCGCGACGACCTCCAGGCAGTCTTCGGCTCACCCGCCAGGGGATCAGCTACGAGCTGGCACAGGCCGCTCAAATTGGGTGGAGCGGTGACGCATTTGGTAGCTCTCGCTCCCAATTACGCCTATCCCTCACCTATGAGCCGGGCTGCGGCCCTGGCTTCCACCTCCAGCGGGATGGCCAGATAGGCGGCGCGGTGACCGAGCCCCTGGAGCCTGCCGCCGAGATAGGCGGACAGGTAGCGCCAGAGGAACCGGATCACGCCTAGCTCTCCCCACTGGCGGACATGGATCAACTCATGGACGAGGAGGGATCCCGGCCCGTGACGGCCCGTCATCACAGCCGGGTCGACGAAGATCCTGTTGGGCAGGGTCATGGCGGTGATCCCCCGACCCCAGAAGCGCCTCATCAGGGACGGGGCAGACCGCACCACCACCTGGTCCGGGTCGACCGGGTCGACCAGCAGGCGAACTCGAACCGAGTCGATCCCGCCGGCACGGAGCACCTGGCCGGCGTTCACCCCACCACGAGATTGATCACGTTCGGCGGGCGGGCGATGACTTTGCGGACCTTCGCACCGTCGATCCAGCCCTGGACCTTCTCGAGGCCGAGCGCCACCGTTTCCGCCTCCTCGGCGGAGATGTCGGCCGGCACCTCGACGCGATCTCGCACCTTCCCGTTGACCTGCACGACCATCGTGACCCGCGTCTCGGCCACCAGGGACTCATCCCAAGCCGGCCACGGCTCCTGGGCCAGCATCGATCCCATGCCCCGCATCTCCCACAGCTCATGGGCGACATGTGGTGCGGCCGGGGCGAGCATCAGGATCATCACCCGGTATGCCTCGTCGAACGTCTTCTCCTGGGGTGCCCTGGCCAGGTAGTCCTGGAACACATTTGCCAGCGACATCAAGGATGAGACCGTGGTGTTGAAATGGAACCGGTCGATGTCCTCGGTCACCCGCTTCAATGCCCGATGGGTCTCCGCCATGAGCCAAGCGTCGTCCTCGTTCGGCTCCCGATCGACGAAATCGTGCTCCGAAGTGCCCATCTTCCAGATGCGATCGAGGAACCTCTTGGTGCCGGGCACCCCGGCGTCGTTCCACACCGCGTCGTCGGTCGGGGGTCCCACGAACAACTCGAACAGCCTCAGTGCGTCTGCGCCGTATTCGTCGTAGTAGTGGTCGGGTGGGACCACGTTGCCCTTGGACTTGGACATCTTGGCCCCGTCTTTGACCAGCATCCCCTGAGTGAACATCCGCATGAAGGGCTCGGTCACCGGGCTCAACCCGATGTCGTAGAGGAACTTGGTCACGAAGCGGGCGTAGAGGAGGTGGAGAATGGCGTGCTCCACACCACCGATGTACTGGTCGAGCGGCATCCAGTAACGGGCCTTGGCCGGATCGAAGATCGCCTCGTCGTTCCGAGGATCGGTGTATCTGAAGTAGTACCAGGACGAGTCCACGAACGTGTCCATCGTGTCCGTCTCGCGGCTCGCCCCCCCGCCACATCGGGGGCAGTCGGTGTTGACCCAACTCTCCACGGCCGCCAGCGGTGACCGGCCCTGCGGGGCATAGTCGTCGACGTCGGGGAGGGTGACCGGCAACTGGTCGCGCGGAACAGGCACCAACCCGCAGGTGGGGCAGTCGATCATCGGGATCGGACAGCCCCAATAGCGCTGTCTCGAGATGAGCCAGTCGCGCAGACGGAACTGGATCGCCCGCTCCCCGATCTCCTGTTCTTCCAGCCAGTCGTTGATGGCCGAGATCGCCCCGGATCGGTCGAGGCCGTCGAGGAAGTCCGAATTGATGGTGATTCCGTCACCCAGGTAGGCCTCGCCCTCCCAGCCTTCGCCGGGATCGACGGTACGCACGATGTCGACGCCGTACTTTTCGGCGAAGTCCCAGTCACGCTGGTCCTGACCGGGTACCGCCATGATCGCTCCGGTCCCGTATCCCATGAGCACATAGTCGGCGATGTAGATGGGGACCCGTGCGCCGTTGACCGGGTTGATGGCGAAGCGCCCCGTGGACACCCCGGTCTTGTCGCCTTCGGCCAGCCGGTCGATCTCCGACTCACGCGATGCTCGGGTGATGTACTCCCTGGCCTCTATCTCATTCTCGGTGCCCGCGACAAGCGTTTCGACCAGCGGGTGCTCCGGGGCGAGCACGCAGAAAGTCATCCCGAAGATGGTGTCGGGCCTGGTGGTGAACACCTCGAATGCCTCGTCCATGTCGGCGACGCGGATCTGGAACCGGGCCCCCTGTGACCGACCGATCCAGTTCCGTTGCATTGTCCGCACGCGGTCGGGCCAGTCGTCCAAGCCGTCCAGGTCATCGAGGAGACGGTCGGCGTAATCGGTGATCCTGAAGAACCACTGGGCCAGATTCCGCTTCTCGACGGTGGTGCCACAGCGCTCACATGCACCGTCGACCACTTGTTCGTTGGCCAGGACGGTCTGGTCCTTCGGGCACCAGTTGACCGGCGCCGTCGCCTTGTAGGCCAGGCCGCGGTCGTACAACTCGAGGAAGAGCCACTGGTCCCAGTGGTAATAGGCCGGGTCGTGGCTGGCCAGTTCCCGGCTCCAATCGAACGCCGCTCCCAGCTTGCGGAAATGCTGCTTCATCTTGGCGATCTGTGCCTCGACACTGACCCGGGGGTGGATCCCGGTCTCGATCGCCAGATTCTCGGCGGGCAGCCCGAAGCTGTCCCATCCCATCGGGCTCAGCACGTTGAAGCCCTGCATCGTCTTGTAACGAGTGATCAGGTCGATGTAGGTGTAGTTGCGAACATGGCCGATGTGGAGCTCACCGGACGGGTACGGGTACATGGCGACGTTGTAGAACTTGGGCCGGGTCGGGTCCTCGGTGGTGTGGAAGACACCTTCGGACTCCCATCGGTCCTGCCATTTCGCCTCGATGGCGCGGTGGTCGTAGGACATCGTCATCAAGGGTAAATGGGTCGCCGGCTCTGAGCCATCCGTGGTTCGGCCTCAGGACTCGCACGCGGCGGGATTGAAACCGGTATGTTGGCGCCGTCGCGGGGATGGTGCGCTATCGCCGCGACCTGACCCAACAAGGGAGGAAGAAAGCATGAAACGAATGCGTTGGTTGGCGCTTGTCGCCGTACTGGCCCTCGTCGCCGCCGCTTGTGCCGGCACCGAGGGTGGCGACACGACGACCACCGCCGGTGAGGAGGCAACGACGACAGCTGCCGAGGGAACGACCACATCGGTCGCCACCACCGAGGCCCCGTCGGATCTCCTCGTCCTTGACTCCGGAGGGTGTGACTACGGGGGCAAGATCGCCTCCATCGAGGCCACCTCGCCAACCGAGGTGGTGTTCACATTGTGTTCCACCGACCCGGCGTTCCTGGCCAAGCTGGCGTTCATCCCGTTCGCCGTGCAGCCCTCGGAACATCTGGAGGCAACCGGCGGTTCACCCTTGGAGAACCCGGTCGGCACCGGCCCGTTCATGTTGCCCGAGGGCGGCTGGGCCCGCGGCACCGAGATCGTCTACGAGGCAAACCCCGACTATTGGGGCGAGGCTCCGGCCTTCAACACACTCGTGTTCCGTTGGCGTGAGGACAGCACTGCTCGGATCACCGAGTTGACTTCAGGGAATGCGGACTACATCACCAACCTGGCGGCGAGCGACTACGCCACCATCGAAGGCGATGCCAACCTGCAGCTCCTGGTCGACGAGAACCCGAACGTGTTCTATCTCGGCTTCAACAACCGGTTCGAGCCGTTCAACAACGAGCAGGTGCGCCAGGCAGTAGCGATGGGGATCGATCGGCAGCGCATCATCGACACCTTCTATCCGGAGGGGTCGGCGGTGGCCGATTTCTTCACACCGTGCATCATCGAGAACGCATGCGAGGGTGAGCCCTGGTACGAGTTCGACCCCGAAGGGGCACGCGCCCTCCTTGCCGAGGCTGGCTACCCCGATGGGTTCGACACCACGATCAAGCTCCGCGACGTGTTCCGTGTCTATCTGCCCGAGCCGACCGTCGTCGCCGAGGACATCCGCGCCCAGCTGGCGGAGAACCTCGGGATCAACGCCACGATCGAGGTCATGGAGTCGGGCGCTTTCCTCGAGGAGAACGCCACGGGCGAACAGCAGGGTCTCCACCTCTTGGGGTGGGGGGCGGACTACCCGCACGTGACCAACTTCCTCGATTTCCACTTCGGTGGTGTCAATGTCCAGTTCGGTGACCCGTTCGACGACATCGTTGAAACCCTCGCCGAGGGCTCACAGACCGTGGACCCGGCGGCGGCCCAACCCATCTACGAGGAGGCCAACAACCTCATTCGTCAGCATGTGCCAATGGTCCCGATCGCATGGGGTGCGTCGGCCGATGCCGCGCTGGGGACCGTGGAGAACGCACTGACGCCGCCAGTCGGCGCCCCGCAGTTCGCCACGATGAACCCCGGTGACGACGACCTGGTCTTCGTTCAGAACGCAGAGCCGATCTCACTGTTCTGCGCCGACGAGACGGATGGCGAGTCGCTTTCGGCCTGTGAGCAGGTCCTGGAGGGCCTGTACGGATACGACCTCGAAGGCCAGCCTGTTGCCAAGCTGGCGAACGAGTGCACTCCGGACGAAGCCGGCCTGGTGTGGACATGCTCTCTCCGTGAGGGGGTCACGTTCCACGATGGGTCGACCTTCGACGCCAACGATGTCGTTGCCTCCTGGTCGGTGGGCCTGGATGCAGCCAACCCGTTGCACGTCGGCAACACCGGTGTGTTCGAGTACTTCGCCTATCTGTGGGGCTCGTTGATCAACGCCCCCGCCTCTTGATGCTCCTCTGAGCAGCGCGAGACATGACGGGGGGAGGCGCCACGGCGCCTCCCCCCGCTATACGCTCCGACAGCGCGCATGATCGGATACATCCTCCGTCGACTGCTGATCGCCATCCCGGTGCTGATCGGTGTCCTCCTGGTGGTGTTCCTCCTCGTAAGGCTGGTACCCGGAGATCCATGCACGGCTCTCCTGGGCGAGAGAGCCACCCCCGAGGCGTGCGAGCGGTTCAACGAGGTGAACGGTCTCAACGAGCCGCTGTATGTGCAGCTCGGGATCTACTTCGGAAATGTGTTGAGCGGAGACTTCGGGGAGTCAATCCGCTTCTCCCGACCGGTGAGCGACATCATCATCGAGCGACTCCCCGTGACACTGGAGCTGGCCATAGCCGCCTTGTCGATAGCGGTGATCGTCGGGATCCCGCTCGGCATCATGGCGGCGCGTCGTCACAACACCACCGCGGACGTAGCGGCCATGGCCTTCGCAAACGTCGGCGTTTCCATGCCGATCTTCTGGCTCGGGCTCCTCCTGGCCTATCTCTTCGCCGTGGTCCTGCTCGGAACGCCCCTGGCCCTTCCTCCGAGCGGATCATTGAGCCCGGGCACCCGGCCCCTCCCCTTCTACGAGGTGTGGGGATGGCAGATCTCCGAGGAGGGCTTCGGTGCGACGGTCGCCGAATTCATATCGAACATGACCGTGACCAATGCCTTCATCAGCTTCCAGTGGGAGATCTTCTGGGACGCGGTGCAGCACATGATCCTCCCCGCCATCACCCTGGCCACCATCCCGATGGCGATCATCGCCCGGATGACTCGCTCTTCGCTTCTCGACGTGCTGGGCCGCGATTACATCCGCACCGCCCGTGCCAAGGGTGCGGTGGAACGGAGGGTGGTGAGGCGTCACGCCCTCAGGAACGCCATGCTCCCGGTGGTGACCATCATCGGGCTCCAGCTGGGCCTGCTCCTCGGCGGGGCTGTGCTCACCGAGACCGTGTTCGGGCTGGCCGGGGTGGGCACGGCTCTGTTCGAAGCGATCAATGCCCGGGACTTCCCAATCATCCAGGGGTTCACCGTCGTCATCGCCGCCACCTATGTCATCGTCAATCTGCTGGTGGACATCTCATATGGCTACCTCGACCCGAGAGTGAGACTGGAATGACCCTTGGCGAAGCGGAGATGTCGTTACGGCCCGATGTGGCCGTTCCCGATCCCGAATCCCTCTTCGAGCAACCCGGCTCGGTCTGGCGTATCGCCGCCCGGCGCTTCTTCCAGCGCAAGGTAGGGATCGCCGGCCTGATTCTCGTGTGCTTCATGATCTTGGTGGCGATCTTCGCCCCTCTCATCGCTCCCTACGACCCCTATCAGAACTTCATCGGCGTGGAGGGCGCGGAGCGATGGGCCCCACCCTGCATCAACGCCTTCGGCTGTGAAGGCCCCCAACACATCTTCGGCCTCGACGGCAATGTCCGCGACTTCTTCAGCCGGGTGGTGTACGCAGCACGGGTGAGCCTCCCGCTCGGTTTCACCACCGTGCTCATCACCATCGTCATCGGAACGGTCATCGGGGCCATCGCCGGGTATGCCGGCGGATGGTCCGACAACGTCCTGATGCGCATCATGGACGTGGTGCTGGGGTTCCCCTCACTGATACTCGCCATCGCCATCGTTTTCGTGCTCGGTCCGGGCCTCCGTAACACGCTTCTCGCCATCGCCATCGTGACCATCCCGCAGTACGCCCGTGTGATGCGCGCCTCGGTCCTGTCCGTCAAGGAGGTCGACTACGTCTGGGCTTCTCGGGCGCTGGGGGCGTCACCTTGGAAGGTTCTGGTGACCCGGGTGGTCCCCAACGCCCTCACCCCTTTGGTGGTCCTGGGGACCCTGGGGATCGCCACCGTGATCCTGGAGGCAGCGGCGTTGGGATTTCTCGGTCTCGGCGCCGTGCCCCCCACTCCGGAATGGGGCTCGATGCTCGCCGCCGAGCGTGACCGGATCTTCACCGCCCCCCATCTGATGATCTTCCCCGGCCTGGCGATCATGATCACCGTTCTCGGCTTCAACCTGATGGGGGATGGGCTCCGCGATGCCCTCGACCCCACCTTGAACAAATGAGCGCTGCCCGGCCCCTGCCCGAGCCTGCCATCGACACCGACGCTCCCTTGCCCGTGCCCGCCGGCGAGCGGCTGCTGGAGGTACGTGGCCTGAAGACCCACTTCGATACACGACAAGGTGTGGTCAAAGCGGTCGACGGCGCCGATTTCCACGTCGATCGCGGTGAGGTGCTGGGTCTGGTCGGCGAGTCGGGTTGCGGGAAGTCCGTCACCTCACTGTCGATCATGGGGCTTGTGCCCAAGCCGGGCCGGGTGGTGGCAGGCGAGATTCTCTTCGGCGGGAAGAACATCGCAGATATGAACGCCAGCGAAGTGCGCGACCTCCGTGGGGAGCACATCGCGATGATCTTCCAACAGCCAACCTCGGCCCTGAACCCGGTCTTTCGCGCCGGCGCCCAGATCCAGGAGGTGTTCGAGTTGCATCGAGACTGGAGCTCGGAGGTGGAGGAGGAGAAGGTCATCGAGATGTTGGTCAAGGTCGGCATCCCTGACCCGAAGCGACGGGCCGCCTCTTATCCCCACGAGCTGTCGGGGGGCATGGCGCAACGGATCATGATCGCCATGGCCCTCGCCTGTGAGCCCGAGCTACTCATCGCCGACGAGCCCACGACCGCACTCGACGTAACCATCCAGGCTCAGATACTCGATCTGATCCGGGACCTTCAGCAGAAGTCGAGCACCGCCGTGATCCTGATCACCCACGACCTTGGCATCGTCGCCGAGATGGCGGACCGGGTGGCAGTCATGTACGCCGGTGAGATCGTCGAAGAAGCCGACGTTCGCACCATCTTCAGGAATCCCCTCCATCCTTACACCAAGGGCCTCATCGGCTCCATCCCGGTGCTGGGGGCGCTGCGGGAGCGTCTCGAAGTCATCCCGGGTGTGGTCCCCTCCATGATCGACCTACCCCCCGGCTGCAGATTCGCCCCACGTTGTGGGCCAAGAGTCGAGCACGGCCTGCAGATCTGCACCCAACAGGAGCCCGACTTGCGCGAGGTCGAAGATGGGCACAAGGCCAGGTGTTGGCTCTACTTCGGGCCGGAGAAGGTGATCGACCTCGATGGCTGAGACCCTCGTCGAGATGAGTGACTTGGTCAAAGAGTTCCCGGTCCGGGGCGGCATCCTGCAGCGTCAGGTGGCCACGGTCAGGGCGGTCGATGGGGTGAATCTGGACATCACCAAGGGTGAGACGCTTGGGCTGGTAGGTGAGTCGGGATGTGGCAAGACCACCCTGGGGCGGATGCTCACCCGACTCCTCGAGCCGACATCCGGGACGATCCGCTTCGAAGGAGAAGATATCACCCATCTCTCCGGGAATGAGTTGAAGCCGTTCCGGCGGCGGGTGCAGATCATCTTCCAGGACCCCTACGGCTCGCTCGATCCCCGTTCCCAGGTCGGGTCGGCGATCGCCGAGGGTCTCCGGCTTCACGGGATCGGCGACAAGGACCAGCGTCAGGAGCAGGTGAAGGAGATGCTGGAGCTCGTAGGTCTGCGTGCCTCCCACGCCAGCCGCTATCCGCACGAGTTCTCCGGCGGTCAGCGACAACGCATCGGCATCGCCCGCGCCCTCATCCTCAAGCCGGATCTCGTGGTGGCGGACGAGCCCGTGTCGGCGCTCGATGTGTCGGTGCAAGCCCAGGTCCTCAACCTCCTCACGGAGCTGCAAGCCGAGCTCAGCCTGACGCTGCTGTTCGTGGCCCACAACCTGGCAGTGGTCGAACACATATCCGACCGGGTCGCCGTTATGTACCTGGGAAGGGTGGTCGAAATCACCGATCGCGACACCCTGTACCGCAACCCACTGCATCCGTACACCGAGGCGTTGCTGTCGGCCATCCCCATCGCCGACCCGGACCGCCCTCGCAACCGTCGCATCCTGCAAGGCGAGATCCCCTCGCCGCTGAATCCTCCTCCCGGGTGTCATTTCCATCCCCGCTGCCCGATCGCCCGTCAGGGGCTCTGTGACGTCGAGGATCCGCACCTGATGGATTCCCCACAGGGTCCCCACCACATGGCGGCATGCTGGCTGAGGGCGGGCGACCTGGCCATCGCCCCGGCCTGATGCGTAATTGGGACCAGGACGTGTCGTATGCGTCACTGGGGGTCCCAATTTCATGAGGGAAAGCGCGTGACCATCCAGCGGGTCGGCGTCATCGGTGGGGGGCTGATGGGCTCGGGAATCGCCGAGGTATGCGCCCGCGCCGGCAGCAGCGTCGTGATCCACGAGATCGATGCAACGGCGGCCGAGGCGGCCAGGAATCGTCTGATGACCTCGGTCGAGCGAGGGGTGGAGAGAGGAAAGCTCGATGCCACAGAGGGGAAGGCGGTCCTGGGACGGGTCACATTCTCCACCGACCTCGCCGATCAGGGCGACCGCCAGCTCGTAATCGAGGCAGCGACCGAGAACGAGGGCGTGAAGAAGAGGATCTTCACCGATCTCGACTCGGTCGTCCCGTCCGACACGATCCTCGTCTCCAACACCTCGTCGATCCCGATCACGAGACTGGCTGCCGTCACGGGAAGACCGGAAAAGGTGGTGGGCCTCCACTTCTTCAACCCGGTCCCGGTCATGGCATTGGTCGAGCTGGTGACGACGGTCATGACCTCCAGTGAGACCACCGCCGCCGTCCGCTCCTATGCCGAGTCCCTCGGCAAGAGCGTGATCGAGGCAGCCGACCGGGCGGGTTTCATCGTGAACATGCTCCTCGTCCCCTATCTCATCGGCGCCATCCGGATGTACGAGGCGGGGGTGGCCACCCGGGAGGACATAGATGCCGGGATGAGGCTTGGCGCCAACCATCCCATGGGACCACTGGAGCTGTCCGACTTCATCGGCCTCGACACCATGAAGCACATCGCCGACGTCTTGTTCGACGAGTACAAGGAGCCGTTCTTCGCCTCCCCTCCCCTACTGACCAGGATGGTCGAAGCAGGTCTCCTCGGCCGTAAGACCGGCCGGGGCTTCTACGAGTACTAACTGTTGAGTATCACGACCGGACAGGGGGCCAGCCTGGTCAGGTACTCGACACGGGGGCCGAGATGGAGGTGGGTGGTGCCGGCCCGGACGCTGGTGCCGAGGATGAGGAGATCGGCGCCAAACTCGTCGATGGCTTCGAGGATCCCGGTCTCGACGTCTTCGGCTTCCCTCACCTCGGTCTCGGCATTCTGACCCATGCGTGTGGCCACGATCTCGAACTCGGCGGTGACGTCGAGGGCGATGTTGGGCCGCATACCGGAGAGACGGGACGGGGTGACGACGTGCACCCCGGTCACGACCGCATCCATCCCAGCGATGGCAAAGGCGAGATCGGCGGCGTTCTTCGAACTGATGCTGGCGCTTGCGGGCACCAAAATCCGATGTGGGGCCCAGTCCTCGGGCACGTTCTCGCCCTTGACCACCAGGGTCGGGGTCTTGGACAGTTTGATCAGGTCATCGATCACCGGTCCAAACACGGAGTTTCCCGAGCCACTCATGGTGGGGGTGCCGATCACGAGTAGGTCGTAATCGGCCTCCGCCTCATGGAGGATGGCCCCCACCGGGTCCTGGTTGGACACGATGCGGGTGGTGGTGCCCCCTCTGAAGACACTGCGAAGGGCGGTCAAATATGCGCCGGCCATCACCCGGTCCTTGTCCCCGGCGACGGCGAGAAGAGTGGTCGAGATGGCGTTGGTCTCTCCGAGGCGAGCGACGAGGACCGCCTGGATGGTCTGGGTCCCGACCTGGCCGATCCGCGGACGAACCGGCACCAGGACCCTTCGCAGGCTGGACACGAAGCTGCCTTTCATGACTTCCTCACGGGCCAGCCTGAGCTCCTCCTCGTCGCCGGGCGTCACCCTGGCCAGGCAATAACGGAGTGCTGCCGGAGCTGCGATGGATGTCACAACAGCCATCAGGACGATGATGGAGAACATCTCGGTGGTCAGGATCCCGAGGGAGAGCCCGATGGTTGCGATGATGATCTCCACCGCGCCACGGGCGTTGAGCCCCGATCCGTAGGCCAGGGCCGACCAATGGTCCTGCCCCGAGATGTATCTGGCGCCCAGGTAGGCCCCGACCACCTTGCCGATGGTGGCGACGGCGATCACCGCAACCGCCAACAACATCAGACTTGGCTCGAGTATGGATCCCAGGTTGACCTTCAGGCCGGCAACAGCGAAGAAGATCGGTGCGAACACCGCCAGGGCCATGCTCTCCAGTCTCTGCACGACCTCGGTGGGAAGACGGGGCAGTCGACCGAACAGGATGCCTATGGCGAAGGCCCCGATCACAGGCTCCAGGCGAAGTGCCTGGCTGAAGGCTCCCCATGCGAAGGCGAGCACGACGACCAGGGTGAGAATTGCATCGCGACCGCGAAAGCGGTCCTGGATGAGTTCCAGGCCCCGCTCCACCACGAACCTGCCCAGGGTCAGGGTCGCCACCAGGAAGAGCAGGACCATCAGGACCGTTTGGAGGACAGTCCCGGCCGTGATCGCTTCGGCACTGGCCAGGGCGGTGACGAGCCCCAGCATGGTCCAACCAGTGATGTCGTCGATCATCCCGGCCGCCAGCACTGTCTGGCCGAACTCCCGCCTCATCAGATCGAGATCCATCAAGATCTTGGCCAGCACCGGGATGGCCGAGATGGACAGCGCAGTGGCGACGAAGAGGGCGAAGACGGTTCGATCGGCGGGATCGACGAGCAGGGAATCGGGCAGGCTGAGCCCAAGCAGCAGACCAGTGACAAACGGAACCACGAGCCCGCCGACCGCCACTCCCAGGGCGACACCGATGCGGCGACGGATGAGTGCGAGATCGGTCTCGAAGCCGGTGATCACCAAGAGAAGCATGACCCCGATCAGGGCGACCACCTCGAGCATGTAGCCCTGGGCCGGAGTCTGAGGGATGATCCATTGCTCGACCCACGGGATGAGGCCGGAGAGCAGCGACGGACCGAGGATCACCCCGGCCAGGATCTCCCCAACCACTGCCGGCTGACCCAGTCGTTGAGAAAGCCCTCCCAAGAACCGGGCGGCGGCGAGCAAGACCGCGATCTGGATCACGAGTTGCAAGACCTCGGAATGGGAGGCGGCGCTGAACGTCTCCAAGTCGGTGCCTTCTTCTCTTCCTCTGTCGCCTTGGGGGTTAGCTGACGGGCTCGGGCTGGAAGTTCGCCCTACTCGGCCATGATGGTCGGGATTCGCCCCGGGGTGTTGGTTCCCCCCACCCGTCGCGGCGGGTTCGGCGGTGAGCGCGGCAATCTAGCCCGCGGACGTCGTTATGGCGGGCATAGGTCTAGAGGACTAGTTCGGATGGCATCGCGGAGAATGGGCCATGCGGCCCATGCCCAAATGCCCCGCGATTGTGGATTATCCACAGGTAAGGCGTTTCGAAATCTGGGAAGGACCGGGACAACGGTGATGGTGGCACCAAACCACTTGGAAGCGGGCAGGATGACATCGAGCCGGATCGACGGGCTCGAGTCCATCGCCACCTTGCTCGAGGTTGAGAGATACCGACTCGGTGACTGGGATGAGCAGTACGCCAGGCTCTACGCCATCGACTGCGCCTCGATCGTCTTTCGCTACCACCTTCCCGATCTGACCGATCAATCCCGCGACCTCGTCCAGCGTCTCCTCCATCAGGCGCTCCAGCTGGTGACGGCCGGGCGCGAGAACGAGCTCTCCTCGGTCGAGAGGGCCTTGATGACGGGTCTCGACGCGGCCTCTCGGGTAACCCGGTCGGTGTGGCTCGTCGCCCTGAACGCCGTGCTCCCCGATCCGTTCCGTGCGGCAGTGATGAGCACCGAGGCTGCCCTTCAAGCTTTCGGTCGGGGCCCCAACCCCCGCCGGGACGCAGTGGCCGAGGGCGTCCGCCGTCGGGCTTTCGCCCGCACAGAAGAGTCGGCCCTCCTCGGCTTGGTGACCCGCTCCCGCACTTCGACCGCGGTCGCCTGACCTACAGTCGGGCGGGTGACTCGGCTCGAGGCCATCGAGGCCGACATCACCACACTCGCCGTAGATGTGATCGTCAATGCTGCGAACACCTCGCTGATGGGTGGAGGTGGCGTCGACGGCGCGATCCATCGGGCCGGAGGGCCCGACATCCGGAAAGATTGCATGGCGATCGTGGAGCGAGATGGTCCCCTCCCGACCGGACGGGCCGTGATCACCAAGGCAGGGAAGATGCCTGCGGGTCACGTGGTCCACACCGTGGGACCGGTTTGGGGCACGGTCGGTGAGCAAGAAGCGGTCGCCCTACTCGCGTCGTGCTATCGATCCAGCCTCGACCTGGCCCGGGACGCCTCCGCGGCGAGCATCGCCTTCCCCAACATCTCCACCGGCATCTACCACTTCCCCAAGCCTCTCGCAGCCGAGACTGCGATCAAGGCGGTGAGTGCCTGGGTGGATGATGACCCCGTAACATTGGAATCGGTCACCTTCGTCTGCTTCGACCGGGAGAACCTGGTCCTGTATCGGGATCTGCTCCGCGTCTAGTGATCTGGCCTCGGCCCGCGTCTGCATAAAACCGACCCCTACCTATGGTGACGCCGGTGTCGGCCGGCATCCGACTTCTCAGGGCGAGCCTCGCCCTCGTAATTGTCGCCACGAGCGTGCTGATCTCCCGCGAGCCGGCATCAGCACAGGCTCCTCCCTGTCCCAGCCTGCAAGCTCAAGTCGTGGAGCCGGTGGCCGAGTTCGCCCCGGCTGCGGTAGCCA
>JAICNB010000072.1 GCA_025928935.1 Acidimicrobiia bacterium
AGGAACTCTCTCCGAGTCGACCGCCTTTCTTCCCGGTTGATGGGATGGGGAGTTGTCACGGGCCTCCTCCTGCTGGCCGGCTTCGCGTTGGGAGCGCCGGCCCTCGGGCTACTGGTGGAAGACGCTGATGTCGCGGCGCTCACCATCTCCGCCGCCGCCGTTGCGGGCTGGATGATGCCAGTAGGGGCGCCGCTCTTCGTCGCAGACGGGATCTTCTTCGGGCTTCTCGCATTCGGGACGATCATCCTGTCCACTGCCGTTGGTGCTGTGGTCCTTGTCACGCTCATCGCGGCGACCCCCCTCGGCGAGACCCTCGATGGCATTTGGTGGGGGATCAGCGCCATGCTGGTTGCCCGCGGGCTGGTGTTCGTCTTTGCCTACAGACGGGCTGTGGGTGTGGCGCTCAGGTCCTGACCACGGGTCTCGGGCAGGAGCAGGGTGAGAAGAGCGGCCGCCGCCATGCCCACTCCGAGCAACGTGATCGTCTCCGAGAGCCCGATCTGGTCGATGGTGAATCTTCCCAGGATCAGGCCGGCGGCCGATCCGGCGAGACCGAAGTTGGCGACTGCGGTGTTGGCGCTGGCCCGCAACCCGGTCGGGAACAACTCCGTGCGATGGGCACCCCCGGCCGGCACGAAGGCGAAGGTGCCGAACGAGGACACCATGACCGCGACGACGATCACGGGCACCGAATCGGACCAGTAGATGACGAGGCCCCCGGCAAGGGCGAGAAGCAGGCTGATCACGGTGGCGCGGCGCCGGCCCCAGGCGTCGGCGAGATGCCCGCCGACGAAGAAGCCGAGACCACCCAGTGTCCCGCCGAGCAAGGCGACGATGACAGTCGAGCCCGTGCTGAGGCCGACGTGATCGATCATCCGGGTAGTAGAGAAGGCGAGCGCGACGGCCGAGAACGCCGAGACCAATAGCCCGACCACGGCCACCAGCCAGAAGCGGCGCGCCCACATGCCCGATATGAGGTCCCGCCAATGCCCGGCCGGCTCGTGATCCTCGACGAAGACGTGACTTTCGGGAACGGTCCGGACCAGCAGGGGGAGGACGAGGAAGCCCAGAGCGATGAGGAGATGGGGGATCCGCCAGGTCTCCCCTCCGCCATCGGCCAGAGGGAGTGTCATCAGGGCCAGCCCGGCGCCGAACGAAACCGCCGCGCCGTAAAAGCTGATGGCATATGCCCGAATGACGGGTGAGACCTGCTCGGCGAGGAGCACTAAGGCCAGACCGCCCATCCCGGCGGTGCCGGTCCGCAGGATCGCCTGGGCCGTCCCGAATTGCCAGGCCTCCATGGCCAGACCGGCGAGCGTCCCGCCGATGACGACCAGAGTCACCGACCAGAGCAGAGGCCTCCGTCGCCCGCGACGGTCCGCAATCCACCCCAAGGGAAGGGCGGCGAACGCGGCGAGTCTCGCGATCCCGAGGAGCATGCTCATCTCTCCTTCGCTGAGACCCAGACCCGCCCTCGTGAAGGGAAGGGTGGCTGACACCTGCGATTGGGCAAAGCCCTGCACCAGACCGGCGGTCCAGATCACGGCAACGATCCGGCGGTCGGAGGAGGTGAATCGGTCCACCGGGAGCAACGGGCCCAGAACACGTCGCAACCACGGACTCACGAATCGAGAGTAGAGGGCTGTCCGTGCGATCATCACCACCCTTCGGCAACTTCCCCGAAATATCAAAGTGTTCGAAAACGTCGACTCGGCCGCCTACCTCGTCCAGGTCTTGATCGCATTCGGGGCCGGGATCATCTCCTTCGTCTCCCCGTGTGTCCTGCCGCTGCTACCCGGCTACCTGTCGATGATGTCCGGGTACTCGGCTGTCCAATTGGAGAGCGGAGACGTGTCGACGGGTCGCATGACCAGGGTGATCTTGCTCTTCATCGCCGGGTTCACAGTGGTCTTCGTCGCTTTGGGCGCGATCGCGACCGGGCTGCGCACCTGGCTGGTGCAGAATCTCGATACTTTCACCCGTCTGGCCGGGCTGACCGTCATCGTGTTCGGCATCCTGATGGTCGCGATGGCGGTGTCGGAGCGTGGCGTGATCGGCACGTTCGCCAGGGAGCGCCGTCTCGACGTCCGGCCGAGTCGCCTCGGCGGTTGGGCACCGCCGGTGATGGGGATGGCCTTCGGGTTCGCCTGGACACCCTGCATCGGGCCGGTGTTGACCGTGATCCTGGCCACCGCCTCCCTTCAGGAGACGTTGGGCCGGGGTGTGGGCCTCCTGGTCGCTTACTCGTTGGGCCTCGGGATCCCCTTCCTTCTCGCCGGCCTCGGGCTGTTCAAGGTGTTCGGCAGGCTGAAGCCCTACCTGCGCCCGATCAACATCGTGTCGGGTGTGCTCCTGACTCTCTTCGGCGTGGTGATGGTCACCGGGAATATAAGCACCCTGTCCAACTGGTTCTCAGATGTGATGCTCTCCATACCCTTCCTGCGGGATCTGGCCACGATCTGATGACCCCCACCGAGCCCCATCTCGCCCCGACGACACCCGACCTGGTCTGGTTCGCCGGCGCCGACGCCCCGCGGTTTCTCAACGACCTGATCAGCCAGGAGATCGCCGACATGACCCCGGGGACAGTGCGGCGGTCCTTCCTGCTCACCCCTCAGGGAAAGCTGGATCACATCGTCTGGGTCCTCGGTGGCGGCGAGGAGATCGGGCTGGTCGTCGACGAAGGGCGTGGTGAGGACCTGGCCACCAAGCTGGGGCGGTATCGGATCCGGGTCGATGTCTCGATAGAGCCGGTGACAGTGGACCGGTGGCTGGTGATCGGCCCGTTCGGGACTGAAGCGGGCACCTGGAGTGGTGACCGGGATGGTCTGGTGGCGGATGTCTCCTGGCCCGGTGTGGAGCGGACCCTGGTGATGGGGGAGAAGCCCGAGCTGCCGGAACTGCGCGTCGACGAGTATGAGAGGCTGCGGATCGAGGCCGGGGAGCCGGTGATGGGGGTCGACGTCACCGAGGCCACCATCCCACAGGAGACCGGTCTGGTGCCTTCTTCGATCTCGTTCGACAAGGGCTGCTTCCTCGGCCAGGAGTTGGTGGCCCGTCTCGACAGCCGGGGGGGTCGGGTCAACCACCATCTTCGGATACTGCGGTTCGAGGGTCGGGCGCCGGAGGCCGGGGCGGCGGTCACCAAAGACGGCGAGGAGGTCGGAACCATGACATCTTCGGCAGGCGAGGTGGGGCTGGGCCTGGTACGTCGTGGGGTGGAACCCGGTGACGTGGTGACAGTGGCGGCAGGTCAGGCGCTGGTGGAGGCGGTACGCGAAGGCTGACCTGGTGCCGGAGGCGGGACTCGAACCCGCACGGGGTTTCCCCCAATGGATTTTGAATCCATATTGTCTACCAATTCCAACACTCCGGCGGGCGGTCCAAATTCTAACGGTCAGCTCTTCGGACCAACGAATGTGTCGAGGAACCCCACATCCCCACGTCGGGCGACCGAGGTGATGCGGGGTGCCGGGTGCCGTCCGTGTCCAGTGGACCTCGAGCCGATCGAGGGCATCGGTGAAGATGGTCAGGATTTCGGTCGAAGCGTTGGTGAACATGTACCGCGTGTATCGGTGATGCTTGATGCCAGACGGAAGCCTCCTCGTAATCGGGTTGACGTGTCGGTTGCCATCGGAGTGGATGAGACCGCGAATCAAGGCTCGCGGATGGGTAGCCACGATGTCGCGCTGCCAGGCGGCGAGTTTGATCTGACGCTCATGCTTGCGGCCAGGGCCGTGCAGGGGGAACACACACGGCCAGTGCTTCCAGTAGGCGTTGACATCGACGCACCCAGTTCTCGACGCAAATCCAACGGTCTCAGAGCCACGGACTATCACGACGTGGGTGGCTATCTCATCGATTATGTCGGGATAGCGCAGATCGCAGGTGATTCGGAGGGCGTAGACCCCCTTGGCATCAAAGTGATGTAGCCATCTCCCAGATAGGCGCCGAGGAGGTAGGCATAAGCCTCTTCATCCACCCACTCGTCGTTGCATCGAAAGCAGGTGACTGCCTGCCGTCTGCCCGCCCGTGACTCGGTCCGCCCCCCACTCGCCGATCTGAGGCCGACTCGCCAGGTCTTGATCGTTCCACGCGGGATCCCGAGTCGGCGCCCGATCTCGCAGTCGTTGACCCCGACCCGTATCAGCTCGAGCGCTCGGCGATATTCGGCTTCGGGTCTCACCTGGTTCCAACGTAAATGGCGGGTGTGACACAATTGCGATCTTGAAGCGCATCCATCGCCGATTGTTCCGTCTCAACGACCGGATCCAGGCGATCAGCCGGGAGTTGAGCCTGGTCGATGCCGAGCTGGGGCACCATCGGTCCATCAACGACGACGCCCAGATAGATGCGGCCCTCGGCAACTACATCGACCGCGAGGAGGCAGGGCGGACCTCCGGCGACGTGCGCCGATTCGAGCGCACCGCCCACTACCTCCGGGCGCGCCGGGCCAAGCTGGTCAAGTCCCGAGACCGACTGCTCGCCCGCCTGCCCGACTGACGCACCGCACGGCTACCGTCAGGGTCGTGCCCACCCTCGCCCTGATCGACGGCAATTCCGTCGCCTATCGGGCGTTCTACGCCCTCCCACCGGACCTGGCCACCAAGAGCGGGCAGGTGACGAACGCGGTGTTCGGATTCACCCGGATGCTGATCAGGCTGCTCAAGGACTATCACCCAGATGGCATCGCCGTTGCCTGGGACGTCTCCAGACAGACCTTCAGGACCGAGTCTTATCCGGAGTACAAGTCGCAGCGGGAACGGGCCCCCGATGAGTTCCGCAGCCAGCTCCCCCTCATGGATGAAGTCCTGCAGACCCTCCACATCACCCAGCTGCGACAGGAGGGCTACGAGGCCGACGACCTCATCGCGACCCTGACCAACGACGCAGTCTCAGCAGGCTGGGAGGTGCTGATCGTCACCGGCGACCGGGACGCTTTCCAGCTGGTCGCGGGGCCGGTGAAAGTCGTCTACACCCGGCGTGGCATCAGTGACATCGTGCTGGCCGATGAGGGGTATGTCGAGGAGAAGTACGGGATCCGCCCCGATCAATACGTGGAGTACGCCGCTTTGCGCGGGGACACCTCCGACAACCTCCCAGGCGTACCGGGTGTCGGCGAGAAGACCGCGTCCCGTCTCATCGCAGACTACGGGGATCTGGACAATCTCTATCTGTCGGTGACCGAACTCACCCCGAAGCTGAGAGAGAACTTGTCGGCTCATCGGGAGCAGGTCTTCCTCAACCGCGAGCTGATGCAGCTCATCGACGATCTGGATCTGGGAGTCGAAGTCGAAGACTTCCGCACCCGGGAGTGGGACCGTCACCAGGTCAAGGATCTGTTCGACAGCCTGGAGTTCCACTCCATGTGGAACGACCTGGAGCAGGCACTGCCATCGGCTGCCACCGCCTCGGAGCTCGTCGAGGTCGAATCGCGTCTGGTCACCGCTGCCTCCGAGATCGAGGCCATGGCCCAACGGGAGGTCCTCGTGGCCGGGTTGGTCGTCGATGGAGGAGAGCCGTTCGGCCTGGCCGTATCGACCGGGCCAGGCACGGCTGCGGTAGTTCCTTTCGATGCTGCCGGCCCGATTCTCGATGTTCTCGAGTCGGGTGATGCCGCACTCGCCGGGCACGACGTCAAGGATCTGGTGCGGGCACTGCTCGAGATGGAGCGGGACGTGGAACGTCTCGACATGGACACCGCTCTGGCCGCCTACATCGTCAATCCCTCCCAGCGCACCTATGACCTGGAGGAGCTCGCCGACCGGTTGCTGGGCCTCGAGCTGGTATCGCCCGATGACGAGGGTGCAGAGGCGGGCACCCTGCCCTTCGACTCCGGGCCGGACCTCGAGCTCGAAGGTCGTCGCATCGAAGGGGTGCGACGGTTGGTCGAGGTCATGCGAACCGAATTGGCGGAGAGGGCCGAAGCCGAGTTGTTCGAGGAGTTCGAGCTACCACTGATCCCGGTTCTGGCCCGAATGGAGCACGCCGGGATCGGCGTCGACCGCGCCTATCTCGAGGACATGGGAGCCGACCTGCGCTCCAAGCTGACCGCGCTCGACAAGCAGATCCAGGAGATGGCCGGAGAGCAGTTCAATGTGAACTCGACCGATCAGCTCCGGTATGTCCTGTTCGACAAGCTCGCCCTGCCTGTCCTCAAGAAGACATCGACCGGCAAGCCTTCGACCGATGCCTCGGTGCTGAAGAAGCTCGATCACCCTCTGGTGGAAGCCCTGCTCGAGTATCGGGAGTATGAGAAGTTGCGGGGCACCTACGTCGACGGCTATCTACCCCTGGTCGATCCCGACGGCAGGATCCGGACCAGGTTCAACCAGATGGCAGCCACCACCGGGAGACTGTCTTCGGACCGGCCCAACCTTCAGTACATCCCGATCCGATCGGAGTCGGGGAGGACGATCCGACGGGCGTTCATCGCCGGCGACGGGGCCGAGTTCCTCGTCGCCGACTATTCCCAGATCGAGCTGCGGGTCCTGGCCCATATGAGCGGTGACCCGTTCCTGGTCGAGGCCTTTCGGTCGGGATCGGACATCCACACCGCAACCGCCGCTCGGGTTTGGGGCCTCACGGAAGAGACCGTCACCCGCGACCAACGCCGTACCGCAAAGATGATCAACTTCGGGCTGCTCTACGGGATGGAGGCGTTTGGCCTGGCCGACCGGCTCGGCATCTCCCGCGAGGAGGCGCAACAGCACATGGACGCGTATTTCTCCCAGTTCGTCCACGTCAAGGAGTTCATGGCATCGGTGGTGACCCTTGCTCGCAACCAGGGGTACACGACCACCCTCTTCGGACGAAGGCGCTATCTGCCCGAGCTCAAGTCGGACAATTTCCGGATACGGCAGATGGGGGAGCGAATGGCGTTGAACGCACCGGTCCAAGGCACCGCAGCCGACATCATCAAGAAGTCGATGATCGAGCTCGATGCCAGCCTTCGCTCCGAGGGGCTCGTCTCCACACTCCTGCTCCAGATCCACGACGAACTGATCCTGGAGAGCCCCGTCGACGAGCTCGAGGTCGCCGAAAAGCTCGTGGTGGAGACGATGGAGGGTGTGGTTGCCTTGGACGTCCCGCTCGAGGTCGACGTTGCGACCGGCCCCGACCTGGCCTCGGTGAAGAGCTGACAGCGACCACATCGGGCCGAGCCACCAGGCTCAATCCATTGGCTATTCGTTCGCAGAATGCGTACACTCGGCGGCCTGTGGACCCAGCGTTTGCAGATTTCCCTTCGGAGGTAACCACCCACTAATGACCAGCCAGCCACAAGACGCGCCCGCGAGCGCTCCCGACACGGAGAGCGAAGAGGCGCCCGAGGCCATCGAGACCGAGACTCCCGTCTCCGTCGAGGTGGAGGAGCCGGCAGAGGCTCCAGATGCACCGGATGCAGCAGAAGGAGAGGTTTCGGGCCGTGAGGCCCTGGTTGCCCCCGATCTGAGCGATCTACCCGACGACATCGCCGACGACTTCGAGCGTGCAATCGAGGCCACCGTCCTCGAGTTCAAAGAGGGCGACATCGTCGAGGGCACCGTCGTCAGCGTGGATCCCGACGGCGCGATGATCGACATCGGCTACAAGTCCGAGGGCCTGATCCCGACCCGGGAGCTCTCGATCCGGAACAACGTCGACCCCACCAATGCTGTCAGCGTGGGAGAGCGGGTCGAAGCCGTGGTGCTGAACAAAGAGGACGACGAGGGCAGGCTGATCCTCTCCAAGAAGCGCGCCATGTACGAACGCGCTTGGGGCAGGATCCAGGAGGTGGCCAAGGAAGGCGGCACGGTCGAGGGGACCGTGATCGAAGTGGTCAAGGGGGGTCTGATCGTAGACATCGGGCTACGTGGCTTCCTCCCCGCCTCTCTGGTCGACATGCGCAGGGTTCGCGACCTCGACCCCTTCATCGGCGAGGAGATCACCGCCAAGGTGATCGAGCTCGATCGGGCTCGCAACAACGTCGTGCTCTCCCGTCGCGCCTATCTGGAGGAGGCCCAGGCCGAGGAGCGCAACGCCTTCCTCGATGGCCTGCACGAAGGTGAGGTCCGCGAAGGAGTCGTCTCCTCCGTGGTCAATTTCGGGGCCTTCGTGGATCTCGGCGGGATGGACGGGCTCGTGCATGTCTCCGAGCTCTCCTGGCAGCATGTCAACCACCCCGGCGAGCTGGTGAAGGTCGGCGACAAGGTCAATGTCAAGGTGCTCGAAGTCGACCGGGAGAGGGAGAGAATCTCGCTGTCGATCCGTCAGACCAGCGACGACCCATGGGATGTCTTCGCCCGTGACCACGAAGTCGGAGACGTCATCGATGGCGTCGTGACCAAGACCGTCCCTTTCGGCGCCTTCGTTTCAGTCGCCGACGGCGTGGAAGGCCTGGTGCACGTATCGGAGATCGCGATACACAGGGTGGAGTCGCCCGAGCTCGAGTTGTCCATCGGACAGCAGGTCAAGGTGAAGATCACCGAGAAGGAAGATGAGCGGCGTCGCATCTCGCTGTCCATCAAGCAGGCTTCTCCCGATTGGCGGGAGAGAGAGATCCAGATGGAGGAACAGAAGAAGGGTCGGCGTCGCCCTCAGAAGGAGTTCGAGCGAGAGTTCGGGCCTTCGGAAGAGGAGCGCCCGCCGATGCCGGTCGACGCCTCTCTCGAGGCAATCCTCCAGGAATTGAAGGAGCGCGGCATAGGTCGAAGTTGACCGCGGGGGTCACTTCCAGCAAGGGAGACCTGTCGGCCGTCGGACGTCGCGCATATGGGGCGACCGAACTATGGAATGTGCCGCGAAACCCTCAAGACTGGTCTCATACGGTCCGAACAATCCCTGTGGAATCGGACTCGAAGCACCGGAATGGCGCCTGCCCATCGGTAGCATGTCGTCAGGCACGCACCGACATCGGGTGGACGGCCTTCCCAGGGGAAATACGAAGGGGACTCAATGGGTAGGAGAGCCATCGTCTTGTTAGTGGCCTTGATACTGGCCGGGCTCGCCGCATGGGCCGTCTGGAACTATCTCCAGAACGTCGAGAACGAGATAACCGAAGGCCAGGAGATCGTCGAGGTCTACCGTGCTGGTGAGGCTATACCCGAAGGCACGGAGGGAGCCATCCTCCTCTCCGACTTCAACAGCGGCGGGACGCAGATCGCCCTCAGCGAAGATCAGGCCGAGGATGTGCCGGTCGGCGCCATCACTTCGGCCGAGCAGTTGAACCAGGTGCTGGCCGATCGTGTCGCAGCAGGCCCGATCGCGGCGGGTTCGATCCTGAACGAGTCACAGTGGACTTCGATCACGGTCGACGTGATCCCGCTCGCCGAGGAGATCCCCTCCGGCAAGCAGGCCATGACCATCTCCACCGACAACATCAGGGGCATCAACGGGTTCGTCGAGCCTGGTGACAGGGTCAACATGATCATCACCATCGATATCCCGGAGGACCTGCTCCCCGATGAGCTGAGCGGTATCGCCGAGCAACCGGCTGCGCCAGTCGAAGGTCAGCCTCCCACCGAGGAGGCCACCGCGGCTGTCACCTACACCCGGTTCGTCCTGCAGGGCCTTCCGGTGATGGCCACCGGGCGTGACATCAGGCCCGACGAGGACGCTCCGGAGACAGTGGAGGCCGATCCGGCAACGACCGGCGACACCACTCCGGAGGGCGAGCCCGTCGCGGAGGACGAGCTCGGAAACGACACCACCTTCACACTCGAGGTGACTCCAGAGCAGGCCGAGCGGATTGCCTACGCATCCGAGAACGGCTCAATCTGGCTGACCCTGGTCCCTGGCGACTTCGTCGAGGTGGAGACCACCGGTGTGACCACTCTCAACCTGTTCGGCGGGAATCTGCTGGACGACATCTTTGGAAGCTGATTGAGGTTCGACCATGTCGATGGCTGAGCACAACCTGCTGGTCGTGGACAAAGACGATGATTTCGTCTCCGCGGCCAAGGAGCTCTTCGAGGGCCGGCTCCCGGTTGCTCGCTCCATAGAGGAGGCGAGTCAGACCGCGGAGTCCGGCGACCTCAGGATGCTCCTGCTCGGCCCTTCGTTCTCGAACGACGAGTCGCTGGAGCAGATCCGGAACCTGCACAACCAGGATCCGGCTCTCATCCTGATGATGGTCGCCGACACGGTGACAGCCGACCTCCTGCGTGGCGCCATGCGGGCCGGTGTCTCGGATGTGATCGAGGCTCCGCTGGACGAAGCCAAGATCGAGGCGGCGATCGAGCAATTCGCTCACGATGTGCTGAAGCGGCGGAGCGCCGGCAAGCCGGTGGCGGAGCCGGTGCGCACCGAGCGGGGAGCGATCGTCACCGTGACATCGGCCAAGGGCGGGAGCGGGAAGACCGTCACCGCCACCAACGTCGCCCTCCTCTTGAACCGGATCCCGGACAAGAAGGTGGTCCTGGTCGACGCAGACCTGCAGTTCGGAGACGTCTGCCTCCTCCTCCAGTTGGAGCCGAGGTTCACCATGGTGAATGCAGCTCACGAGCTGCATCATCTCGATGCCGAGATGCTCGACTCGCTGCTCACGGAGCACCCCAGCGGCCTGAAGGTCCTGGCCGCTCCTCTCGAGCCTGCCTTCGCCGACGACATCACGACGGCAGGTTTGATGCAGATGCTCGACATCCTCCAGGACAACTACGACTACGTCGTGGTCGACACGGCTTCGATGCTGGACGAGCTGATCCTGTCCCTCATCGAGAAGGCCGATCACGTTCTGATGGTGGTGGACATGGACCTCCCGTCGGTGAAGAACGCCAAGCTCGCCCTGGAGACCCTGCGGCTGCTCAAGTTCTCCACTCAGAACGTCCAGCTCGTCATGAACCGAAACAACTCGAAGGCGAAGCTCGACAACAAGGAGATCGAGAGTGCCCTGAAGATGGAGATCTCGGCAGCGGTGCCCTCCGATGCCGCAGTGCCCAACTCGGTGAACGAGGGGCGCCCCATCGTCGAGACCGATCCCAAGGGCAAGGTCGCCAAAGGCTTCGAGAGTGTCGCCGAGTTGATCGCCGGGAAGATCCCCGAAAGCACGTCCAAGGGCGGGCTCTTCGGTCGCAAATAGTGGAAGGTAAATAACAGTGCCATCGCTTTCAGAGAGAGTCGCAGCCGCCAGGCAGACAGAGACCCAAGAGGTCAGCTCCACTCGTTCGGACGCCCTGAGCGAGCTCAGGGGACGTCTCCACTTCAAGGTGGTCGAGGAGCTGGGCCCGACCCTGTACGACCGCCAGATGTCGGACGCCGAGCTGCGACTGCGAGTCCTCGAGATGCTGGAGTGGGCGGTCGACCAGGAGCAGGGTCTTCCCCTCACCTCCGCCGACCGTCGTGCCCTGCTCAACGAGATCGCCTCCGACGTCCTCGGCTACGGGCCGATCGACCCGCTGCTCAACGACCCGGACGTGACCGAGGTCATGGCCAACGGGCCTTACGACATCTACTACGAGAAGCGGGGCAAGATCATCCTCTCCGACGTCAAATTCGTCGACGAGGTCCATCTCCGCCGCATCATCGACAAGATCGTTGGCCAGATCGGTCGTCGCGTGGACGAAGCGACTCCAATGGTGGACGCCCGTCTCCCCGATGGCTCTCGTGTCAATGCGGTGATCCACCCGCTGGCCATCGGCGGCCCGTTCCTCACCATCCGAAAGTTCGCGGTCGACCCCTACCAGGAGGCCGACCTCATCAACTTCGGGACCATCACCCAGCGTGTGGCCGACTTCGCCAGGGCATGTGTGCGGGGTCGGCTCAACGTCCTGATCTCGGGCGGTACCGGTTCCGGTAAGACCACCACCCTCAACGTCATGTCCTCGTACATCCCCGGTGACGAGCGAATCGTGACCGTGGAAGACGCCGCCGAGCTCCAACTCCACCAGGAGCACGTCCTGACCCTCGAGTCACGGCCGGCCAACATCGAAGGCAAGGGCGCGATCGCCATCCGTGACCTGGTGCGAAACACACTGCGTATGCGGCCGGACCGCATCGTGGTCGGTGAGGTTCGAGGCGCCGAGGCCCTCGACATGCTCCAGGCCATGAACACCGGTCATGACGGATCCCTCACGACCGTCCACTCGAACAGCCCGAGAGACACCCTGTCCCGTATCGAGACCATGGTGCTGATGGCCGGCTTCGACCTCCCGGTGCGGGCCATTCGGGAGCAGATCGCAGCTGCGGTCGACCTGATCATCCACGTGTCCCGTCTCAAGGACGGCACCCGCCGGGTGACCCATGTCACCGAGGTCGAAGGCATGGAGGGGGAGATCATCACCCTCCAGGACATATTCCTCTTCGACTACGGCATGGGTGTCGACGAAGATGGCGTCTACAAGGGCCGCTTGAAGGCGACCGGGATCCGGCCGACCTTCTCCCAAGATCTCGAGAACCAGGGCATCAGGCTCCCCGCCGACCTGTTCGACCCCGAGCCGTTCGCAAGGCGATGAGCTTGAGACGTCTCTCTGCCCTGGTCGGCGCCCTCGTGCTCGGGGTGAGCACCGCTGCGATGGCGCAGACCGCTGCCCCCGAGATCGAGATCGTCGACATCAACGGCTCGCGTTATGCCGAAGGTGGCCAGACCCAGATGGTGGTCGAGTTCCGCAACCTTCCCGAGGCCCCGGACCCGGCCCAGCTCACAGTCACGGTCGACGGCCAGCCCGTCTCCAATCTCGAAGTTGCCCCGCTAGGCGAGTCCAGCGTCCCGGTGGGTGTGGTCCTGGTGATCGACACCTCGGGCTCGATGCTGGGAACGCCGATGGACTCGGCAAAGGCGGCTGCCAACAGCTTCATCGACCAGAAGCGTCCCGAGGACTCGATCGCGATCGTCAGCTTCGCCGACACCGCGGTGGTCCAGACCGGGTTCACCACCAATGCGGAGACGCTGCACGAGCGGGTCAACGCCCTCGTCGCCGATGGTGAGACCGCCCTCAACGATGGCGTGATCCTGGGAATGTCCCTGTTCGAGGGCGTCCCCGAGACCCAGCTCAACAACATGATCGTGCTCAGCGACGGCGAGGACACCGCGTCTGTGGCCACAGCAGACACCGCCATCGCTGCGATCGAGGCTGGAGATGCCCGGGTGTTCGGGGTGGCGCTTGAATCACCCGACTTCAACCCCGAGGCAGTGGCTGCCTTCGCAACGGCGGGTGGCGGGCTGTTCCTGTCGACTCCCGATCCGGCGCAGCTCTCCGGACTCTACGGCCAGATCAGCCGTGAGATCAGCAACACCCTCGTTGCCCGATTCGTCTCACCGGTGGCCGCTCCAGGGGAGGCCGAGTTCGCCGTCGCCTACCCCGGTGGCCTGACCTCGACGGTCGCCTTCCCGGTCAGCGGGTACGCGACCACCACCACGGTCGCACCGACAACGACGACCGTCCCGGTTACGGTCACCGGAGCTGTGGTCGAGAGCAGTTCCCCCCTCAGCATCACCAACTTGGCCCTCATCGCAGCGGCCGGGATCGGTCTGACTGCCTTTCTCTTCATCATCATCCTCTTCGGCCGCGAAGAGGAGCAGGGAGGGGGCCGCTTCGCCAAGCGCCTCCAGGCTTACGGCCGGCGGTCTAGAAGCGGCGAGGAGGAGAAGAAGCCGTTCCTGCAGAGGATCCCTCTGATCAACCGGTTCAGCCAGGCTGCCGAGGAAGAGGTGCGCCGGCGCGGGATGCTGTCGGGCGTCAACGCCGCCCTGGAGCAGGCCAACGTGCCGATGTCCCCCGGAGAGGCCATCCTGGCCATGATCGGGCTCGCCGCGGTGGGCGGTGTCTTCGTCGCGATCTTCAACTCGCCGCTGTGGGGCCTCGTCACGTTTGGCATCCTGCTCTTCGGGTTCATGGTCTTGGTCAGATGGGCCGGCAACCGGGAGCGGAAGAGGTTCGAGAAGCAGCTGCCCGACACGCTCACCCTGTTGTCGACCTCCCTCCGAGCCGGCTACTCCCTCCTCCAGGCGATCGAAGCCGTCGCCACCGAAGCGCCCGATCCGACCGCTCGTGAGTTCTCCCGAGCCGTCGTCGAGTCCCGTCTCGGGCGTTCGGTCCCCGAGGCTCTGCAAGGGATCGTGGAACGCACCAGCTCGAAGGACTTCGAGTGGGCGACGATGGCGATCGAGATCCAGCGTGAGGTCGGCGGCAACCTGGCCGAGGTGTTGCAGACGGTGGCCGACACCATGTTGGCCCGCAACCGGCTCAAGGGCGAGATCAAGGCACTCACCGCCGAGGGTCGCATCTCGGCCATCGTGCTCGGCTCCCTGCCATTCGCCCTGGGTGCCTTCCTCTGGTTCAACAACCGTGACTATCTCCAGCCGCTGCTCGACGCGACGATGGGGCGCATAGCCATTGTCGCAGGACTAATCCTCATGGCCGGAGGGATCTTCTGGCTCCGGAAGATTGTGAACATCGAAGTATGAACATCACTGCAATCGACGGTCAGATGCTCGCCGTTGTGACGGTGTCGGCGCTGGTCTTC
>JAICNB010000091.1 GCA_025928935.1 Acidimicrobiia bacterium
GGGATGTGGACCTCGAAGATCCGGTCCTCCATGTGCATCGACTGGATTCGGGTCTCGAGGTTGGCCTTGACCTTGTTCTCGTAGCCCGAGTAGGAGTGGATCACGTACCAGTCGCCCGGCATGTCGTAGGGAGAGGCCGGGAGGGCCGACACCGGAGCGGTCTCATCCTCGCCGACTGCCTCTGCTGACTCCGCCTCCCCTTCGGCCGACCCGGACTCGGCGGTGGCTCCCGTCTCGACCGGCGCCATCTCAACGGTGTCCAGCTCGGTGGTGTCGACATCGACCCCGGGCTCGGAGGCTTCATCGCTCTGCACCTCGGGACTGTCCACGTCGGGCTCGGGGGCTTCCTCGGTCTCCAGGTCGGTGTCCTCCAACTCGGGGGTCTCCATCTCGGCGGTTTCCAGATCGGGCATCAGGACCTGTCCACGAGCCAGAACACGAACTCTTTCATGACCACGTCGAGCCCGAACACCACTGCGGTCAAGACGACCGCGGTGATGACGGTCACTGCGGTGAAGGCGATCATCTGCTCTTGGGTCGGCCAGGTCACCTTGCGCAGCTCCTGGCGAACCTCGTGCAAGTACTCGCGGAGGCGCACCCAGAGGGACTTCCGCTCGGCGGCGGGCGCCTTGGTCATGGCCGCGGCGCGACGACTGGCCTTGTCGCGGCCGGTGTCGCCCTTCTTCTGCAGGCGCTCTTCGCGTTCCTGCATGCGGCGCATTTCTCGGTTCATCAGTTCTTCCTGATCGTATCCACGGTCAAAGACTGGCAGGGGCGGAGGGACTCGAACCCCCAACCTCCGGTTTTGGAGACCGGCGCTCTACCAATTCGAGCTACACCCCTCGGGGGGTTCGCGGGATGACGAAGTATAAGGCAACCCTGGAGGTGTGGAAACTCCTCCGTCGGCCCGACAATCATGCCCTCGAGTGGACTGTTCTCGCAGTCGTCTCCCCGCTGGGACTCGGAGACGGTGACTATCAGGGTGAGCATGAGTACTGACAACGCCGGGCGCCGGCCACCATTCGACTGTTCGACCGCACTGGAGGAGCCGCGAGACGGATCCGGGCAAATCGGGGTATAGCATCGGCCACCCCCATGACCGGTCCCTCCAGCTCTCACAATGCGCGACCCGGGGCTATGCCGAGCGAGAAGTACCGGCCCTACCCCGAGATCTCACTCCTGGAGAGGGCGTGGCCTGACAGTCGGATCACCAAGGCCCCGCTCTGGTGCAGCGTCGATCTGCGCGACGGCAACCAGGCGTTGATCGAGCCGATGAGCCCGGAACGCAAGCTCGTCATGTTCCGCGGCCTCATCGACATGGGGTTCAGCGAGATCGAGGTCGGATTCCCCTCGGCGTCGCAGACCGATTTCGACTTCATCCGTCAGATCATCGACGAGGACCTGATCCCCGAGCACGTCACCATCCAGGTGTTGACCCAGGCCCGGCCCGAGCTGATCGAGCGGACCTATGAGAGCATCGGAGGGGCGGACAAGGTGATCGTCCATCTCTACAACTCCACCTCGACTCTGCAGCGCCGGGTGGTGTTCGGGCTGGACGAGGCCGGGATCACCGAGATCGCAGTGAGGGGCGCCGAGTGGTGCCGGGCCCAGGAGCCCCACGTCCCGGGAACGGAGATTCGTTACGAGTATTCCCCCGAGAGCTTCACCGGGACCGAGCTGCCCTTCGCCAAATCGGTCTGCGAAGCGGTGATGGACGTGATCGAGCCCAGCCCGGAGTGGCCGATCATCCTCAACCTCCCGGCGACTGTCGAGATGAGCACCCCGAACATCTACGGGGACATGATCGAATGGTTCCATACCAACATCCGGGATCGGGACTCGGTGGTCCTTTCCCTTCATCCCCATAACGATCGAGGCACGGCGGTGGCCGCAGCAGAGCTCGGGCTGATGGCCGGAGCGGACCGTATCGAGGGAACCCTGTTCGGCAACGGCGAGCGGACCGGGAATGTCGACGTCGTCACCTTGGCCCTCAACATGTTCACCCAGGGGGTAGACCCAGAGCTCGACATCACCAACATCAACGAGTACCGCCGGGTAGTCGAGCACTGCAACCAGCTGCCGGTTCACCCCAGGCATCCCTACGTCGGCGACCTCGTCTATACCGCATTCTCCGGCTCACATCAGGACGCCATCAAGAAGGGCTTCGAAGCGTTGGAGCGCACCGGTCAGACGCTCTGGGAGGTGCCCTATCTCCCCATCGACCCCCAGGACGTCGGGCGCACGTACGAGGACGTGATCAGGGTCAACTCACAGTCGGGCAAGGGCGGTGTCGCCTACCTGCTCAAGACCGAGCAACAGCTGGAGCTGCCCCGACGTCTCCAGATCGAGTTCACCCGGGTCATCCAGGGGATCACCGACAGCACGGGTGGCGAGATCACCGCCGCCGAGATCTGGACCGAGTTCCGACGCCACTATCTGGCCAACCACAAGCCATATGACCTCCTCCGCTTCGAGATCGCCCAGAATGCCAAAGGTGAGGACCGCAGCTCCATCGCGGCGGTGGTGCGGTATGCCGATGAGGACGTGCCGATCGAGGGTGAGGGAGGCGGCTCGATCGAAGCTTTCGTCAATGCGATGCGGACCCACTTCAACGTCGAGTGCAGGGTGCTCGACTTCCACGAGCACTCGATCGGCGCCGGGACCGACGCCAAGGCCGTGACCTACGTCGAGCTCGAGATGGGCACCCGAACCATCTGGGGTGTGGGCATCCACTCCGACGTGACCACGTCTTCGCTGCAAGCCGTGGTCTCCGGGATCAATCGAGCCGGATGGCCGGTAGGTACCTGATCAGGACCGCTGAGATCGAGTCGACAATTCTCCGGCGGCTCATACTGAGAAGTGGGGACGTCCGCGGCCCGTGCCAATCGGCAAACCTGATTCCAAACCGGAACCTCGTTCCGTGTGCATCAGACGAGGGCGAAGGCGCGCACCGGGAAGGTCCCGAAGCCGCTCACCTTCGGGGGGACGGCGAAGAAACGGAACTCTCTCCCAACCAGCGCGTCTAGGCCGGTGAGGTGCTCGACGACCTGGATCCCGGCGGCGAGGAGGCCGCTGTGAGCGGGACGGTCGCCGCCTCGGGTGTCGTCGATGTTGACCGAATCGATGCCCACCAGCACCGCCCCGCCCTCGACCAGGCTCGCGACCAGGTCGGGATTGACGAACGGGTGGCTCGGGTCACCATATTGATCGGTCGCCCAATGGCGATCCCAGCCGGTGGAGAAAAGAACCGCCTTGCCACCCACCGGCACGTCGGCCACTACCTCCGGCCCGATGCCAGGCCCGGGGGCCTCGATGCAGACACCCGGCAGGTCGGCGACGTCGTCGAGGGCGAGGCCCGCCAGGTCGGACCCGCCATCGAACCGGTGAAAGGGTGTGTCCAGATAGGTCCCCGTATTGCCCACCATGTCGATCCTGCCGATGAGAAACTCGGTCCCGGGCGCATAGTTCGCCCTGGACTCGGCGCGGGAGAGATGGTCGCTGATCACGGGCCCGGGCAGCCCGGGATACGTGATCATCCCGGCATCGATGGTGTGGGACAGGTCGATCAGTCGGACCATCGGCCCAGAGTAACGAACGCGTGCCTGGGGTTCCCGGCGGAGCCGGGAGGGAGGCTTCCTGGCGCTAAGCCGAGATGGAAGCCAGCTCCTCGGTGATCCCGGTCGCCCACTTCCGGATCTCCTCCCAGTCCCGATAGTCGCCTTCGGAGACCTTGAACGCCCCAACGATCGCTCTCTCGGCGAAGTTGAGGACCCCCTTGTCGAGCTTGCCGGCGAAGACCACATGGCCCCGTGCACCTGTCGCCTCCATCATCGGCACGACGTCCACCGGATCCTCGTCAGGCAGCGGCGGATCGCCGAGGGGCCCGCTGGAGAACAGCCAGATGGGCCGCTCATTCAGCTCTGCGGCGAGCCGCTGAGCCATCTTCTTCATCGGGCTCATCCAGTGGCCGGCGTAGACGGCACTGCCCATGATCACGGCGTCGTACGGGTGAACGCTGATCACGTCCTCAGGCGCGAGGACACCGACCTCGACCCCGTTCTGGGCCAAGACCTCGGCGATGGCCCGGCCGATCTCGTCGGTGGAGCCGTGTTTGCTGGCCGTCGTGACGAGAACTCTCATCAGGTCTCACTTTCTCTCGACCTGATATCAGGTGTAGATCCGGCCACGGGGCGCAAACAGGGCCTAATGGCCTTTCTCTGCCCTGCCGACGCTGAGACCTCAGGTGGGCGGTCGACCTCAGCTCTGGGTGCGGGGGCGGAGACGCCAGATGAGGACGGCGGCGGCCATCGAGAGGACGGCGGCGGTCACGGCGACAGGTGTGCGCCAGGAGCTGGCCACGGCCAGGTCGCCTTCGAGGGCAGACATCACCCTCCACTCCAGATCGAGAGGGGCGGTGAAGGTCTCATTCGACATCGCGGCGAGCTCCCGGGCGGTCCGGGTCATCGCGGCATGCCGGGCCTGGCACTTGAGGCACTCCTCGGCATGCGCCTGAAACGGACGAGCGACAGGCCGGCCCTCGACCGCGCTGTTGGCGATGAATGGCGCAGCCACCTCGCAGATCACGTTCATGCCGATTGCTCCAGTTGCCGGGCGAGCCGGGCCCGCGCCCGATGCAGCCTCACCTTGGCCGCCGACACCGAGATCCCCATGGCCTCGGCGATCTCGGCATGTGACCAGTCGTACACGTCTTTCAGGACCACCACCTGACGCTGGGCTTCGGGAAGCGAATCGAGCGCATGACGTAGGCGTCCGCGAAGCTCGAGCATTTCACCGGCCACCTCAGGATGGTCTGCCCCCATGGGGGCGGCGACATCGATGAAGTCGTCCAGCGGGGGCCCACTATGGCGACGGGCCCGCCGGCGCTGGGTCCAGGCTGCGTTGACCGTGATCCGGTGCAGCCAGGTGGAGAGGGCGGCATCGCCCCGGAAGTTGGGCAGCGCCCGCCAGGCCCTGATCAAGGCCTCTTGGGCGACATCCGCCGCGAGATGCGGATCCCCGACCAGTCTTCGAGCCAAGGTGTACACCTCGTTCCCATGCTCACGAACCAGGGCACCAAAGGCGGCTCGGTCGCCTGCCTGCGCCCTTGCGATGAGCTCTCTTTCCTTGTCCGATTCGACCCGGGGCATCTTCATCTGGTTACTACTCCGACAACTCGATTCGAGCACTCACATACTCGACTCCGTCGCCCTCCACCGCAACGATCAGGCTCTCCCCCGACTCCTCGATCCCGACGGTCACCGGTTTGGCCGGGGGCAGCGGATTGCGGAATCGGACCTTGGCGGAGCGCAGGGGCGCATCTCCCTCCCTGAACCGAGCGGCGGCCGACAGCGCCCAGGCTGACTGGAGCAGACCATGGGCCACCACTCCGGGAAGACCGGCGGCAACGGCGGCTTGGTGGTCCCAGTGAATCGGATTCCAGTCACGGGTCGCCGCGGCATATCTGACCAGACCGGCCCGGGAGACGCCCAGCTGTCCCGGGCCCGGCGAACCGTCGTCCTCCGGGCCCGGCTCGGCCCGCTCCTCGACCACCGTCTCAGCGGATGTCTTCGGGGAGACGAGGAAGAGCGACGATGCATCGGCCACCGGCCCGGTGTCGTCGGCCACCTCCACGTCGAAGGCCACGAACTCGACACCTCCCCGCTCCCTCACCCGGCTCACCCTGCCGGTCACATCCATCTCGGACTCGATACCGATCCGCCGATGCCAGCTGAAGACCTGCTCCCCGTGTAGGACCGAATGATCGGAGAGCTCACGGAGGAGGTCCGACGCCACGACGAACAGGGCGGCGGCCATGAACCCGGGCGGGGCAGCAATATCCCATCTCTCCGGGTCGTCGCCCGTGGCCCGGACGAAGTCGGCGACGTTCTCCACACAGACTCTGAACAGGCGGGGGCCAAAGACTTGATCGATGAGGTCGCTCGGGTTCAAGGGCGACACGGTACCGCCCACCCGTCATCATCCGAGCCGATCCGATATGTTCCGACCTGCAATCGGAAGTATCGAATGTGAAAAGGAGGCACATGAGACACTCTTTCCGAAAACTCGTCCTGCTCGCAGCCATCTTCGCCCTGCTCGGAGCGACCGTCCCGGTGGCCACGGCGGCGCCCCCGGCAGCGTGCCAAGGCAGGAGCAACAACACGATCGCAAAACTGCTCGAATGTGTCGAGCTCGAAGGCGTTCGGGAGCACCAGGCCGTGTTTCAGGAGATAGCCGACGCCAACGGTGGCACCCGGGCATCGGGCACCAGCGGTTATGACGAATCAGCCGACTACGTGGCGGAACGGCTGGAGGCTGCGGGTTATGACGTGACGATCCAGCCTTTCGATTTCGTGCGGTTCACCGAGGTCACGCCCGGGATCCTGGAACAGGTTGCGCCCCTTCCAGGGGGACCGCTCCCCAACATCGTCATGACCTACTCGGGCAGTGGCGATGTCACCGCGCCGGTGTCGGTGGTGCCCAACTTCGGATGCGACGTCGCGGACTTCGCCGGCTTCACTGCCGGCAACATCGCCCTGATCAGCCGGGGAACGTGCACCTTCGCCATCAAGGCGACCAATGCCTACAACGCCGGGGCCGTCGGGGTGGTCATCTACAACAACATCGCCGGCGACCTCAACGGCACGCTGGGCAGCACCTTCACCCTCGACATCGGGGTGACGGGCATAACTCAGGCGCTGGGCCAGCAATTGGCGGCCACGACCGGTCTGGAGTTGAGACTCGTGACGGATACCTTGCGAGAGCCCGGCACCACGTCGAACGTGCTGGCCGAGAAGGAAGGGAAGAACACGGACAACGTGGTCATGGCCGGTGCGCACCTCGACTCTGTCCCCGAAGGTCCCGGGATCAACGACAACGGATCCGGGTCGGCGGCCCTCATAGAAGTGGCCGAGCAGATGGCCAAGGTCAAGCCGCAAAACACCCTGCGCTTCGCTTGGTGGGGAGCCGAGGAAGCGGGTCTGGTCGGTTCGACCCTGTACGTGAACACCCTGAGCGACGAGGAGTTCGCCAAGATCGCCCTCTATCTGAACTTCGACATGGTGGGATCGCCCAACTATGTCTTCTTCGTCTACGACGGGGACGACTCCGATGGAGTCGGCGCTGGGCCCGGGCCTGCTGGGTCGGACCTCATCGAGAAGAAGTTCGAGGAGTTCTACGACTCCCGGGACATCCCTTACAAGGGGACCGACTTCAGTGGACGGTCCGACTATCAGGCCTTCATCCTCAACGGCATCCCGGCAGGCGGGTTGTTCACCGGAGCGGAAGGCATCAAGACCGCGGAAGAGGTCGAGCTGTGGGGCGGCACGGAAGGCCAACAGTACGACCCGTGCTACCACCAGGCCTGTGACACCTTCGCCAACAACAGCGACGAGGCGCTGGAGACCAACTCGGACGCCATCGCATACGTCACTTTGAGCTATGCGATGAGCACCGAGGAGATCAACGGCACCAAGGGCAAGGGCAACTTCCCACCCTTCGAGCCGGCGGCCTAGCCACATCGATCACAGCGAAGAGGAAGGGCCCCGGTCGGGGCCCTTTCTCCCGCTCTAGCGGGTCTCGCGATGGACGGTGTGCTGCCGGCACCACCGGCAGTACTTCTTCATCTCGAGACGGTCGGGAGTGTTGGTCTTGTTCTTCGTGGTGACGTAGTTGCGGCGCTTGCACTCGGTGCAGGCGAGCGTCAACGGCGGTCGCTTGTCGCTTGGCATCGATCGGCCTTACTTGTTGATCTTGACTACTCGGCCGGCGCCGACGGTCCGGCCGCCTTCACGGATGGCGAAACGGAGACCTTCGTCCATGGCGATCGGTGCGATCAGCTCCACGGTCATCTCCGTGTTATCCCCCGGCATCACCATCTGAGTCCCCTCAGGCAGTTGGATCGCCCCGGTCACATCGGTCGTCCGGAAATAGAACTGAGGCCGATACCCGGGAAAGAACGGGTTATGCCTACCCCCCTCCTCCTTGGTCAGGACATACACCTGAGCTTCGAACTCGGTATGCGGAGTGATCGACCCCGGCTTGGCCAACACCTGACCACGCTCCACATCATCCTTGCCCACACCCCTGAGCAGAACCCCAACATTGTCCCCGGCCCGACCCTCATCCAACAGCTTGCGGAACATTTCGATACCGGTCGCCACCGTCTTATGAGTCGGCCGGATCCCCACGATCTCAACCTCCTCATTCACCTTCAAAATCCCCTGCTCCACCCGACCGGTCACCACCGTCCCCCGACCAGTGATCGAAAACACGTCCTCGATCGACATGAGAAACGGCTTTTCCGTATCCCGATCCGGCTCCGGCACATAATCATCAACCGCCGTCATCAACTCCATGATCTGATCAGAAGAAGCGGTATCCCCCTCCAAAGCCTTCAACGCGCTCCCACGGACCACCGGAACCTCATCCCCCGGAAACTCATATTCGGTCAACAGATCCCGAACCTCCAATTCGACCAGGTCCAACAGCTCCTCATCATCAACCATGTCCACCTTGTTCAAAAACACGACAATGGAAGGCACCCCCACCTGACGAGCCAACAACACATGCTCCCGGGTCTGAGGCATCGGACCATCAGCCGCCGACACCACCAGAATCGCCCCATCCACCTGAGCCGCCCCCGTAATCATGTTCTTGATGTAATCCGCATGACCCGGCATATCCACATGCGCATAATGACGAGCCTCAGTCTCATACTCCACATGAGCAATCTGAATCGTGATCCCCCGCTCACGCTCCTCAGGCGCCTTATCAATCATGTCAAACGACGTCA
>JAICNB010000112.1 GCA_025928935.1 Acidimicrobiia bacterium
CGCACCACGTTGTTGAGAGGCTGCTGCGCGGTGAGGGTCGAACCGGCGGTCTGGGTGTGGAACCTCATCGCCCAGCTCCTCGGGTCTTTCGCGCCAACCTCGTCGCGCATCAAACGGGCCCAGAGCCGTCGTCCCGCCCGGTATTTGGCGATCTCCTCGAAGAACTGGTTGTGGCCGTTCCAGAAGAAGGACAGACGTGGAGCGAACACATCGATGTCGAGCCCGGCATCGATTGCCGCCTCCACGTACGCCCGCCCGTTGGCGATGGTGAAAGCCAGCTCCTGAGCTGCGGTGGCACCCGCCTCCCGGATGTGATAGCCGCTGATCGAGATCGTGTTCCACTGGGGCAGCTCGACGGCGGCGTAGGCGAAGACGTCTGTGACCAGCCTCATCGATGGCCGGGGCGGGTAGATGTAGGTGCCCCGAGCCACGTACTCCTTGAGGATGTCGTTCTGGGTCGTCCCCCGCAGTGAGGTCGGGTCGACACCCTGCTCCTCGGCGACCAGCTGGTAGAGCAACAACAGGACCGGCGCCGTCGAGTTGATCGTCATCGAGGTGGAGACCTGGTCGAGAGGTATGCCGGCCAGCAGCCTTCTCATGTCGTCGAGGGTGTCGATGGCGACACCGACCTTTCCCACCTCCCCTGCCGCCAGCGGCTCGTCCGAGTCGAGGCCCATCTGGGTGGGCAGGTCGAAGGCGACACTCAGCCCGGTCTGGCCGGCCTTGAGCAGGTCGAGGAATCGGCGATTGGTCTGCTCGGCGGTGCCGAAACCGGCGTACTGACGCATCGTCCAGGGTCTGCCTCGGTACATCGTTGGATAGGGGCCCCGCGTGAATGGATACTCCCCCGGACGGCCGATGAGCTCGGGATCGCCCGGCTCATCGTGCACCACCTCGATCTCGATGCCGCTGCTGGTGCTCCGGTATTCCTCCATGTAAAGGTATCCTGCCACCGTTCCGATCGGTTTATGTCGGGAACTTTCCAGGACACCTAGGACGTCCATTCCCATCCATGGCTCGTAAAGCCCTGATCCACCAAATCGAAGCGCGGGAGCGGCGCGGCCGATGGTTCGGCGCCCTCGCGACGCTTCTGTCGATTTCCCTGCTCCTCTCCGGATGGGTGGGTTTGTTCGCGTTCCTGGGAGCGAACAGCGCCTACGGGACCTTCGAAGAGGTCAAGCACGATTGGGTGCCCGACACCAGGTCGATGGAGCTGACACTGCCCGACCTGAGCCGGGTGAGCCGAATCTATGCCGAGTCCGGTGAGGTGCTCGCCGAGCTCCACGACGGCCGCAACTCCGAGCCGGTTGCCTACAAAGACGTCCCCGAGACCCTGGTCTACGCCATCCTCGCCGCGGAGGACAGCCAATTCTTCGAGCACGAGGGCATCGACTTCTCCGCCATCGTCTCGGCCGCCATCGACAACCTGATCAGCGACCGCACCCGTGGCGGGTCCACCATCACCCAGCAGGTGGTGAAGAACGCCTTCGTCGGCTCGGAGGTCACCATTCAGCGCAAGATCACCGAGGCTTTCGTCTCCGCCGAAGTCGAGCGTCGGTTCCCCAAGGAGCGGATCCTCGAGTTCTACATGAACTCGGTCTACTTCGGGGCGGGCGCCTACGGGGTGAAGACGGCGTCGGAGGAGTTCTTCAACAAGCCGATGGCCGAGCTCTCGATCAGCGAGGCAGCAACCCTCGCTGTCATGGTGCGCAACCCCTCCCTCTACAACCCGCGAACCAGGCCCGAGCTCACCCTCGAGAGGCGTGACGAGGTCATCGGTGAGATGCAGGAGAACGGGTGGATCACACAGGCCCAGGCCGATGCCTCCGTCGAAGATCCGATCGGCGTCATCGAGGCCCCACTGCGCCGAGGCCTGGCGGATCACGTCGTGGCGGAGGTCAAGCGACAGCTGCTCAACAACCCCGAGTTCGATTTCCTGGGCGCCACCCCCGAGGAGCGTAAGAAGTCCGTGTTCGGCTGCCCGGCCGACGATGTGGCCTGTGAGGGGGGCGGTGGCCTTCAGGTCTTCACCACCATCGACCTCGAGCTTCAGAACAAGGCGAACGAGATCCTGAGGACATGGCTGCCCCTCCCGCCCTACGAGGAGAACCTGGCACATTGCCGGGAGATCCTCCCCAACGAGACCGATGACTTCCTCGCCCGCTACGCCGAGACCCATTCCTGTGTGCCCACAGGCGCCATGACGATGGTGGACAACTGGTCCGGTGCGGTGAAGGTCATGGCCTCGGGGCTCCCGTTCGAGTTCTCCCAGTTCGACCTGGCGGTCCAGGGGAGGCGGAACCCGGGCTCGGCCTTCAAGGTGTTTGGGTTGATCGCGGCGCTGGAGAACGGCTTCACCATGGGCCACAGCTGGAGCGGCAAGAGCCCGGTCAAGATCGAGTGCCCTTTCCCCTGTGCACCCAACGGCTCCAACATCTGGACCGTGCGCAACGCCGGGGCATCGTTCGGGGTCATCGACCTGGCGGAGGCGACCTACAACTCCGTAAATGCCGTATATGCCCAGCTCTCATTGGAGGTCGGCCCCGAGAAGATCGTCGACGTGGCCAAGCGGATGGGCATCGATGAGTCGGCCCTCGACCCTGTTCTGTCGATCGTCCTGGGCAGCTCCGCGGTCAGCACCAAGGAGATGGCCAACGCCTACTCCAACTTCGCCACCTACGGCCAGCACGCCGACGACTACATCGTCTCCAAGATCGTCAACAGCGCCGGTGAGACCATCTACGAGCACCAGCCTGAGGTCACCCAGGTGGCCGACCCTGCGCTCTTCTCAGCCGCGAACCGCGCCCTGAAGGTGGTCCCGGTCTCGGGAACCGCGCCCAGGGCGAACATCGGAATCCCCCAGGGAGGAAAAACCGGCACGCACCAGAGCTATCTCGACGCCTGGTATGTGGGCTACACCCCCGAGTACAGCACTGCGGTCTGGGTCGGATACGAAGCGCAGCAGGTCCCGCTCGAGAACGTCACCATCAACGGCCAGCACTACGACCGGGTGTTCGGTGGGTCGGTGCCCGCCCCGATCTGGGCCGAATTCATGAGCTTCGTGCACGCGGGCTTGCCCGTGACCGACTTCCCGCCCGAACCCGGCAACATCGAGAAGTTCCTGGTGCCTCCGCCTACGACGGTGCCGAATGTCATCGGGCTCGACGAGGGCAGCGCCGCAGCTGAGCTGCGGCAGGCGAAGCTCAATGCGTCGGCCGAGCCGGTGCCATCGCTGGAACCGGCTGGAACCGTCGTCAACCAGTCACCAGGTGGAGGGGCCACGGTCAGACAGGGCTCGTTCGTGACCATCTATGTCTCCACCGGGGAGATCCCCACAGGGGCCATCCCCAACCTGCAGGGCCTCACCTTCGAGGAAGCACTCGACATCGTTCGCTCTTTCGAGCTCGACAGCGGGGTCAGGATCAACCTCATCCAGAGTGAGGCGCCGACCACGGACCCGGCCCTGGTGGGGCGGATCGTCGCCACCGAGCCTCCACCGGGCACAGTGGTGGAAGGCGCGATCGACGTGGTGGCGAGGATCGGTGTGCTCCAAGAGGCGCCCCCGGCCCCCACGACCACCGTGCCCGCTGACGACTGACGGGCCCAGATCTCGTCTTCGGCCACGGCGGTCAGCCCGACCTGAGCGCCTCCACCGGTTCCAACGCCGCGGCGCGGAGTGCGGGATAGAGGCCGGCCACCAACCCGGTGACAGCTCCGACGATCGGAGCGAGCAGCGGCACTGCGGGATCGAGGACCGGTGTCCAGGTCCGCGCTGCCGAGATGGCCACCACGAGCAGGACGCCCAGGCTGGCCCCGATGATCCCCCCCACCAGGCCCATGGCGGTCGACTCCATCAGGAACTGCGCCGCGACGTGCCGCCGAGCCGCTCCCAGCGCCCTCCGGAGACCGATCTCCCCCACACGCTCCAGGACCGAGACCAGGGTGACGTTGGCGATGCCGATCGCCCCAACCAGCAGAGAGACGCCTCCCAGGACCAGGAACAGGGCGTTGACGTCGCTCTCGACATCGCGTCGAAGGTCCTGCGGCTCCGGGGGCTTCTGGACCCGCAGGAGGTTGGGCTCGTTGGGCGAGAGGGCGACGGCAGCCTGTTCTGCGATCAGCGATGCCGCCCCGATCTCGACGTCGATCTGGACCGTCGAGGCCGAGGCGAACTCATACATCTCGCGGGCAGAGCCCTCCGGGATGACCACAGCGTTCAAGAGCTCTGGCTGGCGCCGCACCTGGTCGAGGATGCCGATGACGACGAAAGGCTCTTCGCCGACGAACACCACCGGCTGCTGGTCGACCCTGGTCACGTTGAGCCGTTGGGCGGCACCCGTGCCCAGGATCGCAACCCGGTCGGCGCGTTCTGAGTGCCCCCAGTCGAACCACCGACCCGTGGCCAGCTCCCCTCTCACCGCCTCGAGCAGACCCGGGCTGGCGCCGAGCACGCTGATCTGGAACTCGGTCTGAGCCAGCGGGTCGGGGATGGGCACGCTTCGCACCAATGCATCTCCGACATCGACCGGGCCCAACGACCCCGCGGCATTCACCCCGTTCAATCGTTCGAGACGCTGTTCGGCGTCGATCGGGATCTCGACCCTGACGTCGCTCGGGCCGCCGAAGAATGCCTGCTCGTTGCTGACGACCACGGACGTGGCCGCCAACTCGTCGAAGCGACCGATGATCTGGTTGCCCGCGGTGTTGGCGACACCCAGGGTGGCTACCAGTGCGCCGATGCCGAGGACAGTGCCGAGGACGGTGAGGACCGTGC
>JAICNB010000136.1 GCA_025928935.1 Acidimicrobiia bacterium
AGTCGGGCCGGGCGAAGTACACGTACTCGAAAACGCAGAGGGCGGGGGTGGCGTCGGCGTAGCGGTGGCTGCGGACGCCGGTGTCGTCGATGACCACCATCTCCCCCGGCTCAACCTCCCGGATGAAGGTGGCGCCGATGGTGTCTAGGGCGCAGGTCTCGGAGGCCAGGGCGTAGCCTGTCGCGCCCAGGGCGCCGAGCACCAGCGGGCGAAGGCCGTGAGGGTCACGGGCACCGAAGACGGTGTGGTCGTCCAGGACCACCAGGCTGAACGCTCCCTGGAGCTTGGGGAGTGTGTCGAGGATGCCCTCCTCGACTGTGGGTTTGCCGCAGGTGACGATCATCTCGGCAATCACGTCCGAGTCGTTGGACACGCCACGCTGGCGTTCGTCGTCACCGGCCAGGTCGGCGGCAAGCTGCATGGTGTTGACCAGGTTGCCGTTGTGCCCGAGGGCGGCGCCGAGCTTGCCGTAGTGACGGTAGATGGGCTGGGCGTTCTCCCAGGTGCTGGAGCCCGTCGTGGAGTAGCGGACGTGGCCGATGGCGATGTCGCCGGTCAGCGAGTTGAGCACGTTCTCGTTGAAGACCTGGGCGACGAGGCCCATCTCCTTGAAGGTGGTCATCAGTCCGTTGTCGACGACGGTGATGCCGGCCGACTCCTGGCCACGGTGCTGGAGGGCGAGAAGGGCGTTGTAGGTAAGTTTGGCAACCTCCTGCCCCGGAGCGTAGATACCTACGACTCCGCACGCCTCTTGAGGTTTATCGTCGCCCGAAGTCATCGCATCTCCTTGCTTCCACCTTAACCGGAACGGGAAACACAGTGCCTGATCTAGCCGTACGGCCGGGTCGATTGCAGAGAAATGTGCGTCTAGACGAGACCCCGGGGGACGTCAACCTCCCTGGCCGACCAGGCGCATATAGAGGGCGGGGGGAAGCGGCGTGGGGGCGTCGCCGCTCAAGCCGTAGCTGAGGGTCGTCGAATTGACGTGGAAATACCACTGGCCGTTGCGGTAGACGGCCCGGTCCATGGTGCCGTTCCCGTCGTAGTCCCCGGGAACCGGGACGTCGCCCGGCAGGCCCCAGCTCACTATCGGCCCGTTGAACGTGTACCACGCGCCGTTCGACGGCCTCCAGACCGTCAGGTCCGCCGTGCCGTTGCCGTCGTAGTCGGCAGGAACCGGGATGTCGCCGGAGAGGCCCCAGCTCTGGGTCAGCTGGTTGCGGACGAACCACTGGCCGCTGGAAGGGCGCCAGACCGCCAGGTCGGCGGTGCCGTTGCCGTCGTAGTCCGCGGGGAGAGGGATGTCGCCGGAGAGGCCATAGCTGACGGCCGGCTGCCCTGGGATGTGCCACTGCCCGGAGGAGGGCCTCCACACGGCGATGTCGGTCGAGCCGTTTCCGTCGTAGTCGGCGGGCACCGGGACGTCACCGGGCAGGCCCCAGAAGGTCGTGCTCTGGTCTGCGACGAACCACTGGCCGCTCGGGGGACGGAACACCGCGACATCGCTGGTGCCGTTGCCATCGTAGTCGCCCGCAACCGGGATGTCGCCGGTCCACCCCCAGCTCCGCACAAACTGGTCCTTGATGAACCACTGGCTCGAGGATGGACGCCACACCCCGACGTCGGTGCTCCCATTCCCGTTGAAATCGGCAAGGGCCGAGTCCGACCGGGGCGGGGGCGTAACGGTTGTGACGTCCGTGCCCGCGGCCGCGCCCGGCGAGCCGAGCAGCCAGTGGGCCCCCTCAACCCGCGCCACCTGGGAGGTCTGGACTCCGAGAGCGACCGCGTTGGCATCGTGGTTGGGGACCCGGTTCACGCTGAAGGTGAAGTCGATGACGCAGCGGTGCTGTTCGTTCGACAACAGAGGCTGCTGGAGCAGGAAAAGGCCCTGGTTGATGGGTGCGAACCTCACCTCGCCGGTGGCGGGTGAGGTCGTGGTGATGTCGAACGACTGGTTGGCGCAGCCGGTGCCGGCTCGCCCGGTTCCGGTGGGACTGACTACGAAGGCGCCCGGGTCGGCTACCGATCCCGGGTCGTCGCACCCCGTGTCGGCCGGGTTCGAGCAGGAAGGCACCATGCGAAGGGAGGTCACCTGGACCTCCCCGATCGCTTCGATGAGGTTCGAGTTGTTGACCAGCAACACCGAGGCCGGGACGTTGGTCTGGCCGGGAGTCACA
>JAICNB010000051.1 GCA_025928935.1 Acidimicrobiia bacterium
CCCTCATACCCGCGGCGGATCTGGTCGGAGGCATCGGTTCGTTCGAGCTCGTCGCCCAGCATTGCCTCGCCGGTGACCCGGCCTCGGTCGGTCAGGGCCTAGCCGCCAAATGGGCCAGGCGTGCTCGAAACGAGGTCCTGCTCGGCCAGACCGGCAAGCCGGCCCGCGGTCTCCTCAGGGGAGAGGCCGGAGACGGCATCGACATCCGCCATCCCAACTTGGGAACCATCCAACGCTGCACGGCAACCGGAATGACCAGCGCCTCGTAGACCTCTGCCGGGGACGCCTCGGTTTGACGGGTCAACCGGGTCGTGGCCATCAGCCGAGCCTATGACCTTCGATCGCGTACCCAGCCATAATCGCGGGGTGGCTCCAGGGCATCCCTGGTGGCGCCAGGCGGTCGTCTACCAGGTCTATCTGCGATCGTTTGCCGACGGGAACGGCGATGGCACCGGCGACATCGCCGGGATCCGCTCACGTCTGCCCTATCTCCGCTCGCTCGGAGTCGACGCGATCTGGATCAATCCCTGGTACGTGTCCCCGATGAACGACGGTGGCTACGACGTGGCCGACTATCGGGCCATCGACCCGCAGTTCGGGACGATGGACGAGGCCATCGGGCTGATCGAGGACGCCAAGCGCGTCGGCCTGCAGGTGCTGCTCGACCTGGTCCCCAACCACACCTCGTCCGAGCATCCCTGGTTCAAGGAGGCTCTCGTGTCGGCACCGGGGAGCGCGGCCCGCGCCCGCTATCACTTCCGTCCGGGCCGGGGGCCCAAGGGGTCTCGGCCCCCCACGAACTGGGCCGGCATGTTCGGAGGGTCGACATGGACCAGGGTTGCCGATGGGGAGTGGTACCTGCACCTGTTCGACCAGACCCAACCCGATCTCAACTGGTCCAGCCCTGCGGTCATAGCCGAACACGAGGACGTCATCCGGTTCTGGCTGGAGAAGGGCGCGGCCGGGTTCCGTGTCGACGTCGCCAATGGCCTGGTGAAGGACCCGGAATACCCCGACATCGGAGCCGAGGGCGTGCCGGTTCCGTATTCCGACTTGGACCTGCTCCATGACATCGTGCGTGATTGGCGCAAGGTGGTGGACGAGTACGAGGCCATTTTGGTGGCGGAGGCCTGGGTGGAGAGCTGGGATCGACTGGCCAACTACCTGCGGCCGGACGAATACCACCAGGCCTTCGAATTCGACTTCATGCAGGCACCGTGGGATGCAGAGATCATGAAGGGAATCATCGATGCGGCCCTGATCGGCTCCTCCGGCGTCGGCTCGGCGCCCACCTGGGTGTTGTCCAACCACGACATCGTTCGGCAGGTGACGCGATATGCCCTGCCCCAAGATGTTGACGCCAGGGCCTGGCTGCTCAAGGGGGACCGGTCACTCCTCGACCCAGGGCTCGGTTTGCGTCGGGCCCGCGCCGCGGCCCTGCTCATGCTCGGCCTGCCCGGGTCGGCCTATCTGTATCAGGGGGAGGAGCTCGGTCTCCCCGAGGTCCACGATCTGCCGTTCGAGGTCCTGGAGGACCCCACCTGGGTCCGGTCGCGTCATACCCGAAAGGGCCGCGACGGGTGCCGCGTACCCCTGCCATGGGCCGCTTCTGGATCGTCGTTTGGATTCGGCAGAGACGGGAGCTGGCTTCCCCAACCGGCGGAGTGGAGCTCGCTATCGGTGGAGGCCCAGGATGGCGTGACCGGTTCCACCCTCGAGCTGTATCGGGAAGCCATCGGTCTCAGGTCGCGGTATCTGGTGGGGACCGCCGAATTCGGTTGGGTGGCTGCAGAGGGCGAGGTCCTCGTCTTCGACCGGGGCGAGGTGACGGTGGTGGTCAACTTCGGCGCCGATCCGGTGCCGCTCCCTCATGGGGAGATCCTGATAACGAGCATTCCGGCCGATGACGGCTTGCTGCCCTCCGATGGCGCGGCCTGGCTTCGCCCGAGCTGAACCAACTCGCTGCGTTCAGGGTTAACCTCGAAAGATGATCGATTTCAGGCAGCGAATTGGTGACTCTTGGGTGGATGCGCTCGGAGGGGGCAAATGGGACCTGATCAACCCGGCCACGGAGCAGCTCATCGAGGAGATCCCGTTCGGTGACGGTGACGATGCGTACGCCGCGATCGATGCCGCGGCGGAGGCGTACCCGGCCTGGTCACATCTGACGGCCTACGAGAGAGGGGCGGTGCTGGAGAGAGCGGCGACCGTCATCGAGGAGAACCTGGACGAATTCGCCCGCGTGACAACCGAGGAGTCAGGCAAGCCCCTGGCCCAGGCCAAGGGTGAGTGGCAAACCGCACCGAACCAGTTCCGTTGGGCGGCCGGAGAGTCCCAGCGTCTCTACGGAAGATGGATCCCGTCTCGCATGGCCAACCGACGCATCGACGTCACGTATCAGCCCCTCGGCGTGGTGGGGGTCATCACCGCATGGAACTTCCCGGTCTACAACCAAACCCGGGCCATCTCCTCAGCCCTTGCCGCCGGTTGCACGGTGGTGAGCCGGCCCTCGGAGTACACCCCCAGGTCGGCGATGCTGGTGGCCCATGCCCTGGCAGAGGCCGGTCTCCCCGATGGCGTGCTCAACGTCATCAACGGGGACCCGGCGTCTATGGGCCAGGCCATGCTCGATGACAAGCGTCTCAAGAAGATCCAGTTCACCGGGTCGACGAGAGTCGGCAGGCTGCTCATGGATGGGGCCTCACGCACGGTGACCCGGCTCTCTCTCGAGCTCGGCGGCAACGCCCCTGTCTTGGTCTTCCCCGACGCCGGTGACATCGCTGCCGTTGCCCGAAGTGCGATGAGGACGAAGGTGCGAAACAACGGGCAGGTCTGCATCGCACCGCAGCGCTTCTACGTCCACGACTCGGTGGTCGGCGAGTTCAACGAGAGCGCAGTATCCACGGCAGAACAGCAGGTGGTGGGCAATGGCCTCGACCCGGACACCACAGTCGGGCCGCTCATCAACGCACGGCAGCGTGATCGTGTGGTCGATCTCGTCTCGGCCAGCGTCGAGCAGGGGGCTCGGGTGCTGACCGGGGGAGACCGCCTCGATCAGGCCGGGTACTTCTATCAGCCGACAGTCCTTACCGACGTCAAGCCCGGGGCACCGGTGCACGAAGAGGAGATCTTCGGTCCTGTGATGCCTGTGATCCCATTCGACGACATCGACGAGGCAATCGCCAACGCCAATGCCACCGACTACGGGCTCGCCGCCTACGTGTACACCCGGGATCTGGCCACCGCGTTCAAGGTCAGCGAGGAACTCGAGTTCGGGATGATCGGGATCAACGACTGGCACCCGAGCACCCCCGAGGCACCGTTCGGCGGTTTCAAGCAGTCGGGTCTGGGACGGGAGTCAGGCGTCGAGGGACTCCACGAGTATGTGGAGCCCAAGACCCGGTACTTCGGGGGGATGGGCTGAGACACCCCGGGCCTCGCGTCACTCGTTCGTGACGCACGCCAGTGATTTCGGAGGCGGCTGATGACCGAGCCGGCCGTCACACCATGGAAGCTCGTCTTGATCGGCTTCGCCGCCGGAATCCTGTCCGGTGGGTTCGGGGTCGGCGGAGGGATCGTGCTGGTGCCGCTGCTCGTGGCGGTGGGGATGGGACGACATCGCGCCCATGCCACCTCCCTGGCCAGCATCTTCCCCATCGCTGCTGCCGGGGCGATCGTCTTCGCCCTGTCCGGGGAGGTCGACATCGGCCTCGGGGTGGCGGTGGGCCTAGGCGGGGTCGTGGGCTCGATCGGGGGGGCGTCGCTCATGAACCGGATGAGCACCCGGTCGCTCAGCATCTTCTTTGCCCTGGTCCTCCTGGCTGCGGGGATCCGGATGATCGTGAGCAGTGACCCTCTCCCGTCCAGCAGCGGTCTCGACGATCTCACCCTGGCTGCCATCGCGTTTGGAATAGGCCTGGTCTCGGGTTTCTTCGCCGGCGTCGCCGGCGTCGGCGGTGGCGTGGTCATAGTGCCGGCGACGGTGATGCTTCTCGGATTCAGTCAGCACCAGGCCCAGGGCACGTCGCTGCTGGCCATCATCCTCACTTCTGTCGCCGCCACCATCATCAACCGCAAGAACCGTCGGGTGAGCCTCACGGACGCCGTGACCGTGGGGCTGGGTGGGGTGGCCGGGTCCCTTCTCGCCTCCAGGGCGGCCCTGGGGATCGATGGCCGGATCCTCTCGATCGGGTTCGGGGTGCTGGCCGTCCTCGTCGCCCTACGGACCCTCTACCGCGACCTCGTGAATCGCCCCGAGGCCGCGCCATCGGCCGAGGCCGTCTAATCGATCGTCACTCCCGCGTCCCTCATCTCCTGAATGGCACGTCGGCCATCCCCGGGCTCACGGTCTATCGCCACGCAGGCCTCGGATACGACCGAGGTGATGTACTTCCGGGCCGACTCGAGAGCTGTCGCCTTGACCGCATCTTCCAGGGTTAGGCCGACAACGACGACCCGCTGGACGTCCATCTCCTCGAGCATGGCGTGCAATGGCGTGGCGACGTCCTCACCGGTGTCCGGGTCCCGCATCGTGAACGCCGAGTACCCGTCCTCGCCACGGGCGCCCCGACGCACCACCGGACCCGCGACCTCCAGACCCGGGTGGAGCTCGGCCCCCCAGGTGTCCTGGACACAGTGCACCGGCCGGGCAGTGCCGTCAGTCGCCATCTCGGGGGCGGACGCGGGATGCCAGTCCTGGCTGTACGCCACGAACGCCCCGGCCGACTGAGCCCGCATGATCTCGATGTTGACCCTGGGCACCACCGACTCGGCGCCCTCCACGAAGAGGCTTCCATCCGGGTCGGCGAAGTCGTTCTGAACGTCGACTATCACCAATGCCGTGGTGGTGTCGTAGCTGATCACCGGCGAGAGGCTAAACCGCGAACCCAGGGCTCTGGACTTCGCTGAGCGAAGTCTGCAACCCTGGGTTCCCGTCTTCGGTGAGCGAGGTGTGCCGTCCTGGGGGTCAGGTCTGCCGATCGTCCGTGTCGGTTTCGGACGTTCGCGTCACGAACACCGGCACCAGGACCGCAATCCCGATCACAACGAGGAGGGCCGGCCAGAACCAGGCACCGAGCGAGGTGATCATCTCGATCAGGTCCACGGGGGTCTGCGGGATGAGGAAGGCGAGCCCGAGGGCGACGGCCACCACTCCCGAGATGAAGGAGATGGCATCGAACTTGTGTGATTTCATCGTCATGCTTCCTTTGGTCAGCGCCGAGCCACGTAGATGTCGATGTTGCCCAGGTCCACCTCGGCGTCGAGTGTGACCGTGCCCCTCGGTCCCGGGCTGTCGAAGGTGAGCCCAGGGCTGCCCAGCCCGGAGGACTCGCGACCGAACGCTGCCACCCTGCCGATATCGACGTTGGCCTCGCCTTCCAGGCCCACTCCTGGAGGCAGGAGGATCTCGAGATTCCCGGCGTCGACCGAAACGCTCAGGTCGACATCCTCTCCGGACCAGGGCAGGTCGGTCAGGTCGAGCATCAGGTTCCCGACCTCGTGCGTGTAGCCGCTCTCCAATTCGTCGAACGAGTCCGGCGAGTAGGTCCGGTCGAAGTTTTCACTCGTCCACTCGTATTCGAACGCAGGAGAGAAGAGCATGGTCGGTATGAGGATCGCCGCCGGGATGATCAACCATCTCGCCCGGCCGACGAATCCACCGACGATCAAGCCAACGCCGAGGATCGTCAACGCAAGGGCCACATAATGCCGAGGCTCGGGCTCGATCGGGATACCCGGGATGTTGTCGAGGATGGCGAGGATGCCGAGGCCGACCAGCAAGACGCCGATCGTGATCCGGCCCAGATAGGAAGTCTCCCTGGGCTTGGGCGCCGCAGGGGGAAGGACCGGTGGTGTCGGCGTCGGGGTGGGCGGGGGACCTCCCCCGGAGTCCGTTCCCGACGGCGTGCTGGTCACGAGGCTCGATGCTACGGCTGTGTCCGTGCTCGGAGCCTCGGGTGTCTCGGTGGTGGTCATCTGTTGAACTCCCTCCTTGTCGTCATCGCCGGTTCCATCCGGGTTCCTCACCAGGCGCGGGAGATCGCCCGTGTAGAGGAGCACACCCACGACCAGCAGCCCGACCGCCCACACCATCCCCCCGGATAGGAAGGTGAAGTTGTCGAGGAGGATGAGCGCGGCGATGAAGATGAGGCCGATCCCGATCCAGGACCTCGACCCCGATGCGCCCGAGAAGACACGCTGCGCCGGGGTCTCCACCTCATCCTCGGCTCTGATCAGGAACCATCCGGCCGCATACAGGGCGAGCCCGAGCCCACCGGCGAATATGAGGGCGACGAATACGATCCGCAGCAGGAGAACCGGCAGGTCATAGCGGTTGGCGATGCCTTGGGCCACACCGGCCACGATCCGGCCTTCCGAGGGCCGAACCACCTCTCTGACGACGACCGGGGGAGGGCTTGCCTCCGTGTTGGTGTTGGTCTGTTCCATGCCCCGATTCGACCGAATTGCTCCGGGTCTCGCAATCGGGGACGACCCTGAGAAACACCCGAGGTCTTCAGGGATGTCCCTTATTGAGGTTGGGCCCGCCCCCCGCGATGATCAACACGTGAAAACCAAGCGGGATCTCCACTTGAGACGACGCGGGGGTGACCGTGTCGTTGCCGGCGTCGCCGGGGGCGTTGCCGATGCCCTGGGTGTGAGCGACGCATTCGTGCGTGCCGCGTTCGTCACTTTGAGCACGGTCTGGGGGCTCGGGATCCTGGTGTACATGGCGATCTGGCTGGTTACGGTCGACCGGGTCGAGGACACCGAGCCCGAGATGGTCGAGCTACAGCAGGCCCTCGGCCTTGGTATCGCATTCGCCGGGTTGATGATCCTGCTCGGGACGACGGGCTTGTGGCCGTCGAACGTGCTCGTGATCATCGTCGGCGCCCTCGCCTTCGGGACCGCCGCTCTCACCGATCGCAACATGCCGGGCCCTCTCGCGGCTCTGATCGACCCAACCGTCGAGAAACCAGGGCGTCTGCGCATGCTCTTCGGAGTGGCACTGCTGATCGGGGGTCTCGCCGTTTTCGCTGCGAATGTCGGCCCGTTGTACGAAATCGGGCCGGTGCTGCTCTCCGTGGCGCTGACCGGGGTCGGCATCTTCATCGCGTTCGGGCCATGGGTTGCCCGTCTCGCCATTGATCTGGGCACCGAGCGAAGAGAGAGGATCCGCCAGGAGGAGCGGGCTGAGATGGCGGCGCACCTCCACGACTCGGTGCTTCAAACGCTGGCGCTGATCCAGCGAAGCGACGACCCTGCTCGGATGTCCATCCTGGCCCGCCACCAGGAGACCGAGCTACGTGACTGGCTCTACGGGAATGCACCGCTGGAGGGGGCAGACCTCATCTCCACCGCTCTCAAGGACGCGGCCCGCAAGGTCGAGGCAGACCATCAGGTGCCTGTCGATGTCGTCGTGGTGGGCGATCACACCTTGAACGAGTCGACGCGTGCCCTGCTCGGCGCGGCCAACGAGGCAATGGTGAACGCCGCCAAGCACTCCGGGGCCGACCGAATCTCGCTCTATTTCGAGGCCGAGAACGGCTCGCTTGCTGTTTACGTCACGGACCAGGGCAGGGGATTCGAGCCAGCCGGTATTGCCATGGACAGGCGGGGGATCGCAGAGTCGATCAGGGCACGCGTGGAGCGGGCTGGGGGAGAGGCGCACATCGACAGCGAGCCGGGGGAGGGGACCGAAGTGATCCTCCGGATGCCGGTGGCGGCGACATGACAAAGGTGTACCTGGTGGACGACCACCGGCTGTTCCTCGCCGGGGTCAAGGCCGAGCTCTCGGAGGAGTTCGTCATGGTGGGCTCGGCCTACGACGTGGATTCGGCCATCGAGGAGATCCGGGGTCTCGACCCTGATGTGGTGCTGATAGATGTACACATGCCCGACGGTGGCGGCATCGCAGTGGTCGAGGGAGTCGGGGAGACCAATCCGGATGTCAAGTTCCTGGCGTTGTCCGTTTCCGACCAGGCCGAAGATGTGATCGCCATGATCAGGGCGGGGGCACGTGGGTATGTGACCAAGACCATCGAGCCACAGGACCTGGCCGATGCGGTGCGGCGGATCGATGCCGGCGATGCGGTGTTCTCGCCACGTCTGGCCGGTTTCGTCCTCGACGCCTTCGCCGGGGCCATGCCCAGCGAAGAGGATCCAGAGCTCGACCAGCTCACCTCACGTGAGAAGGATGTGCTCCGTCTGATCGCCCGTGGTTTCGCCTACAAACAGGTGGCACGCAAGCTAAACATCTCGATCAAGACGGTCGAGACCCATGTCTCGTCTGTTCTCCGCAAGCTCCAGCTGTCCAACCGGCACGAGCTGGCGAGGTGGGCCTCGAAGCGGCGGATCGTCTAGACCGATTGGAGCGAGGGACGGCTGGTCACCTCTACGCCGCCCAGTGCCACCAGGCCGCCGATCCGCAGGATCGGGGCATCTGGGTCGGTGGCGGGTCGGGTCAGATCCTCGAATCGGCCCGCGGCGAGAGCACCCTCGAAGACCACCTTCCACCCGGGAGGGATGACCAGGCTCAGGCCTCCCAATGTGACCAGGATGTCGAGGTAGATCCCGGTGGGGGCCGGCGTCACCCGGCGCAGGTCGAGGTGGGTCCCGGCAAAGGATGTTGTGATCTTCCCCCCGAAGAATGGATTGGCCGTCGAGACCAGGTTGGAGCTGCCGAAGATGTCAACGAGGTCGATCTCCTCGGTGTCCTCTGAGGCGTGAGATTCGAGGAGGAACTTTGCGGCAACGGCAATGCCAAGGACGGCGATCAGGGTCAGGCGGATCAGACGGAACAGGAAGCGGAACACGAGCTCAGATTAGGGGGCCAGACGCTCGCCGGCTTCGACGGCGAAGGTGAGTCTGTTGGCCGGAGGGGCCAGTGGACATGACCACCGCTCCGAGTACACACACGACTGGTGATAGGAGTAGTTGAAGTCGAGGACGATCTGATCGGCCTCGTGGCCCAGGTCGGCGCCCTTCACCGTGTCGAGCAGGTAGCGGCCACCGCCATAGGTAGATCTGCCGTTGGTGGCGTCACGGAATGGGAGGAATACCCCTCCGCCATACGCATCGAGCCACAACGCCTCGAGTGTGGCGTGATGGCCCGCGACCTCGAACTCGATCGCCCCGATCTCGATGAACCGCGTACTGCCGTCGGCGGAGTGGCCCAGGGTGGTGTCGGCTCCTTCGCTGGGTACGAATGTGCCGGTGGTGCGCCAGCCCGGGTCGTAGGGGAAGTACGACAGCCCTTCGAAAGACTCCCTGTCCTCGATCGGTTACTGGGGATGGTTGGCGAAGAGCTCATCGCGGGTCTGCACCCATTCGTCCCGGGTCCCGGCACCGGCCCCTCCGCGACGCACCTCCCGATACATCTCGTGTACCCGGCGTCGGTAGTCCCAGAGATCGAGTGCCCAGTCATCCATCGCGCAGGAAATCTACGAGGCCCTTAATTGCCTTGACGTATCGGCGTTCGGAAGGCAATCTTGTGAGGGTCGAGAGATAAGAGGCCCCAATGAAGCAGCGGATGACGAATCCCAACGGAACCCCAGGGCATTTCAACGCGCCCATTTCCGCTGCAGGCGGCAATGTGCCGAATGCCCATCGGCGGCCTCTAGTCACATGATGTGACATCCAGCAACTGTCTGTTGTGAGGCCGCCGGAGACCCGGCGGTTTTTTCTTTTTCCGCACCGACCAGACAGAAAAGGACTCGACGTGAAGCAACAACTGACGGAACTACAAGAGCTCGGACGATGTAGTCACGAGGGCAGCCACGAGCTGTTCTTCTCCGAGAAGCCGGCGGATCTGGCCGCGGCCCAGCGCATCTGCGGCCGTTGCCCGGTCCGGATCAAGTGCCTCGAGGTGGCCCTACGGGAGGGTCACGAATGGGGTGTTTGGGGCGGCGTCATCTTCTGGGATGGGCAGCCCTATCACCGGCGGCGGAGCCGAGGGCGTCCTCGTCGGTCCGAGGTCGGTTTGCCCATCGAGGCAGACACCAGGGAGCTCTGGGAGCAGGTGAAGTCGGCGTGATCTCGCTCTGTGCGGTGCCGGCAGAGCAGGGTCTATGAGACAGCCAGCTCCCGGAGCCCTCCGGGAGTGGATGGGTGCCGCATCTTGGCCAGCGCCTTGGCTTCGATCTGGCGGATGCGCTCCCGGGTGACGTTGAAGTGCCTGCCGACCTCGTCGAGCGTGGCCGGCTCCTGGTTGCCCAGCCCGTAACGCATCTCGATGATGGTGCGCTCCCGGTCGGTCAAACGCTCGAGGACGAACTGGAGGTTCTCGATGTTGAGCTTGGAGGCGATCAACTCGAACGGGGCCGCAGCCTCCAGATCCTCGATGAAGTCGCCGAGCATGGCGTTGTCGTCACCCACCGGCTCGAAGATCGAGATCGGCTCCGGGGCGACTTTCCTCGCCTCACGAATCTTGTCCACCGTCAGCCCGGACTCCTCGGAGAGCTCGTCGTCGGTCGGCTTGCGACCAAGCCGCTTGGTCAGGTTGGCCTCGGAGGTCTGCATCTGGGTGATCGTGTCCATCATGTGGACCGGGACCCTGATCGTCCGGCTCTTGTCGGCGATGGCACGTGTGATCGCCTGACGGATCCACCAGGTGGCGTAGGTGGAGAACTTGAACCCCTTGCGGTACTCGAACTTCTCGACGGCACGGATCAGGCCAAGGTTTCCTTCCTGCACGAGGTCTAGGAAGGGGAGACGGGCATGGCCGTAACGCTTGGCGATGGAGACGACGAGCCGCAGGTTGGAACGGATGAAGGTCTGTCGCGCCTCTTCGCCGGCCCGCACCATCTGGGCCAATTGGCGACGCTTGGCCTGGTCCTTCTCCGTCTCGAGAGCCAGGTCGGCCTTGCGTCCGTCCTCGATGGCCTTGGCCAGGCGCACCTCGTCTTCCGCGGTGAGCAAGTTGTACAAGCCGATGCCGTCGAGATACTGGCGGATCGCCTCGTCGCTGACTTCACGTTCGATGGAGCTGCTTCTTCCCATGCCTAGGCCTCCGGCCAGAGTAGGAACACCCCTGGCCACACTTTGGGATTGTCAATGTCATGTATCGACAGGTATCGACCGAATGTTGAATGGGCTCAGTGGCTCATTTCTCGTAGGATTTCGGGATCCCAAACGTGCCTTCGGGCATGACGCGGGCGTTTAGCTCAGTTGGCTAGAGCACTGCCCTTACAAGGCAGGGGTCGGCGGTTCGAGTCCGTCAACGCCCACTCGAGGTGTGTCCTCCGCTCGACCGTCGATTGATCAGCGGATCAAGAAACCCCCACCCTGCGGGTCCTCCGGATCGAGCCAGATCTCGTTCCGCCCGGTGATGCGGGCCGTCCCCCTGACCTCTGGGACCACCGCCGGGATGTCTCCTACCTCGGTCTCCTCGACGACCCGTCCTGTGAACAGGCTGCCGAGGATGCTCTCCACCGCGATCTCCTCCCCGATCCCGATCTCGCCCCGGGCATGGTGGAGTGCCAGCCGCCCGCTGACCCCGGTGCCGGTGGGGGAGCGGTCGACCTCCCCGTCGGCGAAGACACAGACGTTGCGTGAATGATGGGAGGGGTCCTCGGGAGGTCCGACGAAGATCACGCCGTACAGGAAGCCGAGACCCGGGTCCACTGGATGGGTGATCGGTCTTGTTGCCATCAAGGCCGTCTTGATCGCCCGGCCTGTCTCGATCAAGCGGGGCGTCTCTGCGGCGGTCAGTCGAAGCCCGAGATCGTCCGCCGCGACATACGCGTAGAAGGCGCCGCCGAAGGCGAGGTCGTACCTGACCGTTCCGATCCTGGGGACCTCGACCTTCTCGTCCATTGCGGCCACGAATGAGGCCACATTCCGGAACGAGACCTCCCCTACGACACCGTCGGTCACGGTTGCGGTCGCCACGATGCGACCCGCCGGCGTATCGATCCCGATCGTGGTCTCAGGGCCCTGGGACGGCAGCATGCCGGTGTCGAGAACGACCTTGGTCAGGGCGATGATGCCGTGTCCGCACATCGTCGAGAAACCCTCGTTGTGGAGGAAGAGGACGGAGATGTCGCTGTCAGGATCGAGCGGGGGACCAGGGAAAGCCCCGTACATGTCGGCATGCCCTCGCGGCTCCCACATCAAGGCCTTGCGCAGGCCGTCGAGGTGCTGCTCGGCATGCCGACGTCGCTCCAACATGGTCGCGCCCGGGATCTCCGGTAGGCCTTGCACGACCACCCGGAAGGGCTCGCCGCCGGTGTGAGAGTCGATGACGACCAGCCGTGTCCAATCCGACGGCGGTTCCCAACCCAACGGCGCAATCCGGTCCAAGCCACGGAGCATAGGAAGGGGCCCGGGAGCCGAGCACACGGGGACAACTACCCTGGCCTGCCCCATGGAGATGACGAGCCTCGCCGACCTGCTCGACGTGCAGGACCTCGATCTTCAGATCGATCGTCTTCTGGAGAGACGGCAATCGCTCCCTGAGCTCAGTGCCTACAAGACGGCGCACGAGCAGGAGCAGCAGCTTGCTTCGGAGATCCAGGCCACCGCAGCGGACTTGAAGGGCCTGGAGCTGGAATTCGACAAGGCGGAAGGCGAGCTACAGATGCTGGAGGCCAAGCTGGGCGAGCACGAGACGCGGTTGTTCGCCGGTGGGATGAGCGCCCGTGAGACAGAGCACATGCGGATCGAGGTGCAGAGTCTCCACGGGCAGAGAGAGGCACTGGAAGAGAGGGTCCTGGGCATGCTGGAGAGACTGGACCCGGTCCGGGATCAGCTGGCCGACCTCGAATCCAGACGTGATTCCGTGGGTCAGGAGAAGGCCGGGTTCGAGAGCGTCATCAAGGCCGAGTGGAAGCAGATCGACGCCGAGCTGGCTCGCAAGGAGGAGCGGAAGGAGGAAGCCTTGGCGCCGGTTCCGGCCGATCTGGTCGAGCTCTACGACAAGCTCCGCCAGTCGAAAGAGGGCGTGGCCATCGGCAGGTTCGAACACGGCGTTTGCGGCGGGTGCCACATGACCCTCTCACCCGCCGAGCAGATCGAGGCATTCGACGCCGACATCCCCCGTTGCGTCCACTGCAGACGCATACTCGTCGCCTGAGACATGTTGTTCTGGCATCTCGGGGCGACCCTGTGGTTGTTCCGCTGGATCTTCAAGGATCCAAAGGTGGACGTGAGGTTCCTCCTCTTCGGAGCAATCCTTCCCGATCTCGTCGACCTGCTCTTCGGGACGCTGATACTGCCCGACCTGGCCATCGGCGAGCTCTGGTTCCACACCCTGCTTGCCCCATCTCTCTACATCGTCGTGGTCATGCTCGTGACGAGGAGAGGCCGCCGCCGACGCGCCTTCATGGCCGTGGGTGTCGGATGGCTGTTCCATATCCTGCTCGACGGTATGTGGACGAACCCTGAGGTCTTGTTCTGGCCGTTCTTCGGATGGGAGATGCCCACCGGTCAGGCGCCGTTCTGGCCCGCGGCCTGGGAAAGGGCCGCGTCCGACCCTTGGCGATGGGTCCTCGAGGCCGCAGGGCTGGCCTATCTGACCTGGCTGTGGTTCGCAACGGGCCTCAATCAGAAGCCACGACGCGATGAGCTTCTCCGATCCGGCCGGATCCCCGAGCTGGTGGGCCAGGATGCGTAGGGGCCTGCTTCTGGGCCTCGTGGCAACTCTCGCCGCCTGTTCCCCCGGAGGGGGTGGCGGCGCAGACGTGACCATCGGGCGGGGAGCACCCGATCCGGTCGCGGCCGTGGAAGATTTGCGCACTCTCTTGGCTGCCGGTGACTTCGGTGGTGCCAGCTCCCTGGCAGTGCCCGGGCAGGCGGTGCTCGCGTCGCTGGCCGAGGGGGCGGCTCCGTCCACCGTCGCCGCAGCGCTGGATGGCAGCGACGGCCAAGTGGCAGCTAACTTCTGGAGCGGTTTCGCCCAGGGTGTCGGCGGGGCCCTCAGCCAAGAGGCGACACTCGAGGACTTAGGTACCACAAGCGAAGAGGGGATCGAGTTCTTCGTGGTTGGGGTCACACCAGAGGGTGGCGCGCAGCGCGTGATGGTCACCCGTGACGTCGACGGTCAGAGGATCGATCTGTTCGCTACCTTCGGTGCCGGGCTGGCCGAGGGCATGATCCCCTCGGTCGACTTGCTCCTCACCTCCTCCAACGACGATTCGGGTCAGATCCTCGCCGCGCTCCAGGATGTGGTGCCGTCGCTCTTGGTGGCGGCGAGAGACGAGACCCTGTCACCGGACGCATCGCAACGTATCCTTCAGTTGGTGGAGATGATCACTCGGGCGGGCTGAGATCAGCGCCTGAGCTCGGGCAGGACTTCTTTCCCCAACATCTCGATGAGGCCCGCCTGGTCCAGGGCTGCCATCTGGAATGTCACGATGTCGGCCTCCAGGTCGTCGACCAACGGCCGGTAGATCTCGAGGATCTCCGCGGCCGTGCTCACCCGGGAGTAACGGTCCAGGATCTCCTCACGTGGCATGCCGTCGGCCATCTCCCTCAGCTCGGCGGGGTCGACCGCTTCCAATCTTCCCGGTGCTCGCAGGCCGCGCCATGGGTATATCGCCCGCCATGCCTCCTCGTCATCGTCGGCAACGATCGACCATCGTGTCGCCAGCACCAGCGGTGGTTCCCGACCATGTTGTGACGCCGCCTCGATGAGAGGATCGACCACCTTCTCCCTCGTCTCCGCCGGGTCTTTGACCGATGTGATGACTCCCTGGGCGAGCTCGCCTGCCAGGGTGGCGGACTTCGGCCCGCCGGCAGCGAGCAGGATCGGGACCGGCCCTACAGGAGGGCTGTAGAGCCGTGCCCGATCTGTCACGTAGAACTCGCCCTCGTAGGTCAATTTCTCCCCGTCCAGCAGCCGCCGCATGATCTCCAGAGCCTCTTTCATGCGTGCGTTCCGCTCCGGGTAGGCGGGAAAGTCGTAACCGAGCGGGCCTTCGTTGATGTTCTCCCCGGTCCCGACGCCGAGCACGAAGCGCCCTCCCGAAAGACGATCGAGGGTGGCCGCCGCCTGGGCCACGACGCCAGGATGGAATCTGAACAGGGGTGTCGTCACGCCCGTGATCAGTTGCACTCGCTCGGTGGCTTGGGCCATCGCCCCGATCGTGGAGAAGGCGAAGCCGGAGGCCGATTCGTCGTCGACCCAGGGATGAAAGTGCTCGGAGACGACCACCGCGTCGAATCCCGCCGCTTCGGCCTGGACGGCTTGCTCGACGAGCTCCTCGGGATGCCATTGCTCATGACCACAGAAGTAGGCGAACTCGGTCAAGCGTCTCCCTTCAGCCAACGGGGTGCGATCTTGGCAGTTTCACTGATACGACACGTAGACGGGAATCGGCGCCCTGTTGATGGTGTAAGCGGGTGAAGCGGTCTCCGGGGAGTCCTCGTCGTAGAAATTCTTCCAGCCCCACCTCCAATGGGCCTCCTCGGTCCCTGCGGTCAGGACGGCGTAGGTCTCGTCCTTGGTGGGGATGGGCCCCTGCCCATCCATCTGGATGACCATCTGCAGCTCGGGTCGTTGCTTGAGCGTTTCCCGGTCGACGATCATCGAGAACTTGAACTGATGCACCAGTAGCAGCTTCTGGGGCAGCCCGTTGTCGCGGACGAGGTCGGCGAGCCAGTCGACGACGGTGTTGACCTCGGCCGCCTGGACCTGGCCGACCTGCCGGAGGTGCACCTGGTCGGGGAGAAGGCGCCACTCCGGATCGAGGGCCAGACCCACGTAGGGGAGTCTGAGCAACTCCTCGTATTGCTTGGCCTGGGTGAGGAAGTCCTCCCTGCCCGGTTGCAGGTCGAGGACGACGTAGAGCCCGTTCTCCCCGGCGAAGCGGACCCATTCCTGGAAGGCGGTGGGATCCCATTCCTCGCTGTAATCGCCATCGGTGGGGCCTGCCGAAGCCACGCTGGCGATTATCTCGAACGTTGGGATCACCTGGCTCCCGTCCGCGCCGTACTCGGTGATGAGGGGCTGCATGCGGGCCAGGGAATCAGCGGGCCCCTGTTCACCCAGGGCGCCGAGGCCTGTCGTGTACGGGTTCCCGTACAACGCGACATAGCGACGCGGTGTTGTGGCAGGGAGTATCCGGTAACCCCCACCCGGGACCTCGACACCCCGCAGCAACACATCGATCTCCCATGACGACGAGGGCGGTTCCACCCCCAGGTATCGGATCGCGCTCGGTGGCCGGCCGGACAGAGCCGAGCTGAGTTCGGGGTAGGCGAGGAGGTCGGCCGGGTCGTAGGCCACCACGGAGGCGCCGATTGCTTGCCCCATCGCTGCTGCGGTGAGGGCGAGGGCCGGCTGGGTCGCGGGCACCAACCACGCGAACTCCGAACCGGTCGGCACGGTCAACCCCCGGATCAGCGCGGCCGCGTCGACGGCCGGCGCCTGCGAAGTGGCCCCGGGCGTGGGGGCCGCCACCCGGTCCCGGACGGTGAGGGCGGCGATCGTCTCGACCACGGTGGACGCCTCGGGGACTGCCGGTAGGGGCACCTGGTTGGTGACGCCGAGCTCCTCCCCGGCCATGGACGCGGCTTGGGCCCAGTTCGGCCGGAGCACCTCGGTGCCCTCGGGTGTTTTCACCTCGACACCGCCGACGATATGGATCGTGAGCGGGGCGAGGCGCTCCAGCTCGGCCGCGAGGTCGGGGCTGGGATGCAGCACTGGACCGCCGAGAGCGGCGGCGAGTTGTGCGGCAAGCGCCACCTCTGTGAGGTCGGTCTCCGCGACGACCACGACCTGATCGGAACAGGGGAAGATCTCCCGCGAGAGCGCCAGGGCATCCCCGGCCAGCGACCCGGTCGCCACCGGCGTGGTGCCCGCGCGGACCGGGGTGCAGACCCGTTCCTCGGGGAGGCTGGTGGTCGTGGTGGTGCTGGTGGAGGCCGGCGTTGTTGGCGGGCCACTCGTCTCGACCGGGGTCTCCCCGACCAGGGTGCTGCAGGCCGCAAGAGCCAGGGTGGCCAGAAGTGAGCGAACAGCAGGTCTCATGGGGAGGGTGGGCCAGGCTATCGCCCATCCCGGTCAAGCTCGGCGTTGTGACTTCCAGATCGCTCCGAGTGCGATCAACGCGGCGCCGGTCAGCCAGACCGTGAGCGGGACGAAGAACGAGAGGGACAGACAGGTGAGAAGACCGGCCCACGCCGTCCATCGCCGCCGGTCCACGGACAGGGCGGCGAGATTGGTGATCCCGTAATAGAGCAGCACTGTGAACGCTGAGAAGGACCAGGCGAGGGACACGTCACCCAGCATGGCGAACAGGATGATGGGGACGGCTCCCGTGACGATTGCATTGACCGGGTTCTGACGCCGGTCGAGCCGGGCCAAGGCCGGGGCCATGTCTCCGCGACGTCCCATGGCCAGCCAAACCCTGGACAGCCCGAGGACCAGGTTGAGGATCACCCCGAGCATGGCCGTGACGGCACCTATCGCCACCACGACCGACGCGGGTGGCTCGATCAGGGTGTCGAGACCGGATTGATCGAGAGCGAGCCCCCAATTGGGACCCCCGGCCGCCCTTCCCCCAAACGCGACCAGTGTGTAGAGGGCAGCGGCGATGACGAGAGTCACCACCACCGCCCGGGGAATCGCTTGTTCCGGGCGGCGCACTTCCTCGCCCAGGGTGGCGATACGGCCGTACCCCGTGTAGGCGACGAAGACGAAGGCAATGGCGGGGAACAGCCCGGCTCGCATCATGTCGCCGGAGATCGGCTGCCAGGTCCCGCGAGCGGAGATCGCGGAGATGCCGAATGTGACCAGTGCCGAGACGGTGATGGTGACGAGGACGACGTTGACCACAGTGCTGGGCCGAAGGCCGGCCAGGACGAAAACGGTGACGGCGATGATGGCGACGATGGCGACGATCCGCCGGTCGCCTTCGAATCCCAGGTAGGTGGACACTCCCAGGGCGGCCGCCGCGGCCGAGGCGGTCTTCGCGAGCAGAAAGAGCCAACCGGCGGCGAAGCCCCACCACTGGCCGAGAGTCCGGTAGGCATACTCGTAGGTCCCGCCGGCGACCGGGAAGCGCCCGGCGAGGAAGGCCGAGGAGAGCCCGTTGAACGTCGCCAGCGCGCCGGCGATGGGAACCGCGATGAGGACGGAGTCACCCCACATCCCTGCTGCCAGGCCGATGGCGACGAAGGCCCCGGTGCCGAGGATCGAGCCCAGCCCGGTGACGATGGCCCCGCCCAGTCGCATTTCGCGTCGCAGGGTCGGTTGCATCAGAACAGCGTTTCCGGCTCAGACCGCTCTCGGAGTTCCGGGCCGTTGTTCTTCACCGAGTTCACGAGCTTGGAGACCGGATGCTCCATGATCAACTCGTGGTCGATCGGCTGCAGGAGACCGCCGACGACTTCGGGTTCCCGGACCTCCCGGTCGAGCCATGCGTCCCAGACCGACGGCCGGAGCGACACCGGCATACGGTCGTGGATCGAGGAGACCGCACCCTGGGCCGCTGTGGTGATTATCGAGCAGGTGCGCTGCCAGAGATCGATGTCAGGGTCATGTCGGGTGGCCCAGATACCGGCGAACGCCATCGGGTGCCCATCCGCCCGGTATACCCAATGTGGGGCGCGGCCCGCCCCTTTTGGCTCCCACTCATAGAACCCGTCGGCGGGTATCAGGCAGCGTCGGCGGGAGAACGACTCGCGGAACGCGGCATTGGTGGCCACGGTCTCGGCCCGGGAGTTGATATGGATAGAGCGGGTGTCCGTGGCCCAGTGGGGGATGAGCCCCCATGGCATCGAGTCGAGCAAGCGGACGCCTTCTCGCTCGGCGACCACGTATACCGGATCGGTGGGGGCGACGTTCCAGTTGGGCTCGAGACGTTCCGCGAAGACCTCATCGACGCCGAAGTACTCGGCATAGAAGTCCAGGTCACCGGTTATCGAGAAGCGTCCGCACACGAGGAGGGAGGGTAGGGAGGGACGTACTCGTCATCGGGCGGAACCGACGAGAAGCCGTCGGTGTTGGCGTCCTGCTCGATCATCCGTCGATTGCTTCGAGGTTCTGGCGAGCCCAGGAGTGGACGTCCCATCGGCTCACGGCTCTGCGCAGACGCGACATGCGGCGGGCCTGCTCTTCGGCATCCATCATCACTGCGGTGTGCAGGGCGACAGCCAGCGCATCGAGGTCGTAGGGGTTGACGATCAAGGCATCCGTGAGCCGCTCGGCGGCCCCCGCGAACTCGCTCAGGATCAATGCCCCGCGGTTCTCCGGGCGGGTGGCCACGTACTCGAGCGCCACCAGGTTCATTCCGTCGCGTAGAGGTGTGACCATCATCACGTCTGCAGCCAGGTAAGCCCCGACCAGGTCCTCGAACGAGTAGCTCCGGTACAGGTAATGGATGGGTGTCCACGAGGCGCGGGCGAATCGGCCGTTGATCCGGCCCACCATCTCCTCGACCCGGCGCCGGATCGTCTGGTACTCCCCGACATCCTCCCGGCTGGGGACGGCGATCTGGATGAACGACACCTTTCCCCTGAGCTCCGGATGGCGCTGCAGCATCACCTCGAAGGCTCTGAGCCGGAGATCGATGCCCTTGGTGTAGTCGAGACGGTCGACTCCGAGGATGACGTGGTCGGGTTTGCCCAGATCGCCCCTCAGCCGCTCGGCCGCCGCCTGTGCATCTTCGGAGTTACCCGCAGCCCTGCTCTGGGCGATGTCGACCGAGATGGGCACCGCCTGGGCCCTTACGTGCCTGCCGTGATACTCCAGCGAGGAGGCAGGCCCCTGGGCACCGGCGATCTCACGGGCGGCGGCGGCGAAGTTCAACACGGCGCGCCTGGTTTGAAACCCTATGTAGTCGGCCCCGAGCAGGCCCTCGAGGACCTGGCGGCGCCATGGAAGGCGCTCGAAGATGTCGACAGGCGGGAACGGTATGTGCAGGAAGAAGCCAATTCGCGTCTCCGGAAGCCGTTCTCGGACTATGGCCGGGACGAGCTGGAGCTGATAGTCGTGGACCCATACTCTCCCCTCCTGCCCCGCGGCACGGACCGTGGCCCGGGCAAATTTCTCGTTCACCTCCTGATGGGGTCGCCACCAGTGGCGATGGAACTCGAGGGGGCGGATCGCGTCGTGGTAGAGGGGCCAGATCGTGCCGCTGCAGAAGCCGTCATAGTGGTCTTCTATCTCGGACTCGGTGAGCACCACAGGGCGGTTCTTGATCCCGTCGGCGGTGAACGTCTTCGAGTCGCCCCCGGGAGCTCCGTTCCAGCCCACCCAGACACCGCCTCGTTCACGCAGGACGGGGGCGAGGGCGGACACCAACCCTCCAGGGCTGGTCTTCCACTTCCTGGCCCGCTCGTCCCAGGCGACGGGGAGCCGGTGGGCCGCAACGACCAGGGGCCCCGGTCCTCCGATCGGTTCCACGTCGATGACCATACCGTCATGCCCCGGCTCGCCCGATTACGGGCCCGAGCTCCGAGAAGTCGGCGTGAGTGGGAAGATCGTCACATGCTCGCAGCGTTGAATCTGGTGGCGGTGGGGCTCGGGATCGGGGCCGGTGGCCTCTCCGCCACGATCCTCGCCCTGGTCCTCGGCGGGTTGCTCACCGTGGTCGGGGTCGAAGCTGGGGCTGATATCGGTCTCATCGTCGGGATAGTCGTAGGGCTGGCTGTCGCCGGCTGGGTTGCCGGCCGGATGGCCCGGCATTCGGAGCGTTTCCATGGCGCGGTGACCGGGCTCCTCCTGGCCGGCCTGATCATGGTGGTGGCGAGGCTGGGGGGCAGCCCCGCACCCACGCTGTCAGTGTTGTGGCTCTCGGTTCTGGCCTCGTTGATCGCCGGTCTCACCGGATGGCTGGCGGGTCGACGAAAGCGGGCCGGCTCGTAGAATGGTTCGGTGAGCCCGCCGGGCGACCGCGGTCGAGAGATCGAGGAAAGTCCGGACTCCATAGGGCAGGGTGCTGGGTAACTCCCAGGCGGGGTGACCCGACGGAAAGTGCAGCAGAGAGCAGACCGCCGATGGCCCGATCTCGGGCACAGGCAAGGGTGAAACGGTGAGGTAAGAGCTCACCAGCGTCACAGGCGACTGTGACGGCTCGGCAAACCCCACCCGGAGCAAGGCCAAGCAGGGACGTCGACGGCCCGTCGATCGAGTCCCGGGTAGGCCGCAAGAGCGCAACGGCAACGGTGCGCCCAGATGGATGGTCGCCCTCGACAGAATCCGGCTTACAGGCGGGCTCACCACGCCGATGGGGCCTCCGCGAGGAGGCCCCATCGCTATTGGGCAAATCCGGAGGCTGCGCCCGGATTGGACATAGCCTGACCAAGATCGCGAAACCTTCCGGAGCCGGCGCAGGTCCAAGTCTGCCAAACCAAGAGGAGGAAGCTCGAATGGTCGTGAACAAGTATCTCGCCGAGTTCTTCGGCACGTTCATCCTGGTCTTTCTCGGGTCGATGGGGATCCTGGCAGTGGGAGGAGCCAACGGCCCCGCCGAGATCGTGGCCATCGGTCTCGCCTTCGGCCTGGCCCTGCTTGCCGGCATCTGGGCGGTTGGCCATGTCTCCGGGGGGCACTTCAACCCCGCGGTGACCCTGGCCATGTTGTTCGACCGCCGAACATCGTTCTCGGATGCGATTGGCTACTGGGTCGCGCAGTTGGCCGGGGCGGCCGTTGCATCGCTCGTGGTCATGGCCGCCACCAGCCGCGAGGATGTGGCCGGGACGGTGACGGGGTATCCGGTCCTCTCCACCGGGATCCTGATGGAGGTCGCCCTGACGACCGTTTTCATCTGGGTCATCCTTTCGGTGACCAGGACCGGTGGCAATCACGCACCCCTCGGTATCGCCCTCACCCTGGTTGCAGCCCATCTCGCCGGCATCCCCTTCTCCGGCTCGTCGCTGAACCCGGCTCGCTCGTTTGGGCCGGCGGTGGTCTCTGGATCGTCCGAAGCCCTGGAGCAGCTATGGGTCTACATCGTGTTCCCGCTGGTGGGTGGTCTCGTGGCCTGGGGGCTGTACCGGCTCTTCGCCCCGGTGGAGGGCGTAGCCGAAGCGACGGATACGATCGAAGCGACCGAGACCTGATCAGGAGAACAGCGACTTAGGAGATCTGGGGATCTTCGCCCAGGTCCTCCAGACCCAACACCCATCCGGCGGGCAGCGACCAATGCCGTGCGCCCTTGATCATCGACTCGAGGTGGCTGTTAGCCGGCCGGTGCTCGCCATTTGGCGAGGCCTTGGCCACGAAGGTCAGGCAGTCATGTTTGTTGCCTTCACGGTCGACGGCCTTGACGTCCCAGCCGGTCACACGTCCCTCCGATTCCTCGGCGTCGGTAAGCGCAGCCAACTCGTCGTCGGGCACCTCGAAGATCCCTCCCCAGACGGTGTGCCCCGCCTCGGCCAGGAGAGACGGGAGACCCTTGGCCTCGTCCGAGTCGACGAAGACCAGCCGGGTCTCGGGGAAGTGGGCCGTGAAAAGGAAGGTTGCGCCCGGGGCGACGGCGACGATCCTGTCTGGATCGAGGAACGATGCGTAGGCGAAGTACAGGGTCGATTTCACGGGGAGCCGAGTGTAACGAGGGATTCGGCGACCCCGGTGCACCGGCCACGGGCAGGGACTCCGCGGTGATGGGGTCGCCGTTGCCAGGATGAGCCTGAACAAGGAATCCAGGTCGCCGTACTGGCGGGACGAACTGCTCGACCTCGAGGAACGACTCCTCGATCCATCGGTCAGGGGCTCGCCTCAGGCAGTGATCCCGCTGCTGCAACCTGACTTCGTCGAGTTCGGCAGCAGTGGCCGGGTCTACACCAAGGACATGATGGTGCAGATGATGCTCCAGCAGAGCCCGGGCGTGGTGAGGATCAAGAACTTCGACGTCAAGGAGATAACCCCGGAAGTCGCAGTGGTCACGTACAAGACCGTCGGCGCCGAAGGCAGGGAGACACGCAGGAGCTCTGTCTGGGTGCGCGGGGGGCCCGGTTGGCAGATCGTGTTCCACCAGGGCACCCGGGTCCACAACCGTGCCTCCGGCAGCCAGGTGTCATACACCACCGGGCGGTCTTAGGCTCGACCGGCTTTGAGGCGTTTCGAGCTATTCCTCATCTTCGCCGAGGTGTTCGCGGTCGCCTGGGCCGCCATCTTCGGGGTCCGGACCCGACGCGGCATCGCCGCCGCGA
>JAICNB010000065.1 GCA_025928935.1 Acidimicrobiia bacterium
ACGAGGCGGGTAGTCGCCGATCCGGACCTTACGGACGTGCGGGTCCTCATCCTGACCACGTTCGACGCCGACGAGTACGTCTACGCCGCATTGAGGGCCGGTGCTAGTGGCTTCCTCCTCAAAGACGTCCCACCCGAGGAGCTCGTCGCTGCGATACATGTCCTCGCCGAGGGTGAGGCGTTACTGGCTCCCTCGATCACTCGTCGCCTGATCGCCGAGTTCGCAGCGCGTCCTGCCATCGGAGACGATCGGACCATCAAGGGACTGGAGCTGCTCACCCGACGTGAGCGGGAGATCATGGTCGAGGTGGGACGTGGGCTCAGCAACGCCGAGATCGCCGAGGCCCTGGTGGTGACGCATGCCACCGTGAAGACGCATGTGTCTCGGATCCTCACCAAACTCGGTGCTCGAGACCGCGCCCAGCTGGTCGTCCTCGCCTATGAGTCAGGGTTGGTGATCCCCGGGCGCTGACGGCCCTGTCATACATCTGAAGGTGTACGGCGGATTGCATTCTCGCGGCGGACGACGGGCGACGCCCCTCTCCATACGTTGGCGACATGTCGAACCATGTCACCCAAACCGCCCCTGAGCCCGTCGGGGAACCACGGGGGTCGTCCCCAATAGCCACAGCTGCTGTCGTCACCGACCCTGCTCGTGTGAGCTGCGTAAACGAGTCACCGGCCCGGATCCTCCGATGGGGGCTTATGGTCCTCTCGCTCGTCCTCCTCGTCCGGATGGCGGTCGTCGGATTCCCCCAGATCGAGGAAGGGTTCGCCCAGCTTCTCAGCCGCAGCGGATGGCCGGTCGTGGGGGCGGTGCTCGTCGAGGCGCTGTGGATGGTCACCCTGGCCAACGTCTACCGATCCTCGCTGATCGCATTCGGCGGGCGCATCCAGCGCTCTCGCGCCGTCACCATCTCGATGGGAGCCTTCTCGCTCAGCCGCATCCTTCCCGGTGGTGGCGCTGCGGGGAGCGTGTTCGCCGCTCGGGAGATGATCCGCGTCGGCAACCCGGCCCCAGCCACGGTGGCCTCGATGCTCGTGTCCTGGTGGGTGTCGATGATTACGTTGGCCCTCATCGTGGGCTTCGGCACCGCGACCGGCGTTGCCGATGGATCCGTCGGTCTTGCCCATCTGGCCGGCCCTGCGGCGGTGGCCGGAGTCCTTCTGGTCCTGGGCGGGCTCGTCATCGCCGCCGCCCGCTTCCCGCGTTTGCGCGGAAGGATCGCCATTGGGCTGAGCCGGGCCGGGGCCAGGCTCGGGGTTGTCTCCCGTCCCGAGCAATGGGAGACGCTGGCGGCTGCGGGCCTCCCCGTGCGCCGTCTCCTCCCGCTGGTCGGCTGGGCGAGCCTCAGTTGGCTCGCAGATGCCACCGCCCTCTGGCTGATGTTCACCGGGTTCGGTATCACTCTTCATCCGGCTGTTCTGCTCGTGGGATACGGGCTGGCCAACCTGATCAACGCCCTGCCCGAGGTGACCCCGGGGTGGCTCGGGGTGATGGAGACGGCGCTGGCTGCGGCCTACGCCGGGCTAGGTGTTCCCTCCGGGGTTGCGGTGGTGGCCGTTCTCTCCTACCGGCTCATCTCGTACTGGCTTCCCGTTGCAGCAGGGCTGGGGCCGGGCTTGAAGATGCTGAGAAGTCGACCGACGCCTGAGGCGATCGCGGCCCGACCACTCGAGGCGGTGGCGTGATGCCCGGGCCAATCGGACTGTTGGGCGGTCTGGAGCACTACGAGCCGATGCTGCCCGTCGATCGACGCATGCTCGACGAGGTCGGAGTCTTCGCTCCGGAGGTGGTGATCCTCCCGCTGGCATCGTTCAAGAGTCAGGCGGCTGCGGCCGGGAACCTGGCCGTGGCTCATTGGGGACGGTTGGGAGCCCGAGCCCGCGTGGTACTCCCCGGATCGGGGGGCGATCGGGCCGCACTCGAGTTGGTGGAGGGCGCCGACGTGATCGTCCTTCCCGGTGGAGTGCCCAACCGGCTGATGGCCGCCCTGTCCGGCACCCCCCTCCTCGATGCGATCGTGGCCCGATGGGAGGCCGGAGCCGGCCTCACCGGATCGTCTGCCGGCGCCATCGCTCTGTTCGAGCGGCGTCTCAACCTCTACCCGCCGGATCCCTTTCGTCTCATCCCAGGACTCGGGCTCCTGGATGGTTTTGTGGTAGCCCCCCATTTCGACCGGCTGCGGGTCCGACGCTGGTTCTCCCCCTTCTTGAAGAGGATGGGTGGCCTCGGCGTGCTCGGCATCGACGAGTCCACCGGTCTCGTTGGTCGGGATGGAGACCTGCGAGTGCTTGGCGGCGGTTCGGTGACCCTCGCCAGGCCATCGTCGATCGAGCTGTACCCGACCGGCGCCCTCCTCGATCGCGACCTGGTCAGGAGGGCCGGCGTCAGCCCGACATCGAGTCGAGCCATTCGGGGACCACTTCTGCCAGCAGCGGCAGGGTCATCGCTCCGCTGACGAGGAGGCTGTCATGGAATCGCTTGATGTCGAAAGACGGTCCGAGCCGCCGCTCTGCCTCGTCCCGGAGACGCATGATCTCGAGTTGTCCCATCTTGTAGGACAGGGCCTGGCCCGGCATCCCGATATATCGGTCCACCTCCTGTTCAATGGTCAGCCGCCCGATCGGGGTCCATTCCAGCAGCCAGTCGATCGCCTGCCCCCGCGACCAGCCCAGGGAGTGGAGGCCGGTGTCGACCACGAGGCGGCCCGAGCGCCAGGCATCGGCGGTGAGCATGCCCAGCCGATCCACGTCGCTCGAATAGAGACCCATCTCGTCGGCGAGACGCTCGGCGTAGAGGCCCCAGCCTTCGGTGTGGGCGTACACCTGGGAGAAGCGGCGGAACATGGGTATCCCCTCCAGCTCGCTGGCCAGAGATCGGTCGAAATGATGGCCCGGGATGGCCTCGTGGAAGTGTGTGGCCTCGAACTGGAAGCGATCCCGCTCCTCCGGCCGGTATGTGTTGAGGAAGTAGGTGCCTTCCCGCGACCGGTCGGGCGGGGGTTGCATGTAGTACGCCGGGGGCATGGCCGGGGCGATCGACGCCGGGACCGGCACCACCTGACACGGGGTCTCTGGACGTGCCCCGAACCAGTCATCGACAGCGTCCCAGGCCCGGGTGATGGTGGCCCGGGCATGCTCGAGCATCTCCTCTTCGGTCCGGAAACGAAAGACGGGATCGTCGTGCAGACGCTGGAACAGTTGTGACACCTCCTCGATCCCGACGGCCCGCTTTCCCACCTCGGCCCATTCTGCGGGAAGGACCTCGGTCGCCCAGTGCAGCCCTAGCTCATGGATCTCAAGAGGAGTTACGTCGAGTTGTGTGTACTTGTGGACCATGTGGCGGTAGATGGTCTCGCCGTTGGTCATCCAGACCAGACCCGGCTGCTCGGCGGGCCGGGCCACCTGCACCACATGTTCGGTGAGCCCGTCGCGGTAAGACGCGATCGCCGGCTTGATCACGGTCTTCACCAATTCCGCCGCCCTTTGCGACCATGCTTCTTGGTCGACCCCTTCAGGAACCGAGAGTTGCAGGAAGGGATCGGTCTCGGCCGTCGAGGCCAGGTAACCCTCCAACTGGCTGAGCACACGGGCGACCGAGGCCAGAGGAGGGACCATCCCAGCGGCGCAGTTTTCCCGAATGAATGACAACGCACTCTCCAGATATCCGCCTACCGCGGCGTAGCGGGCGAGAAGCGCTTCGGACTGTTCGGCGTTGCCCACCGTGTTCTGCTGGGTGTCAGTCAGCAGTCTGTTGTGTGGCCCCAGATAGGGATCGACGGCGGCCACCATGAACCGATCTTCGATCTCGTCGGCCCACACTCCCGTCTCGTGGACGAGGAGGTCCCTGGTGATCCGGTCCTGCAGCTCCAGGCCCCCGGGATCCACCGTACGGGACAAGGCCCCGATCTCGTCGAACTCTCCTGAGATCCGACCCAGCCACTCGTCGTCGAAGGTGGGCAGCTGATCGTCGAACCGATGCTCACCACGGGTGGTCGCGACCGTGGGGGCATACTCGGAGAAGGTGCGCCAGAAGCGCTCGGACAGAGCGTCGAGATCGGCTGCATGGGTCATAGGACGACCGTACCGCGTGTTAGGAGCGGGTCGGGGAGGTATACCCGATCCGGGCCCTGACACGTGTCATCACGGGTGGAAGTCGGGCACAGCTTCGCGGTCCATGCTTAGCCGGCGACCCGCCCGCTGTTGGGATCCGCCATCAGGGACGAGACGTCCACCGCCTCGAAGTTGGAGCCCTCGATCACGTCGAGCTCATGGAGCACGTCGTTGTCCCAACGCTCGTCGGGGGCCCCGGAGATGTACCACGGGGACCCATTGTCGGCGAGGATGATCCCATAGGTCTTCATCGCATCAGCGATCACCTTTGATTGCCAGGACATGCCCGAGGTGTCGAAAGAAGCCTTGAGTCGGAAGCGCTGGCCCATCGGCGGGTAGGTGGGGTCCGTGTTGCTAGACGCCTCATGACGGGCCGGCCACACATATGCCGACTGTGTCTCTGGGGCGGTGAACCTGATGGCGTGGCGGATGGTGCCGGAAACGACTTCGTCGTATCGAACCAGGCCGGCGTAGATAGGCAGCCCGGCGGCGTCGGCGGAGGTCCATCCCGCCGGTCTCAGGGAATTGGAACGCAGGTCGTACCGGGCCCCGTTGGCCGCGTTCCACGATCCGTCCCCGTTGGGGAACGCGTAGAACATCTCGTAGAGCACGCAGTCGTCCCGGTCGACCACGATGACATGGCGGTCGCCCGACGATGCCGGGCCGCCTTCGATCGGGGCATTGGCGGGCACCGGATAAGGGCCCGGGTCACTCTCTCCGGGCCATGAGGTGAAATGGATCGGCACGTCGGGCTGGGTCGCGCCGACGGTCACGTAGGGGATCCCGATCGGGCTGGTCGACCCAGGGGGCCACACCCCGCTGCCCAGGTCGGCGTGGACGTTGGCGGTGGCTCCGATTCGGGCCACGTATTGAGCGGAACGGGTATGGACCGGAAGTGCGTCGACCCGTGCGTTCCAGATGCTGTTGGCAGGGAAGACCGGGCAACCCGATCCCGGCCCGGTGCCGGGCAGGGCGCCGAATGAGCCGGCCACCGGCAGCCACTCCGGGGACCCCCATCCGAATTGGCTGTCGGCGTTGCCTTGGCTGTTGGTGTGTCGGAAGTAGAACGTGGTGTTGGAGGGTCGGAACACGGCAGGAGTGTCGGTCCCGTCTATGACTCCCCAATCTCCGGCCATCAGCCGGTCTCCGGGATCACCGAAGAAGAACTGGGCGTTGGCGTTCCCCTGTGTGTGGCTGTTGCGGAAGTAGACGAACCCGGTGGACTCTCGATGCAATCCCACCGTGTCCTCACCGTTCGCGTCGAAGTCACCGACGAACGGTTTGTCCCCCGGGTTGCCGAACACGTACGACAAATCGGCCGATCCCAACCCACCGTCGTTGGCACCAAGTGCGTTGATCACATAGATCCGTGCTTCTGGGGCCCGGTAGATCGAGACCGTGTCACAGCCGTCCCCGTCGAAATCACCGGCCAGTGGGATGTCACCGGGGTTGCCGAAGAAGAACCTGATGTTGGCTGCACCCTGGGTGTTGCTGTTCCTCAGATAGACGAACCCGTCGGACTGGCGGTACAGGCCGGGGGTGTCCACCCCGTCACAGTCCCAGTCGCCCATCATCGGGAAGTCCCCGGGATTCCCATAGAAGAACCCGGTGATCTTGCCGTTGCCATCGCGAAGCTGCCACAACCCGGCGGCGGGGTCCACGAGGCCGACGGTGTCCTCGGCGACCGCCGGCGGGGCGACGAGGAACATCGTCATCAGCACTATCAGGACACGCCGAATCCACATCCTGGGAGAGGATCGGCTGTTGGAGTGCGGTGGCTTTAGCTGCTCACCCTCCGCGCGTAGCCCACGGTCATCGTCTGGGCCCATCCTTCGACTCCTTGCCGCCCATCCTCAGCGGAGGAGGCGGTGCGCCATGGCGTAGAGGGCCGCCCCGGCCCGGGTGGACACCCCGATCTTGGCGTAGATGTTCTCCACGTGACGACCCACGGTCTTCGTCGAGATGAAAAGTTCCTCGCCCGTCTGACGGTTGGTCTTTCCTTTGGCGATCAGAGACAGGACCTCCACCTCCCGGTCGGTGAGACCGCCCGGATTGGGTTCTCGTGGTAGCTCCTGCTCCGCCCCGGCGGCTTCCAACACCCGGGCTGCGGCTTCTGCGTCGAGACGGCCTTCCGCCACGTCCGTCTTCATCATGGCAGCCGCCTCATCCAGCCCCATCGCTCCCCGGTGGGGTCGATCGGAGGTGAGCGCCGCCACGACATCGGCTGCGGCCAGGAGCCCCCCCAATGCCGTGATCTGGTCATGGCGCAGACGTCGGTGGTACCCGGATCCGTCGCCTCGTTCGTGGTGGCTCGAGGCAAGCTCGCCCAGGCCGGCGAGGGACTCGCAGCGGCTCAGCACACGGTCGGTCAGATAGGGGTGTAGTCGCACCCTCTCCCATTCCGCAGTCGCCAAAGGGCCCGGCTTGTCCCAGATGCCGCTGGGTACGCCCACCCGTCCCAGGTCGTGGACCAAACCCGCGCGACGAAGACTTCGTCGGTCGATCTCCTCGAGACCGGCCAATCGGGCGGCCTCCTCGGCCAGGTCGGAGACGCGTGGAGAGTGGCCCCGGGTCCACGGCGACTTGAGGTCGACGTAGTCGGCGACCGCCCCCAACGCACCATCGATGTCCTCTACATGCTTCGAGGGCGGGGGCTCGGCCTCCATCACATCGTCCCAATCTGCTTCCCGATACTCCGGCCGGATGCGATCGATCACATCGACCACGCCGGGGTCGTAGGCCCTTCCTCTTCGTCCTTCGAGGCTCTCGCTCGGGTCCTGCCCGCTCCTTGCGAACAGGTCGGCGTCACGTGCAACCACGGCAATCCGGGTCTCCAACGGGATCTCCTCGCCTTCCAGGCCGCCTGGCTCTCCTCTGCCGTCCCACCGTTCATATGCATGGTCGAGGGCGGTGATCACCTCCAGGTCGAGACCCAAGCGTCGGGCCAGCATCGCTCCGACTTCGCAGTGGGCGGCTAGACCGCCGGACTCCGAAGCGGGATTCACCATGGCCGCCGCGATGAGACGGGCTCGGCGGGAAATCGGCTGACCGACGCCCACGGCTCCAACCATGGCCCGCAGGGCCTCGGTGGTGCTCCCCAGATGAGCCGGGGCGAAAGCGGTCATGAAAGCCAGCTCGTCACCCCCGGCCATCCGTGCCGTGTCGCTGGCGTCCGAGGTACATCCGAGGAAGCGGATAAGCGCGACCTGTTGGACGTGGCGCACCTGTTCCGCGTCACACCCCAGCTCATTGGCCACCTTCACGGCAAGAAGGCTGGTGCTTAGCCCGTGCCCGAGGGGTTGGCCGGTGCCCAGGTCATTGGCCAGGGACAACGATGCGAGCAGCTCCGTGACCGGGAGCCTCGCATCGGCTGGAGCCATGCACCGACACTACCCCGAGGCGTTTGGGGTCAGCCCGAGTCGAGTGCGGGCCGCGCCGGCTCGAGGTTTCTCACCGGAGCCGGACGACGTGATTCCGGTGACAGTGCTCCGAGCCAGGCGCCGCCCATGACCACGACTGCGCCGACCACACCGTGGGCCGTCACCCGCTCGTCGAGTAACAAGGCTCCGAGGGCCATGGTCACCAACGGGAACAGGACGAACATGTAGGAGGTGGCCGAAGCGGTCCAGCGTCGCACCACCAGGAGCACGATCGCGAAGAGACCGGCCGATCCGAGGACCACCAGATAGACCAGAGACCACCTGACCTCCGGCTGTTGAGGGATTTCCCACCGCTCATCGGTGATGGCGGACAGGCCGAGCAGGGTGATCGCCCCCGTAGTCAGTGAGATGGCATTGGTCACGGCCGGGTGATTTGCGGAGATCACCTTGCCCACGATCACGCTCTGGCTCACGCAAACCGTTGCCCCGAGCAGGGCGAGCATGGCGCCCAGCGGGAGTCCGACATCGCCTTCCCCCAGAAACATCCAGGCGATGCCGGCCAACGCGAGGACGGATCCGGCCACGGCTCGTCTTGTGATTCGCTCCAAACGTTGTGCCGATGCCAATAAGAGGGTGACGAGGGGAACGAGGGCAAGGACGACGGTCGCTACTCCCGCCGTGACCCGTACCAGTGCCCAGTACATCAGTGCGTAGAACAGCGAGATGCCGAGAATCCCGTATCCGATGGTTATCGCCAGTTGTTTCCCCCTCGGCCAGGAGAGCCGCAGACCGAGAGCGATGATCAGGAACAGGAGACCGGCCATGCTGAATCGGAGCCCGGCCCCCCAGAACGGGTCGAGCTCGCGATTGCTCACCCGGACTGCCAGGAAGTTGCTTCCCCCGAGAGTGACTGCGACGGCGAACAGGGCTGTGGTGCTGCCGGTGCGGGTAATGGAGCTCATCTGGCGATCGTGCCTGCCCATCACCCGCCCCGCATCGGGCGAATACCCCATTTGGGACAGATCAGCCGCCGGGACGGGAGCCCGTTGTGTGGAGACGTTCCAGACTCTCCAGGTAGGTGGCGGCCGCCGCGGCGTTGTGCCTGCGCCACAGCTCGAGGTTGTCGATCGGGGAAGCTGCGGTGTCGAGGGCGGCCAGCGTCGGGCCTAGTGCGTCCCGCTGTCTCCTGATGAGGGCCAGCGGCGATCGGCCCAGGACCTCGTGCAGGGCGAGCTTGAGCTGGAACTCGATCCGCATATCCCGGACGTGGGCGACCGGGCGCCTCAGCCATCGGTTCAGGTTCTCCCTGCCCGATGGTGTCACCCGATAGACAACCCTGTTGGGGCCGGCGGTCCCGGGCTCGGTATGAGCAGGCTCGGCGAGGCCCGCCGCCACCAGTCGGTCGAGGGCGCGATACACCAACGGTCTCCTCACCGTGATGATGCGGCCGATCTCCGTGCCTGGCTCCAGTGCCTTCGAGATGGCGAACCCGTGGGACGGACCTACGGCGAGCAAGCCAAGGACGGCATATTCGGACACCGACGGCTGCAACTCCTCCATGCGACGTGATCAGGGTAGGTGTCTCTCCAGCCCATTAGTCTCCTTGTTACTATCGGTAGTCACAACGTGACTAAGGCGACCACTGCCTCCTCGAGGATCCTGAGTCTCATCCTGCTCGCCGTTGTCGCCTGCAGTGTCGGAGTCGATGCTTCGACCTCGGCGACTGATCTTCAGGGTGAGGTCCTGGTGTCGGCAGCCGCTTCCCTTACCGACGCCTTCGGCGAGATCGAGTCGGCTTTCGAGGAGGCCAATGCCGGTGTGGAGGTCATTCTCAACCTGGGGGCGAGCTCCGCACTGCGCGAGCAGATCCTCGAAGGTGCTCCGACAGATGTCTTTGCATCGGCGGACACCTCGAACATGGATCAGGTGGCCGAGGCGGGCGAAGTGGCCGGGCAAGCCGAGATCTTCGTCACCAACCTGCTTCAGATTGCAGTCCCGGCCGGCAACGAGGCGGGAGTGACTGGGTTGGACGACTTCGCCCACGAGGACCTGCTGATCGGCCTCTGCGCCGAAGACGTGCCATGCGGCGAGTTCGGCCGTCAAGCCTTGGCCGGTGCCGGGGTGACACCGGCGATAGACACCAACGAGCCCGACGTTCGCGCCCTCCTGACCAAGATCGAGGCAGGTGAGCTCGATGCGGGGATCACCTATGTGACCGACGTGCTTTCCACTGAAGGCACGGTCGATGGGATCGATATCCCAGCCGAGGACAACGTCGTGGCCGAATACCCCATCGCCGTCCTGGCCGGCGCTCCCAACCCGGACGCAGCGGCCTCATTCGTGGAATTCGTGCTTTCGGACCAAGGACAGGCGATCCTGACCGGCTATGGGTTTCATCGCCTTGACGACTGAGCGGCGCGAGGCAGAACGAGCCCGTCGGCCGCCCGTGCTGCTGGTCGTCCTCGGTGTGCTCGGCCTGGCCGTTTTCGCCGTGCCCTTCATCGGGCTGCTGAGCCGAGTCCCGTGGACCGATCTTCCCGAGTTGCTCTCCAGCGATCTAGTGACCGACGCCCTGCGACTCTCGATGGTGACCTCCCTGACAGCCACACTGGTCGCAGTCCTCATCGGTGTGCCGCTGGCCTGGATCCTGGCCCGGCTGGAGTTTCCTGGGCGATCCCTGGTTCGGGGGCTGGTGACCCTGCCCCTGGTGTTGCCGCCGGTAGTGGGTGGGGCTGCCCTCCTCTTTGCCCTCGGGCGTCGCGGGCTGATCGGAGAGCCGCTCAACCAGGCGACCGGCCTGCTGCTCCCCTTCTCGACGTCCGGTGTGGTCCTGGCCAACACCTTCGTTGCCATGCCCTTCCTGGTGATCACGGTGGAAGGTGCGTTGCGCAACCTCGATCGCCGGTATGAGGGGGCGGCCTCGAGCCTGGGAGCCGGGCAGTGGACCGTGCTGCGCCGGATAACCCTGCCCATGATCGGCCCCTCGCTGGTCGCCGGGCTGGTTCTCACCTGGGCCCGTGCGCTCGGGGAGTTCGGCGCGACCATCACCTTCGCCGGGAACCTACAGGGGCGGACCCAGACCCTCCCGCTGGCGGTCTTCGTCGCGTTGGAGAGTGATCGCGACGTCGCCGTCGCACTGAGCCTCGTGATGGTGGTGGTTTCGCTTGCCGTGCTCGTCGCGCTTCGGGAGAGATGGTGGAAGGCCCTCTAGGGGAGGGGCTCGAAGCGCGATTCGAGCTGCATCGGGGTGACGAATTCCGGCTCGAGCTCGATCTGGCTATCCCCCCGGGGCGGACCGTGGCCCTCCTCGGCCCCAATGGGGCGGGCAAGTCGACTGCCGTGGCAGCCATCGCCGGTCTCCTCCAGATCGAGTCGGGCCGGATCGGCCTGGCCGGTGTCACCCTCGACGATCCGGGTGCAGGCATCAACCTGCCCCCCGAATCTCGCAAGGTGGGCGTCGTGTTCCAGGATTATCTGCTGTTCCCCCATCTCACCGTCGCCGAGAATGTCGCCTTCGGACTACGCAGCCGGGGAATGTCGCGATCGAATTCCCTGGCCCGGGCCGCCGATTGGCTGACCCGACTCGACCTGGCAGGTCTCGAGAAGCGAAAGCCGGCCCTGCTATCCGGGGGGCAGGCACAGCGAGTGGCACTGGCCAGGGCCCTCGTGACCGAGCCCGATCTCTTATTGCTCGACGAGCCGCTTTCTGCTTTGGATGTGACCACCCGGAGTGAGATGCGACGTGTGCTGGATCGACATCTCAAAGAGTTCCCCGGTCCCCGTCTGGTCATCACCCACGACCCGGTCGAGGCTTTTCTGCTGGCCGATGAGGTCCACATCATCGAGAAGGGCGTAGTCACTCAGTGGGGAACCCCCGACGAGATCCGGCTCAGGCCGAGGACGCCCTACGCGGCCGACCTTGCCGGCTCGAACCTCCTCTTCGGCCGTGCCACCGCAGGTCTGGCGCAGGTGGGCTCTCACCACATACATCTGGCGGAGCACGGCATCGATGGCGACGTCTTGCTCACGATCCGACCTTCAGCCATCTCATTGCACCGCAGACCGCCCGAGGGAAGCCCGCGCAACATGTGGGAGACGACCATCGAGTTGATCGAGGACCTCGGTGAGAGGACCCGCGTCCGCACTGGGGCGCCCCTCCCACTCACGGCCGAGGTCACGGCCGAGGCCTCGACGGCACTTGGTCTCGCCGAGGGTGAATCGGTCTGGCTGGCGATCAAGGCAACCGAGATCGGTGTCGAACCCGGAGACGGTCGCACGTCGTCCAGCTAACTTGGGGGTAGTCGTTCCCATCAGGAGGGCCGCCATGGCCGAGAAACAACGGATCAGTTATGTGCCATTCGAGGACATGACTCCTGAGATGCAAGCCGAGATCGAGCGATGTGCCCGGGAGGGGACTCCCCGTCCCGAAAGCTCGGCGATCCGGGCCCATGTCCCCGCTGCCTTCTGGTTCTTCGCCGAGTCGTGGCAGAACCTGTTCCGTGAAGGCGTGGTCGACCACGACATAAAGGAGTTGTGCCGGGTCTACATCTCCCGCTCGGTCAAGTGCGAGTACTGCGGAAATCAGCGCTCGGAGAAGGGGAGGGCGCTGGGACTGGTCGAGGGGCAATACGACGAGCTGATGAACTTCGAGCGCTCAGAGCGTTACGACGAGAGGCAGAAGGCGGCACTGGCCTATGCCGAGGCCATCGCCTGGCACCTCGACGCCGATGACGAGTTCTGGGACCGGATGTACCGCCATTTCTCCGAGCCGGAGCTGGTCGAGCTGGGTTGTTTCATCGGGCTCACCATGGGCCAACAGAGCTGGCTGCGGTTGCTCAACATCGATCATCACGAGTACATGGCAGGGACTGCGGCGGCCATGGCGCCCGGATTCGAGGACGCCGAGGCACTCGCGAAGAGCAAGACGGCCGAGGATTACTGGGCCAAGGTCTGACCGGGGCTTCGATCAGGCCATCGGGCTTCGGTCCTCGTCGGGCTATTGAGCGAGGAGCTTGGCCTTTTGCGCTTCGAACTCGGCGTCAGTGAGGATCCCGGCCTCCTTCAACGACGCAAGCTCTTTCAGCTGAGACACGACGTCGCCCCCCGCCGGCGAGGCAGCCGGAGGTGGCGGGGCCTGCTGATAGGCCTGCTGTTGTGCGTAGGCCTGCTGTTGCTGGTAGGCGTCGGCGTCGGCCTGGGTCGCCCAACGCTCGTTCTGTCGCCGGGCCACCCTGCCGGACACGGCCGTGGCAGTGCCGGCGACCACCGCGGTGCGGGCCATTCCTCTCACTAGTCCCATTGGTCAAACCTCCTAGTTGGTCTCGGCGGCCTCAAGCTCGTCGAGGGTTGAGATCAGCTCGTTGATCGGGATTCGGCCATAAGAGATGAGCCGGGCCCCGGTCTTGCGCAACTCCGTCGCGAACGGCGCAGCCCATGTGTTCTCGTAAACCATGATCGCCGCCGCGGTGCCCGGCTCCATGATGGCGCCGGCCTGTTGCTGGTCATCCTCGTCCAGCAGTCCTGATGCCGCCCCCTGGAAGACTGCGAGGTCGGGGTTGCCGTCCAGATCGAAGTCACCGAGTTCCATGGCCAACACGTTGCCGTCCTCGTCCTTCTGGACGAAGGCGAGGTCGAGGATCCTGATCAGACCCCGATCGACCAGGTCGACCAGAGAGGGGAAGGCCTCTCCCGTGGGGGGTGAGCCTGCCGGCCATTCGACCACGAAGTAGTCGACGGGCCCGACTTCCAAATCGTCACTATTGGTCATGTGAACCCCTTTGTTCGTCGGATCCAATGTTGTGCACAATAGGGCCACGGCCATCACCCCGAAAGGGTGAACCCTCCGTGGGTCAGCTCAGGGGCGCTGCCAGGCGAGCACCCGCATGGCCCGGAGCGTGTTCCACCGGCTGGGACTCCCATCTCCATCCTCCATGGAGAAGTGGACCCTGCCTGGGTGGGTGTCTTCGAGCAGCCATACGCCATCGGGTTGTCGTTTGGATCGGACGAGCTCGACAGCCTCGACGATGCGGTCATCCAGCCGTCCTCCCACAACGCGGAAGTACTCCAGCCCACGCAGGACGTCGTAGTGCCAGCGGGTCGGAAACGAAAACAGCAGCCACGCCGGATCGACGACTTCCCCGGTGCTCTTGCGTCGCAACAGCCCGCGCTCCAGCAGGTACTCCTCACCCCGTCGGCGCGCCTCCGTCGCCGCCGGCGAGCCACCAGTCGCTCGCTCGTGCTCGAGCAGCCCCTCGAGCACGTTGATGGTGGTATCGAAGGACGATCGCACCGATCCGTTCTCCGCTTCGCAATTCCAACCGCCATCTTCCAGCTGCTCGCCGAGGAGGCGTGCCACCAAGCGGTCGACGTCCTCTCCGAAATAGGCGCCGAGGGCGACGACCATCCCGTTGATGCATGGCTCGGTCTCCCCCTCGAAATAGAAGTGACCGCCCTCTTCCCAGCGGCTTTCCCGGACGCCTGCGATCGCCTTCTTTGCCTGGTCACTGCCTGGGTCGAGCCCGAGATCGCGTAGCAGGAGCAAGGTGTAGGTCGAGGCCACCCAAGGCTGGCCACCGTCTTCGTGGGCGTCGATCCCCGCCGGCCAGTATGGGTCGCCGGCCCACTGCCCATCGTCATCCTGAAGGGCCAGCAGAGCTGCGCCCCACCCTTCGGTGGCGACGCGGGACCGCTCAGACGTCACCACATCGGGCGAAGCATCGGCGAGGTCACGCAGCACCTGCCATCGGATCGCCGGATCGCCACTCAGCAGCCACTCGAGAACGGGCATTCAGCCGAGGGTAGATCGTCGTGCTCGGGCTCACCACGGGTGTCTCGTGGGATCCGCTGAACGACGTCTGGGCCTGGTGACCAAGGACCCGCGTCCCGGTACAATTCCCTTTCCGCGCCCGTAGCTCAATTGGATAGAGCGTCTGACTACGGATCAGGAGGTTGGGTGTTCGAGTCGCCCCGGGCGCGCTGCTGAATCGACGAACGGCTTGTCCCGCGGGTTATCGCTTCGATCAGCCAGCGGAGGCTCTTCTCGAAAGTGGCGTTCCACCGGATGGCTGGAGAGTGGTTCTGCCAGTTCGGCGATCCATCGCCCCTGATCTTGACCTGAGTACGCGGCAAGGGTTTCGGCCTGACGGGATGAAGGGTCAGGCTCGTGACGACGGCGGGCCTCGATTCCCAACCGAAGGTCAGCACGAGCAGGGCACGGAGGGCGATACTCAGCATCTCGCGTTTGAAAGGAGCAAGCCATGGAATCGAGCGAAACGGGAGTGATCTGGTCGGAACTGATGTCGAGGGACCCGGATGCATCGGCAAGGTTCTACGAAGAGGTCGTCGGCCTGTCGGTGGTAGCCACGGGTCAGGGCGAAGACGTCTACAGGATGTTCGTCTCAGAAGGGCGGCCGATCGGCGGCCTCACCGGACCCCGACCCGACAGCGACACCTGGCCGTCGGGAGGCCCCACCGGGCACTGGGTCGGCTACTTCGCCTCCAAGGACGTCCCTGCGGCGGTCGAGACGACGCAGCGGCTCGGGGGCCTTGTGCTGCTTGGACCGCTCGATCTGCCCGGGACCGGAACCGTCGCTGTCCTGCGCGATCCGGATGGAGCCACCTTCGGGGTCTTCGACCCCAGGCAGGGCGAAGCCTGAGGCAACGCGAGAGCTTGAGGCAGAACCTTCTGCTCCAACCTGTTCCACAGCTGCGCTGTGTGTCCGATCGCGGCATAGCCCGCGGTGAGTGAATAAGGGCCATGTCCACGCCGTTCGCCAGCTACAGCCTCGACCACCTCACCGCCGTCTGGGAGCCAAGTTGGGAGCCATGCTCTGCGGACGGTGGTGGACGCCGTGGACGCCGGTGGACGGCAAGGCCCATCGTTCCAGGCTCTCTGGACAGCCGTGGACATCCACGGACACGGCTTGGAGTTCTACGGATCAGGAGGTTGCGTGTTCGAGTCGCGCCGGGCGCGCTAGTTGTGTGGGAACTACCACCCGCCGCGGGCGAAGCCGTCGGTCATGTCCTCGCCTGGTGTGCCCGGCCCCTGGCGGACGCCCGTCGAGGGTGACGAACTGATTCAGGGGAGTGTCATCGGTCTCCTTCGGGGGCTTCGACAAGCGCGGCGAGTTGCGTAGTCACCGCACCCCAGCCGTCGGCGAAACCGAGCCGTTCGTGGTGTGTTCGCGCGCCGGCGTCGGCGTGCCTTACGACCACGTGGTAATCGGTGCCCTCCGTGTGGTCGCCAAAGGTGACCTCGGCGGTCATCGCAACCGGCGCCGGATTGGCCGGCCGCCAGCGGCTGTCGAGCGCGTTTGTGAACACGAGCCGCTCGCCGGGCCCGACGACCACGAAGCACGCGTCGAGGTGAGGGCTGAATACGACCCCGTCATCGCTCATCGAGGTGACGAACGCACCTCCCGGCACGACGTCGAGCCGTTCCACCCGACACTGAGTGGGAGCCGGTAGCCACCAGCGAGCAAGGTCGATCGGGTCCGTCCATGCCTTCCACACTCGAGCCCGAGGGGCACGGATCAGGCGGTCGACGCGCAGATCGAGGTCCGGATCGAAGTCGAGTGTCACGACTGCTCCTTTGTGGTGGTGACGAACTGTTCGAGGCGATCAGTACGGCTCTCCCAGATCGCCCGCTGTTCGGCGATCCAGCTTTCGACGACGCCCAGGCGCTTTCGGTTGAGCGTGCAGGTGCGCACGCGCCCCGACTTCGCTGTGTGGATCAGCCCACAGCGCTCGAGCCTGTGGACGTGCTTCATGAATGACGGCAACGTCATCGACGCTGACTGAGCCAGCTCGCCCACAGTTGCGGGACCGTGGCCCAACGCGCCGACGACCGATCGGCGTGTCGGGTCCGCGAGGGCGAGAAACACCTCGTCGAGCAAGGGAGAATACTTTGCCATGTGGCTAAGTATTGTCGGGCGTCTCGAAGAACGCAATCCTTCCGGAAGGCCGTGGACGGCGGTTCTGGGGCGCATGAAGTGGACCGAGGCCGTCAGTGGTGATCAGATAGAAGTGAACGGCCCATCATCGCGGGCAAGAGCTCTTTCAACCTGCAGGAGACAAAGCGGATGGGCACGTCTCGACGTGGGTCGGCGCAGCGCATCGGTGGTGTGCCCATGACCGGCACGGAGTCGCTTTCTCATGATCAGGAGGATGCAAGGAGAAGATGGACCGAGTTGACATAGACGGCCTACAAATCGCGTTCTCCCGGTCTGGGGAGGGGCCGGCCCTCGTCCTGGTGCATGGAGCGCTGAGCGACGGCAGGGTTTGGCAACGTCAGGTCGATGACCTTTCGGAGGAGTTCACGGTGGTGGCGTGGGACGCCCCTGGGTGTGGCCAGTCGGCAGATCCTCCAGAGTCGTTCCGGATGCCTGAATACGCAGACTGCCTCGTCGGATTGGTAGAGGCGCTCGAACTCGAGAAGCCACATGTGCTCGGTCATTCCTTCGGTGGAGCGCTTGTGCTGGAGGCCTACCGTCGCCATCCGACGTTTCCAGCGACCTTGATTCTGGCGGGTGGATACGCGGGATGGGCAGGCTCGCTGCCCGCGGACGAGGTCTCTCGGAGACTCTCGTTCGCGGAGAGGGCAGCCGATTCATTGTCCACCGGCGGGTTTCAGCCAAGGTCCATGCCCGGGTTGTTCTCTGCCACGATGCCGGTGGATGGCGCTCGTTGGCTCGAGACCATCATGGCCGATAGCCGCCCAGTGGCGACCCGTGCCATGGCCCATGCTCTTGCCGAATGCAACCTCAACGACATGCTTTCGGGCGTCACCGTCCCGACACTTCTGCTGTACGGCGATGCTGACGAGCGCTCGGGACCCGACATCGCCAAGGCTCTCAACGAGCGCATTCCGACATCGAGCCTCTCCATCCTGCCGGGGCTGGGGCATATGGCTTACCTGGAGTCACCCGAGCAATTCGATGACGCGATTCGTCACTTCCTGCGTCCGCTCTTATCGCGACGGCAGCGATGACCTACACGAGACCGGACCGGCTGCTCGAGCACAGGTCAAGTCGTGAGGGGGATCTGGATCTGGCCTGACTCGAGTCACCCGGACTTGGCCATTAGCAGAGAGAACCTCGGCTAGAACACCACGACTATTCGTCTCGACCTGTTCCGGGAGTCGACTCGAGGAGAGCACCGTGCTCGACTCCGCACTCGGGAGCCAGGGCGGGAGCCAACCGA
>JAICNB010000063.1 GCA_025928935.1 Acidimicrobiia bacterium
CCACAATCAAAGGCAGGAAGAGTCGCTGTGGATTGGCGCGCGAAAACCCAGCATTGCGGTCGGAGCTCCATTGCATCGGCGTACGGACCCCGTTGCGGTCGCCCAAATAGATGTTGTCGCCCATGCCGATTTCGTCGCCGTAGTAGAGCACGGGAGTGCCCGGCATCGACAGTAGCAACGCGTTCATCAGCTCGATCTTGCGCCGATCGTTCTGCATGAGGGGCGCAAGGCGCCGGCGAATGCCAAGATTAATTCGGGCTTTCAGGTCTTCCGCGTAGGTGCGCCACAGATAGTCGCGTTACTCCTCGGTCACCAACTCGAGCGTCAACTCATCGTGGTTCCGCAGGAAGGTCGCCCACTGGCAGATATCGGGTATCTCGGGCAGCTGGCGGATGATATCCGTGACAGGGTGCCGATCTTCCTGGGCCAATCCCATGTAGATGCGTGGCATTAGGGGGAAATGGAAGGCCATATGGCATTCATCGCCGTTCCCGAAGTAAGGCGCGGTATCCTCCGGCCACTGGTTGGCTTCGGCCAGCAGCATCCGGTCCTCATAGCGGGCGTCGACCCGGGCCCTGACCTCCTTGAGGAAGGCGTGGGTCTCGGGGAGGTTCTCGCACATGGTCCCCTCCCGCTCGAAGAGATAGGGGACGGCGTCGAGCCGGAGCCCGTCCACACCGAGATCGAGCCAGAAGTCGAGGGCGTCGAACACCGCATCGTGGACGTCGGCGCTCTCGAAGTTCAGGTCGGGCTGATGGGTGAAGAACCGGTGCCAGTAGTAGGCGTTGGCCACGGGGTCCCAGGACCAGTTGGAGGTCTCGGTGTCCTGGAAGATGATCCTCGCGTCGGCATAACGGTCGGGGTCGTCAGACCAGACATAGAAGTCGCGCTCCGGGCTGCCGGCGGGGGCCCGTCTCGCCCGCTGGAACCAGGGATGCTGATCCGAGGTGTGATTGATGACCAACTCGGTGATGACCTTGAGGTCCCGGTTGTGCGCCTCCCGCAGGAACTGTCGGAAGTCCGTCATGGTGCCGTAGGCGGAGTTGATCGACTTGTAGTCGGCGATGTCGTACCCGTCGTCGCGCAGCGGCGAGGGGTAGAAGGGAAGGAGCCAGAGTGTGGTGACCCCGAGGTCTCTCAGATAGTCAAGCTTCGTGGTGAGCCCGCGAAAGTCACCGATGCCATCGCCGTTGGCATCGGCGAAAGCCCTGACATGCACCTCGTAGATGACGGCGTCGTGATACCAGGCGGCGTCCCCGCTCCACTCGTGGGCCTCAAACGAAGTGGTCATAACTCTGCTCCGAGCGAGCCCGCTTTCGCACCGCGAAGACATGTGCGGGTATGCCCGCCGGATCGAGCTGGACGTAGTTGCGTGTTCCTTGCCAGAGATAGCGGCGGTCGGTGAGGAGGTCGTGGACCTGGTACTGATGGGCAGGGTCGACACCGAGGGCGTCGATATCGAGGTCGACGAAGCCGGCTTGCTCGTAATCGGGGTCGAGGTTGACCACGACCAGGATCAGGTCAGCCACTGCCCGCTTCGAGTAACAGATCAGACGGTCGTTGTCGGTGGCGTGGAACCTGAGATTGTGGGTTCGCTGCAACGCAGGATGCTCCCGCCGTGCCTTGTTCACCCGGCTGATGACAGGGGCGATCGAGCCCGCCGCGTCGAGGTCCCATTCCCTGATCTGGTACTTCTCCGAGTTTCGGTATTCCTCCGACCCAGAGCTCAATGGCTTGTGTTCCATCAACTCGTAGGCCGGCCCGTAGATGCCGCAGTTCGAGCTGAGGGTGGCGGCCAACACATAGCGACTGATGAACATCGCCCGGCCCCCGGTCTGAAGCTGCTGGGTGAGGATGTCAGGGGTGTTCGGCCAGAAGTTGGGCCGAAAGAAATCCTCGACGGCAGCCAGGTCGCTCATGTACTCGATCAGCTCCTGGCGGGTGTTACGCCAGGCGAAGTAGGTGTACGACTGGGTGAAGCCGATCTTGGCCAGATGGTGCATCACCTTGGGGCGGGTGAACGCCTCGGACAGCAGTATCACCTCGGGGTGCTCTCGTCGGATCTCGGCGATGACCCACTCCCAGAAGGCGAACGCCTTGGTGTGGGGGTTGTCGACTCGGAAGATCTTGATCCCTTCGCCGATCCAGTGGTCGAACACGTCCTTGAGGGCGAGCCAGAGGCCCTTCGGGTCCGACGTCTCGAAGTCGAGCGGGAAGATGTCCTGATACTTCTTGGGTGGGTTCTCGGCGTACTGGATGGACCCGTCGGGGCGATGCCGGAACCATTCGGGGTGCTCGGTCACCCAAGGATGGTCCGGTGAGCACTGGAAGGCGACGTCGAGGGCGATCTCGATGCCCTGAGCCGCCGCCGCGTCGCGCAACGCCCGAAAGTCGTCGATCGTCCCCAGCTCGGGGTGGATGGCGGTGTGGCCCCCTTCAGCCGACCCGATGGCCCAGGGCACTCCCGGATCGTCCGGACCGGACTCGAGTGCATTGTTGGCGCCTTTGCGGAAGGTGGTTCCGATGGGATGGATCGGTGGCAGGTAGAGCACATCGAAGCCCAGGTCGGCGACGTAGCTCAGTTGCTTGGCGACGTCGGCGAAGGCACCGTGCCGGCCGGCACCGACCGACCAAGACCTGGGAAACAACTCGTACCACGTCGAGAAGCCGGCCAGCTCCCGATCCACGATCATTTCGAAGCGACGAGAACGCGTTGCCTGTGACCGTTCCGGTGTCGAGTCCATACCCTCCGTGAGCTCTTCGGAGAAGGCGACCTCGAGCCGCTCGGCGAGGTCGAGGCCCACATCGCCGATAGTCGCGGCGTGCTTCCTCAGCAATCGAGCACTCTTGCCCCGTGCCCGTGTCGATGCCGCGGTCACCATCTCGGTTCCGATGAGGAGGTCTACAGAGACGTCCTGCTCGGCGGCGACCTTCTTGCCCAGGCCTTCGAGCCAGGTGGCGAAGTGGTCCTGCCACCCCTCGATCTCGTACTGCCAGACGCCGAGGCTGTCGGGAGTGAGCTCGGCCCTCCACCGGTCGTTGCCGGCAGATGTCATGCGGGTCTCCTGCCATCTCCTCGACCCGGTCTTGCGACTCCGGAGGAGGGCGCCGATCGCGTCGTGGCCATCGCCGAACACATCGGCCTCGATCACGACCGATTCGTCTATCACCCGTTTCGCCGGGTAGCGGCCGCCGTCGACCTGCGGCGTCACGGCCTCTATCACGACTCGTCCGGTCGCCACGGGGATCTTCGCCATGGCTGTCGAATCTAACGGCGCCCCACGAATGGGGACACTTCGCGTTCGTACACCACCCGACCGTCGACGTCTTCGAGGTTCGATGGGGCACGCTCCAGACGGGCCATCAGCTCCGGCTCGAGATCGACGCCGACGACGTCACGGGCGAGCTCGCAGACCCGACCGGCGTGCCGAAGCACGAACACGGCCTCGAGACCGGAGATGTCGTCGAAGAACCATCCGCACGAGGTGTACATCAACATGGCGTGCTCCTGGATCTCGAGGAGTCCTAGGGCCCGCCGGCGGCCCTCCGTGTCGACACCGGGACGGGCGTGCTCATCGATGAAGGGATCGGTTGGGCCATCGAGAACGATGGATATGTAGTCGTCTCTCGCCTGCCAGGGATCGGCCAACAACTCTCCCCCGAGGTCCTCGAAGGGCCGGGTCAGCTCGTCACGCAGCCAGTCGAGCGCGGAGCGAAGAGGCTCCCTCCAACGTTGGTGCCCGGTTGGCTCCCGTCCGGTCTTACATCCGCAGTCCGCCCGCCACCGCTCCACACCATGGGCGCAGCTCCAGGACGTGTCCTCCGCGATCGCCACCTTGCGCCGTGGCGGGTGAGCGGCCAGGTACTCCGAGTAGTTGGTGAGGCTGGCGTCGGGGCTCGCATCGATGGCCTCCAGCGACACCGCAAGTGCCATCTCGCCGTGACGGTGGTGGTGGCCATAGGTCTCGCCGTCGGTAGCGACGTGGGCGAGACGTGGGTCCTCACCGGGCTCTCCGATCGAGCCGAGCAGTCTCCCCGCCAGGGCGTTTCCGTCTTCGAGCAAGCCGTCGAAGGCGATCTCCCTGGACAGCGGGCCGTCGTAGAAGAAGATCGCGATGGTTCGACCCTCCCCGAGATCGACCCGATACGGGCTCCGGGTGTCGATCGACCCATCCCTCACCTCCGCCCAGGATCCATCGTCGGTCTCGACGCCGGCGGCCTGGTAGGGGGACAGGATGGTGAACCGAATGCCTTCTCGTGCCAGGACGTCGAGGCTCTCCATGTCGACCGCCGTCTCGGGAAGCCACATGCCCTCCGGGTCCCGCCCGAACCGGTGGCGGAAGTCGGCGATCCCCCACCGGACCTGGGTGACCTTGTCCCTCGTGTTGGAGAGGGGGAGGATGGCATGGTTGTACGCCTGGGCCATGGCCGAACCGTGGCCCCCAAACCGGCGCGCTGATGCGACATCGGCATCGATCACCGCCCGGTAGGTGTCAGGATCGCCCTGCTCCAGCCAGCTGAGCAGGGTCGGGCCGAAGTCGAAGCTGATGCGCTGGTAGTTGTCGATCTCCCGGAGGACCTCGCCATCGCCACCCAGGATTCGGGCGCGGGCGTTGGCCGCGTAGGACTCCTCGGTGATGCGGGCGTTCCAGTCGTGCCAGGGCGCTGCGGTCGGTTGCACCGGGACCTCCCCCGTGAACGGATTCTCCCGTGGTGGCTGGTAGAAGTGGCCGTGGATGCAGACGTAGTTGCTCAAAGAGGGCTCAGCCGGTCTCCGGGAGCGACTCCTGACGCAGGATCACCGCTCCGAGGGGGGGCAAAGTCACTTCGATGCTTTGGGGTCGGCCGTGGTGGGGCACCGCAGGCGCCCCGGTGCCCACCGCGCTCAAATTCCCCTGCCCGCTCCCCCCGTACGCCTCGGCATCGGTATTGAGGATCTCGAGCCAGCCACCCTGCCCGTGCACGCCGATGCGATAACCATGACGGGGCACCGGGGTGAGATTGACTGCGATCAGGGTGGTTTCTCCGTCACCCGACCGCCGGAAATAGGCGAGGACGCTGCCGGCCGGGTCGTCTGCCACCGCCCACTCGAATCCGGCAGGATCACAGTCCAGCTCATGGAGCGAAGCCAGTTCGGAGTAGAGCCGGTTCAAGTCGGTGACCAGCCGTTGGATCCCGCGATTCGCCTCGAGACCGGCCGCCTCCCAGTCGAGCGCGCCGTCGTGGTCCCACTCGGTGCGCTGGGCGATTTCACAACCCATGAAGAGCAGCTTCTTCCCGGGCTGGGTCCACATGTAGGCGAGGAGCAGGCGAAGGGTGGCGAATTTCTGCCAATCGTCACCAGGGAACTTCTCGACGAGGGACCGCTTCCCGTAGACCACCTCGTCGTGGGAGATGGGGAGGATGAAGTTCTCGCTGAAGGAATAGACCGCCCTGAAGGTGAGCTCGTTGTGGTGATAGGAGCGGTGCACCGGCTCCCGGGACAGGTGCTGGAGGGTGTCGTGCATCCACCCCATGTCCCACTTGAGCCCGAACCCGAGGCCCCCGGCCGAAGTCGGTCGGGACACCATCGGCCATGCCGTCGACTCCTCGGCATAGGTCTGGACGTCGGGGTACTCCCGATAGACGACCTCGTTGAACCTCTTCAGGAATGCAATGGCCTCCAGGTTCTCCCGGCCGCCCTCCCTGTTGGGGATCCACTCGCCCTCATCGCGCGAGTAGTCGAGGTAGAGCATCGAGGCCACCGCATCGACCCTGAGCCCGTCGATATGATACCGGTCCAACCAGAAGAGGGCGTTGCTGATGAGGAAGGCGGGGACCTCGGATCGGCCGTAGTTGTAGATGTAGGTGTTCCAGTCGGGGTGAAACCCGGTCCTGGGATCGGAGTGCTCGTAGAGATGGGTGCCGTCGAAGAGCCCGAGGCCGTGCCCGTCGGTCGGGAAGTGTGAGGGGACCCAATCGAGGATCACACCGATTCCCGCCGTGTGCAGGGCGGCGATGAGGGTCATGAAATCCTGTGGTGTGCCGTAACGGCTGGTGGGAGCGAAGTATCCGGTGGTCTGATAGCCCCAGGACCCGTAGAAGGGGTGCTCCATCACCGGCATCAGCTCGACGTGACTGAAGCCCAGTTCGGCCAGGTACGGGGGCAGCTGCTGCGCCAGCTCGAGATAGGTGAGATGACGCCCGCCTTCGCCGCGACGCCACGAGCCGAGATGCATCTCGTAAGCAGCGATCGGGGAGCTCAGGGCATTTCGGGTGCCGCGATCCCGCATCCACTCCCCGTCCTGCCACTCGAAGCTCAGGTCCCAGACCTTGGAGGCGGTGCGGGGGGGTGTCTCGGCGTGGAAGGCGAAGGGGTCTGATTTCTCCGCGATACGCCGACCGTTGACGATATGGAACTTGTAGGCCGAGCCCTGCACCGCGTCCCCGACCTGGCCTTCCCAGATCCCGGAGACGCCACGGGGGTGGAGCGGATCGACAACGGGATCCCATCCGTTCCAGTCACCGATGATGGAAACCGAGTCGGCGTTGGGCGCCCATACCGCGAACCAGGTGCCTCCGTCGACCCGATGCCCACCCATCTTCTGGTAGAGCCGGTAGTGGGTCCCCTCGTTCCAGAGGTGGATGTCGTCCTCGCTGAGAGGGCTGGTTGTTTCGCTGGCGCGACGGGCCAAACTATCGATTCCCTGGCCGATTCCACCGCTGAGTGTATCGGGCGTCCCTCCCAGTAGGCCCGCCGACCCATGCCGAGCCGTCCGAAATGCATCGTGATGAAAGGACCTATGAGACTGTCGGCCCATCAGGTGTCTAGTCACCGTGCCGAACCCTCAAGACCATTCTCGTCGGGGACCGCGGGCCCGCCGATGAATCGCAGGTAGGAAACGGACAGAACGAAAGGGTTCAGACAATGGCATACGCCATCGAAACAGCCGACCGGCGTCGGAGACGTGCCCTCCGGGCCGCCACCCCGCTCGCCGCTCTGCTCGTGGCCGCTCTGCTCATATGGCAGGGCAGTAATGCAGCTTTCAGCGCGACGACGGACAACACCAACGACACCTGGGCAACAGGCAACATGGTCCTGACCAACAACGGCGGAGGCACCACCTATGCCGGCTCCACCGCCGCCCTGTTCAACGAGGGCAACCTGAAGCCCGGCGACAACGGCGTCAAGTGCATCACCGTCCATTCAGCTGGCTCGCTCGCCGGCAACCTCCGCCTCTATCGGGGTTCCATCACCGGCACCAACAGCGCCGCCCTGGCCGCGGTGATCGATGTCACCGTCGACGCAGTGGCAGTCTCTGCCGCCACCAATGTGCAAGCCAACTGCACCGGGTACACCGGTGGCACCTCGGGCGCCGTCTTCACCGGCACCCTGAATGGCATGCCGACCACCTACGCCGGCGCGACCGGAACAGCCGTGGCCGGAGGGGCCCAGCGTGTCGTCTACCGCATCGGCTGGACGATCAACGCCACGGCAGGCAACAGCGTCCAGAGCTCCTCGGCGATCGCCAACCTCAACTGGGAGATCAACTGAGGAGCGACGGCCGACTGAATTGAGCCAACCGGCCCCGGCACCGGACAGTCGAATCTGGGGGACGACCCCCAGACCCCCGAGGGTCCGGGCCGGGGTCGGCGGCGTTCAGACGGAACCAAGAGAACAGAAATGACCGCTATCACAGACCCGATCCGCAGCGAGGTGCTCATCCACCGGCCCTACTCCCGGGCCCGCCTCACCGCCGGCATCCTGGGCCGGGCGTGGCTGTGGTTCTGGGCGGCGTGTCTGGCGGTCACGTTGGTCCCGCTCGTCTTCGGATGGCATCCCTATGTCATCGTGAGCGGCTCCATGGAGCCAGGCATCGACGCCGGAGACGTGGTGCTGGCCTCCCCCGACCCGGTGATCGAGGACACGATCGGGCGTGTGATCAGCTTCGAATACCCGGCCCGGGCCGATTTCGTCCTGACCCATCGGCTCGTCTCGATCAACGAGGACGGGACCCTGGTGACCAAGGGTGACGCCAACCCCACGGTAGACAGCGTGCCCGTGCCGAGAGAGTCGGTGACGGGGTTGGGACGTCTCCTGGTTCAGTTCGTCGGGTTGCCGGTGGTGTGGTACCTGACCGGCCAATGGCTGGCACTGGTCCTCGTCATCGCTCTGACCGTCGGTGCAGTGGTGGCCACCGTCGCCGACTACGAGACGGACAACCGGGGACGGCCCTGGCGGCGGCGGATCGACCAGCACCAGCCCCGCGACCCGAGCCGGCTCCTCGGCAGGCGAGCCCCTTCGATCGTCCCCTTGCTCGTCCTCGCATTGGCCGTCCCACTCGCACTAGGGGGTGGAGGGTCCACCAGCGCCGCTGCCTTCACCGCCACCTCAGCCAACACCGGCGACACCTGGAGCGTGCCGAACTGGAGCTACACGGACTCTGTCACCGGTCTGGCACCATATCTGTACTGGAAGCTGGACGAGACGGGGAACGCCGGCACCGCGAGCGATTCCTCGGGTAACGGCCGCGCCGGGACCTACTCCCCCAACGGTCAGGCAGCGAACTTCACCCGCGTCGCTGACGGCGCTTTCGTCACAGACACCCCTGACCGGGCCGTGGCCCTGGTCAACGCCAACTCCTGCATCTACACCAGCAGCAACAGCGCGATCAATGCCCCTCAGGTCTTCACGATCATCGCCTGGTTCCGTGCCCCGTCGTCATACGCGAACGGCGGCAAGCTGGTCGGCTTCGAACGGCCCCGGACGGGAGTCTCCGCCCCCACTGACGGCGCATACGATCGCCATATCTACATGGATGGCCAGGGTCGCGTCTGGTTCGGCGTTTACAACAACGCCCATGTCGCGCTGAGCTCCGGGATCGGGCTCAACAACAACCAATGGCACATGGCCGTGGGTACCCAGGACGGGAGCGGGATGCGTCTCTACATCGACGGGGTGCAGGTGGGCTCGAACGGGAACACCGTCGCCGAGACCCAGACCGGATGGTGGCGAGCCGGCTGTGGCAACCTCTCCGGCTGGGGGGACCAGTGGGGTGGGAACAACGACCCCGGCGCCGACTCGGCTACCGCGCAGAACCGGCCGTTCCAGGCCTCACTCGACGAGATCACCGTCTTCTCGGGGACGGCCCTCACCGCACAGCAGGTGGCTTTCCTCTACTGGGCCCGCTGAGCAACGGACGGTCAGACGGCGGTCAGTCCAGGAGCTCGACCGTGAAGCGAGGAGTGGCGCTGGGGTTGTCGATCCAGTTGATCACGAAGTTCGATCCAGAGATGTCGACCGTGTAGGCGATGATGCTCCCGTTGACCACGGCGCTTGCCGATGCGAAGGACATCTTCACCTCTCCTCGCGGAGCGTAGATGAGCCCGGTCCATGTGATGTTCGAGCTGCTCATCTGGATAGCGTTCGTGTTACACGTCGGTGGGTTGCCGGCGTTCGAGAACAGCAGAATCGGGGAGTATCCCGCGGTCTCCGAGACGTAGCCCGTGAGATCGGCCACTCCATTGATCTCAATTTGTCCTTCGGCGACAAACGTCACGGTGACCCCGGGAGCGGTGCTCACGCCTTTGAGATCGACCGCCTTGTTCCCAGTTTTCGGTGAGTAGTAGAGGCCCGACCGCGTGATCACTATGGCCGAGTTGTTCCCGGTGGCGTAACCGTTCGAGACCATCCAGCCGTTGTCGATGCCCACCCCGGGCGCCGAATTGAGGTAATTGCTCGGGTCTGCCGCCTGACGGGGCCCACCGGGTCGAAATTCGGCGATGTCGAGCTCGAGGGGATAGTCCTCGGGAGACCCGAAGAACCTCTCGGCGGCGTCGATCACGTCGGGCCCCGCATTGCTGCTGAACGCCCCCCTGTAGTCGATGTCGCCGTTGACCGTGATGTTCGCCCCCTGAAGGCTGAGATCTCCGTTGGAGAAGATCCCACCGTTGATCGTCTGGGTCGAACCGGTCAGATTCAGCTCGATGGCTCCGCCGGTGGTGCAGGAATCGGCTCCGGCGAAGATGGCGTAGCCCCCGTGGAACGGCTCCTCCTCACAGAGGGCGACGCTGCGCGAGACCACAGTCAAAGTATCAGCGCCAACGCCCGGACCGGCGAAGCTGGTGTCGTTCACCTGCTGGATCAGGACCTCGTATTCGGTCGTGTCCACTGCGTTCACCGTCACCACGACTTCTGGGTCGGTGTCGTCGTAGCCATTCTGGGCGGCGACGGCGAGAGCTGATCCCTCCGGATCCGGCGCGCCGGGCACACGTGGGTTGCAGGCCTCCCAGGCCGCGGCGAGAGCGGCGCTGTCCGCGGCATTCTGCGTGCCCCGTCTGTCGTCGAAGCCGAGACCCCCGTCGATGGCCAGGGCGGCGAACCCCACGAGCACGACCAGGGATATGGCTACCAGGAAGGCGGCAGCACCTCTTTCGTTGTCATGTGTCGTGATCTCCATGGTCATGGCATCGGCAAAAAGCCCAAGGGACATGAGTCGTGGAACCTGTCTGCCTCCGCCGACGGCTGGAGGGTGATCGTCCCGCCGAGGGCGGGCCCCACGATCGGGGTGATCAGGTCGAGGTCGTAGACCATCTCGACGCGGATCCTGGTCCCGTCCTTGAGGTCTCTCGGATCGGTCTCGCAGTAGACGCTGATCGTGGCGGTGCTCAGGTCGGGCTCGGACACCGAGGCGCGGATCCGGTTCTCGATGTCCGACGTAGTGATAACGCCCGTGAAGGCGCCATACATCGCACCCTCCTGAACCGCATCTCGTAGGGAGATGTTGGTGGTGATGGCGCGACCGATATCGACGATGCCCAGGAGGAGGAAGAGGAGGAACATGGAGACGATCGCCATCTCCACAGCCGCGGCGCCTTTCTCCCGACCACGCCCGCTAGTCACTGATGACCCCCTTGAAAATGGAACGGGTCTGGGTCGAGGTGAGATCGATCCCGTCGAGGAAGGAGGAGGTGACGGGGACTATGGCGTTGAAGGCGCCATTGACCGTCACTGCAATGGTGAATCCGTTGTCTATGTCGGCCGATCCACCCGGTGTCGGCCTGGGAAGCGTGGCATCACCGTCGTCACAGTCGGCGACGGGAGTCCCGGTGAGATTCGAGTACACGATCTCGACATCACCGGCCGACAGGGTCATCCCCACCACCTTGGCCAGGGCGGTTGCGACGATCGCATCGCAATCGAGGTAGTTGGGACCATTGGCGCCGTCGCTGTCGCCGACGGTCGTGGCGTAACGGGCGCCCTCCCTGGCCGCGGTCCAGACCGTCGTGAAACCGTGACCGAGACGGGCGAACTCGATTACGCCGAAGAGCAGCAAGAAGAGGAGTGGTGCAATCAGGGCGAACTCAACCAAGCTCGCGCCACGCTCATTTTCCCCATGTCTATCCAACACTGGAGTCCCCCGACCGTCCTAGCCGCTACCCACTCTCAGTTATCGGCAAGAACGGGCCTAGGGTTACGCACAATTTCCGCGTCCCGGCGATCATTCCCTAAGCGCTGGTCCAGAGTTGACGATATAGATGCAGGGCGGACCGCGGCGGGCGCCCCCCAAAAGACATGTCCTCTTTTCCTGAACGATATTCACAACGGTCTCCCGAAGATTTTGCGACCCGGCTGGAAGCGGCCAAGTCGGGGCGGGAATGGGCCTGGGCCGACCTCTATCGGGACCTGGCAGGGCCGGTGACCGGCTATCTGGCCAGTCGAGGGGCCACCGAGCCTGAAGATCTCGCTTCTGAGACCTTCCTCCAGGTCGCGCGCAACATCCAGACGTTCGAAGGCGACGAAAGCTCGTTCCGATCGTGGGTGTTCGTAATCGCCCATCGCCGACTCCTCGATTCCCGGCGGGCTCTACAACGTCGGCCGGAGACGACGACGCTGATCGAATCGACCACGGAGTCGACCGGTGGCGATGTCGAGGACGAGGCACTCGATCTTCTGGTCTCGGACGAGATGAAGAAGGCCTTCGAGCACCTCACCGATATCCAGGGCGATGTGCTCGCACTTCGCATTCTGGGTCGGCTGACCCTGGAAGAGACCGCTCAGACCTTGGGCAAGAGAGTCGGCGCGGTCAAGGCGGCGCAACGACGTGGGCTGATCGCGTTGCAGCAATGGCTCGATCTGGAAGGGGTAACCAGATGAGCCGCATCGGCGATTACATGGATGATATGCGGACCAGAGGTCTCCTGGATCGTGAGATCGAAAGGCTTCTCGCCGGCGCGCCCGTCGAGGACCGGGACCTTGCCTTGCTCTCACCTCTGGTGGAAGGTCTCCGTTCTAGGGCCGGTGGATGGCCACAGGAGTCCGAGGTCCGCAGCTTCGCAACCCGCGCCGCCTCCGTCGTGCTGGAGCGCTCACCACACCCGACCAATGTCACGGCCGGCAAGAGTCGTCGACCACGGATGGGGCTCACCCCCCGCCTGGCGGCGGTAACGCTGGCCGTGCTCATGGTGCCGGCAATGGCGGGAGCGGCGCTGGCTGCGGACTCGTCCATACCGGGGGATCCTCTCTACGGCCTGGATCGGGCTCTGGAAGTGGTGGGCATCGCTTCCGGGTCGATCGAAGAGCGACTCGCCGAAGCCGCCGAACTTGCCGCGGACGGACGAAGCCAGCAGGCGATCGATCATGCGGTCGTCGCATTGCAGGCCAGCACAGGAGATGCGACGCATGAGATGGCCCTCCAGGCGTTGGAGGCGATCCAGGACTTATCCGCGACCGAGCTCGATCGATCCGAACTGGTCGCTCTTCTCGCCTACATCTCTGAGAACATCGGGGAAGGTGCAGGCACCGACGGTCGCGAGTTCGGCCAGGGGGTCGCCGAGCTCGCCCGGGAAATCGGAGGGAACGATACCGGGGACAACCCCGCCATCGGTCCACCGGCAACGGACCCGGACGGTCCCCCGGTCGTGACCCCGGGGCAGGGTCAGGACCCACCTGTCGGGCCAGGAAACTCGAACGGGCAGGCCGGAAACGGAAACGGGGCCCAAAACGAAAACGGGGCCCAAAACGAAAACGGGGCCCAAAACGAAAACGGGGCCCAAAACGAAAACGGCGCCAACCAAAATGGCGCCCAAAACGGCAACCCAGCCAATCCGAACGGGAACGGTGATCCTGGCCCGCCGGAGGAGGCCTCGAACTCCGAGCCAGCGGTGGAGGAGCCCCCCGCAGAAGCCGACTCCGTCGCCCCTGATAGCGGGGGCGCTGACGCGGACGAGGGCAACAACGGCAGTGGCACCGTGCCGAAGCCGGAATCCCCGTCCGTGACCGCCCCGGGTCGCCAAGGGTCCTAACGCCCGCGCGACAGGACGCTCTCGCCTCGAGGTGAGAGCCGGTACCCGGTCCTGAGGCTCTCCGTCAAGCCCAACTCCTTCAGCTTTCGCACATCGAGCTTGAACGGCATCTTCTCCCGGCCCACCGAACCTGCCAGATCTTCGGCTCGCACACCGGGATTCTCGGCGATCAGGGTCAGCGTTTGCCAGGTCCAGGCGCCGTGCGTGCTGGCTTCATCGAGACGCCGGAGACGTTGGGCCAGATCGTCCATCTCCACCTCATCGGGGACGGCCTGACGAAGGGCGACCCGTGGGTCGGGGCCGCCATGTCGCAACCGAATTCGATAAAGGGTCGCGCCACGGGTCCCGGCCGAGGTGAGAAGGTCGCTAACCGTCTCGAACCCTGCCTCCACGGCATCGGCGGAGGTCAGGGAGCCCGGATCGACCGAGTCGACCGAGGTCACCTCGAGGACACCCACCGCGGTTCGCCTGGTCGAGCCAGTCTTCAGCCGGGGGTGTTCCCATCGCCGGTACACCGCCCCGATTCGGCCCGACTCGATGCCCTCCAGCACTTCAAGGTTGAGAAGCATCGCGATCGATCATATGGGGCGGGCAGTGCGTCCGGGCTCAGTCTCCGCTCCCTAGCTCTACCGGGCGCGTCGCGACCGTGGTGACGGCCCCACTGCGCACGACGGTGAGCTCGAACGAGCCGCCAACACGGTCACCCGTGAGCAGGCGCTGCAGATCGGTCACGTCACGCAGCGGCTGGCCGTCACCGCCGACGATGATGTCACCAGGCCGGATGCCCGCCTGTTGCGCCGGGCTCCCGGGCACCACTTCCACCACTTCGAGGCCACGGTCCCGGGCCAATCGATCGACGATACGGGGTGGCAGGGGCCGGCTCCCGCCGGCCACCCCGAGATAGGCACGACGGACACGGCCGCTGCTGATCAGCTCCGCGATGATCGATTTGGTCGCCTCGTCGATTGGGACCGCCAGGCCCAGACCCTGGCCGATCATCGTGCCGACCACAGCGGTGTTGACCCCCACGACCATTCCGGCGGCATCGGCCAGGGGGCCACCCGAGTTGCCCGGATGGAGCGCTGCGTCGGTTTGGATCACATTCTCGACCAGTCGAGCATGTCCACGATCCTGTGCAGTGATCGATCGGCCGAGGGCGCTCACCACCCCGGCGGTGACCGAGCCCGAGAAGCCGAGCGGGTTGCCCAGGGCAACAACGAGTTGGCCCACTTCGAGCGATGACGAGTCCCCGAGCTCGGCGGCAGCGGCGGCAGACCCTTCCAGCTTGAGTACTGCCAGGTCGGAAAGCCGGTCACGGCCCGCGACGTCGAACCCTGTCTCCCATCCGTCGACGAAAGTGGCGCCACCCCGGGCACTTCCTTCGACGACGTGGGCCGAGGTCACGACGAAGCCGTCTTCGGTGATGACCACGCCGGATCCAGAGCCTTCTCGCCAGGCACCGCCGCGACCCCGGCGCCCGGTGGAGAGGGCGACCACAGTCGGCAGCAACATGCGCGCCACCGAGGTGACGACCCGCGAATACGCGTCGAGAGCGGCACCACTCCGCTCTGACGCCGGGCTTGCCTCGTCGCTCAAGAGAACGTGGCCGTCACCTCGAGCCGGTCGTTGACTCGCACCAGGCCGAGATCGATCGACGCACCCGCGGCGGCAAGGGCTCGATGCAGATCGTCGACGTCTACGGTCGCCTGCCCTCCTGCACTGACCAGGACATCTCCCTCGCGGACGCCAGCCACCTGAGCCGGCGAACTCTCCTCGACCAAGCGCACCAACAGGCCATCGGCTTCATCCAAGCCCATCGTGCGTCGAAGGCGGCGGGCGACCTCGGCTGGAGCGAGGCCCACCCCGAGACGACGGGGCTCGCTGCGCTCCCCGCTGCGCAATCCTGCCAGGATCAGCTTCATCCCGGCGCCGGCAGACTGGGCCAGGTAGAAGCCCCGACCCAGCCGACGGGTGTTGATGCCGAGCAGATTTCCCCTCAGGTCCGTCACCGGGCCCCCGGAAGCGCCGGGCGGTGCGAGTGCAGTGTGCTCGAAGCCGCCTTCCATCCTGCGGCCTCGCGAACTGCGATACGACCTCTCGGCGGCTGCGACCAGACCGTATGTAGCCCTCAGCCCGCGCCCACCCGGGTTGGCCAGCCCCACCACAGGCAGGCCTATCGTCGGAGCTACCGCTTCCGGTTGCCAGGAGATACCGGGAATGTCGCCGGTGCCGACTTCGAGCAAGGCCAGGTCTGAATCGACGTCCAGCCCGACGACACCGGCCTGCTCCACGCGGCCGTCCGGAAAGGTCACGGTGGCATGGTCTGGGCTCACATTGTGGGCATTGGTCAAGACGAGGCCGGGCTCGATCACGACACCCGATCCCTGGCCCCAACGGCCCCCGAGGCCGACCACCGCACCACCAGCGACGGACGCCACCGCCGCCACCTCTTCACCGATCTCGCTCAGCGTCATCTGTCACCTCACTAGTAACTTGCAACTTGCAACTATATCAGCCATGTGCTGACGCCGACTGCCATATCATGGAATCGATGGACGAACGGCGCGGCCCCCTTCAGAATGCCCTCGAACGGATCGGGGACCGATGGTCACTGCTGATCATCGACGCACTCCAGGACCAGGCCCTGCGCTTCTCCGACCTGTCAAACCGCGTCAGTGGGATCGCCCCCAACATCCTGTCCAGCCGGCTGACACGACTCGAGGAGGACGGGGTGATCGTGTCCCATCTCTACTCGGAGCGTCCACCTCGACACGTCTACGAGCTGACTGCGGCCGGGCGTGACCTGGCCGGGGCGTTACGTCTGCTCACGCATTGGGGCGATCGTCAGTCGGACGACGGAGCGGCGATCCGACACGACTTGTGCGGGACACCGCTGGAAGCGCATTGGTATTGCGTCAGCTGCGACCGGGTCGTCGATCAAGGAGCGGAGACGGAGATCCGACTGCTCTGACCCTGCTCTCCTGGCCCCATGGCACTCTGTGGCTGGTGCCGGCCCGGCTTGGTCAGCGACGACATGAGGGCAGACCCCAAGGCAACGAGAGCAGCGGTGGACAGGGCCAGCGTTATGAGCCAAGGCCACAGGGAGGTGGTCGGCACGGTCGGGGCAGCAGTTGGAGCGGCGACGGGCGCAGTCTCGGCCGCCATCGAGGGTGGCGAGGCGCCGAAGTCCACTGGCGGCGAAATGGACTGCAAGGCCATCGAGGCCTCCACCACCGCCTCGGGCTTCTCCGAGTTGATGGTCAACCGGCTGCGGTGGGCGGCATAGCCATAGGCGAACATCATGTCGGTTTCGGAGGCCGACGGGACGACGATGCGCACCGCCAGGCTCCGTCCCTGGTCGAACGTGTGATTCAGCTCGGGGAATTCGACGATGGTCTCGATCCATTCCTCGCCTGCCCCGCTGTCCATCGTGGCCACTCTCGAGCCCAGACGCTCACAGTCACCGCCGGCAGGGTCACAATCGAGCAGATAGACGGTGAAGACACCATGCTGGCCCGCCTCGAATCGATCGGCGGCGCTCCAGACGACCATCGAGGGATATCCAGCCACACGCTGGCCGCCGAGATCGAGCTGCCAGTGCTGAAAGCGGGCTACGTCTTCCTCCGCCAGGCCGAGAGACGACCGCTGGAGAAGCAGGCCGGGCTCGACGTCCCTGCCTCGGTCGTAGTTGGGCATCTCACCACCCAAGGGGTTCAACATCAACTGGGCCTGTGGCACTCCGTCCGGGCCCAGGTAGTAGTTCTCCTGCTCAGCGAGGGCGACGCCGGGGGTGAGTAACACCAGGGTCAGGGCGACCAGCATGCCCCACGCCAATCCGGGTTTTCGCATGTCTCAACGAGCCCCTGCTTCGAGGGGAACACGTTCCACGTGGGCGACGGTGATGTCGGCATCGAGGGGCAGGCGCAGCGAGAGATGGCTCCAGCTCGGGTCGCGCTTGTAGCCGAGCTCGGCGCCGATCGTCTCCCCGAGGATCCTGGCCGAGGTCAGCGCAGATCCGGCTCCCCCGAGGCCTCCTCTCGACTCCGCCAGATCGACGTAGCGATCGAACACCATGTCTCCCGATCCGGCCGGCAGGCCGGGACCGTCGTCAGACACGGTAAGGCGGAACCACTGGCTTTCGGCCACTCCCCATATCGCGATCCTGCCCCCGCCCTGCCCGATGGCCATGCCGACGAGCACGTGGAGCAGCTGACGAAGAATGTGCGGATCGGTCTCGATCTCGATGTCGGGCACCGCGACTTTGAGGTCGGCCCCTGCCTCCTGGTATTCCACGGCGACCACGAGGGCCTCGTCCTGTGCGCTGCACCGCTCCCGACGCGGGGTCAGCTCGTGGGCGATGTCCCCCAGAAAGCGCCCGGCTGCGCGGTTTTGGACCTGTCCCAGCCTCAGGGCGACCTCCATCGACTCCGCGTGCCGACGGAGGCGCGTCCTCCCCACCCGCCAGAACACGAACATGACGAGGGCCGGAACGACGAAGCTCAGCGCCACCTGGAGAGTGCGTGCAGACCCGAACTGACCGGACGTGTAGACGAGGAGGGCCAAGAGCGCGCAAACACA